>BTVJ01000008.1:0-174273 GCA_045863395.1 Myxococcales bacterium
CGCGAGCGCGATGGGCCAGTGCCGCTTCACGGCGCGCATCCTACTCCGGGGCCCCTCGCCGGCACAATCACGCCGCGGAGGGCGACCTGGGGCGGCCGGCGGCGCTCACGACATGGTCGCCAGCACCAGCGCCACGCTGACCACGTTGTTGACGGAGTGCAGCATGATCGACGGCACCAGGCTCCCGGTCCACTCGTAGGCGAGCGCCATGACGCAGCCGAGGGCGAACAGGGGCAGCACCGTCTGGAAGCTCAGGTGGACCAACGCAAAGGCCAGCGAGCTCAGCGCGACGGCCGCCACCACGCCGAGCCGATCCCGGAGCGCCCGGTACAGGAAACCGCGGAAGAAGGCCTCCTCGAAGAAGGGCGCGAGCACGCCAACGGACAGGATCAGGAGCGCGAAGCCGGACGGGCTGCTCGCCTCGGCCAGGAGCGGGATGACCGGGTTGGTCAGGACGGTCTCGTCGCTGACCAGGGCATTGTTGACGAAGGCGGCGGACATCCAGGCGGGCAGCGACATGCAGTAGAACAGCCAGCCCCAGACGGCGGCGTGGGGAGTGCCGCCCCGGAAGCCGTGGACGTGCACGCCGAGGGTCGAGAGCAGGGGCGCGGCGCCGATGAGCCGCTGGATGATCGCGAGCCCGAAGAGGCCGGACGCCGCCGTCGCGAGGGCGATGGGGAGCGCGGGCTCCTGGTCCAGGAGCCCGGTCGGCAGGAGCACGAACGGCAGCAGGATGCTGATGGCCAGGTGGAAGCTGAACCAGCCGACGAGCGCCGTGTAGATGGCCGCGCCGCGAAAGACGAACGGCGGCGCGCCGGGCAGCCCGTCGAAGCGCCGGGCAAGGCGCTCACGAATCCGGCGTGCGAAGACCCACAGCCCGAGGCCCACGGCTCCAGAGAGCAGCAGGACTCCCGCCACACCTCCAATGCGCACGAGCATGCGGTCCCGGTCCCGGTCGACGGCCACCTGGGCTGCGTCCGCCCGCTCCGTGTCCCCTGCGGCCCGCAGGACCCGGACGGTCAGGCGCTGGCGTGCGAGCCGGGGTACGTCGGCCAGGTCGAGGACGGTCTGGAGGTCGTCCTGAAGGGCCGTCGTCGCGCGGGTGATCTCACCCCCGGGGGCTGGCACGTCAGTGGCCGCGTCGACCGCTGCCTCCGTCGCGGAGTTGGCCGAGTCCCCCCCTGCGCCTGCCGGGCTCACGAGCCGCCCCAACAACCGCGAGGCGTCCGACGGCTCCCGCACGTGTCCGAGCCACGTCGCCGCGGCCTCGTCCTGCCCGTAGGCGGCGAGGGTGGCGGCGGCGGCGACCCACGTGGGGTCGGTCGCGGGCGCCGCATCGACGACCTCGGAGACCGCATGGACCAGGTCCAGCGCCAGGTCACCGGACACCGCGCCGGTGGCCTCGATGGACGAGACCACGTCCCGGAGCCCGAGGCGCAGCACCGCTCCCCGGTCAGGCTCGCCGGACTCGCTCAGCAGCAGGGTCGAGACCCCCACGGCGAACGCGGTCAGGATCAGCGCCGTGGGCGAGATGCGCCCCGTCACGCGGCTTGCCCCGCGCCGCGCCCTGCGCTACGGTCCCCCCAGACGGAGGTGCCGGTGAAGCTCGACCCCGCCCTGCTCGCCGCCATCGACGCCGCCGCGCTGGACCGCCTGCTCGGGCAGGAGGTCCTCTTGCGCGTGTTCGTGGAGCATGCGCCCGCCGACCGGGCGCCCTTCATCGAGCCATACGACCTTCCCACCGTGTTCATCCTGGAGCAGAGAGAGCAGGTAGCGCGGTTCCTCGACGAGTTCCTGGAAGAGCACGCGGGCGACGAGGGGACGGCCTTCAGCATGGAGGTCCGCCCGCTTCCCCCTACCGGGTAGCGGCCTTGAGGGCCTGGAGCGAGGCCTCGCAGGTGGCCTTGTCCACGGCCTTGACCTTCTCGGTCCACTCCTCGCACTTGCTCTCGTCCTTCATCTCTTCACAGAGGCGCTCGATCAGCTTCTTGCACGGGTCGCTGCACCCAGAGCCGGCTCCGAGGGCCGCGGCCAGAAGGACGAGAGGCATCAGGCGCATGGGTGGGCCTCCGAAACGGTGGTCGCGGCGGGGACCGGTGAGCGGAACGCGGAGCCGCGGGTCACGATCTCACAGAAGCGCCGCACCTGGGCGGCGACCTCGTCGTCGCTCCAGCCCATGAGGCGCCCCATGCGCGCCGCGACGGCGGGGGCGATGGCGAGGCCCTGGTCACGAAGGTGGAAGTGCAGGTGGGTGCGCCGGACCAGGACGTCGTCCAGTGTCATCGCCAGCTCCGCCTCGACGGCGTGGTCGATCTCGCCCCAGATCCACGGCATGTCCGGCACGATGCGACCGCCCTCCCGGGCGGCCACGGCCCGCCACGCGGCGCCGTAGGTCTGCAGCAGGTGCTCCGCCACGTCGTCGTCGAGGCCCATGGCCCGCGCCTCACCGAGGGCGGCCTCCCGGTCGGTGCGGTAGTCGAAGCCCTCGGCACCGGGGAGCACCGCGTTGGCCGTGCGGCACTCCCGCAGCCCCTGGCGCCGCGACGCGGGCAGGAGCGCCATCGCCTCGACCACGCACTCGTCGGCCATTTTGCGGTAGGTGGTCAGCTTGCCGCCCGCGATGGTGACCGACCCGCGCGGGTCGACGACGATGGTGTGCTCCCGGGACGTGTCGTAGGGGGACGCGTCGTCCTCCCGCACCAGGGGACGCAGCCCGGCCCACGTCGAGATGGCGTCCGCCGGGGTCACGGGATGATCGGGGAAGTACCGGGCCATGGTCTCGCAGAGGTACGCCGCGTCCTCCGCCGTCGCCTCCAGGGCGTCCACGTCGCCGTCGTAGTCTGTGTCCGTGGTGCCGACCACCGTGCTCTGCTCCCAGGGGATGGCGAACACCACGCGCCCGTCGCGCACCGCGCTCATGACGACCGCATGGTGCACCGGCAGGACCTCGCGGGGGAACACCAGGTGGACCCCCTTGGTCGGCCGGACCATGGCCGTCGGTCGGCCGTTGGTGCGGCCGAGGACGTCGTTGGTCCAGGGGCCCGCCGCCTGCACGATCACCGCCGCGCGCACGGCGATGGTGCGCCCGCTGAGCAGGTCCTCGCACACGGCGCCCGTGATGCGGCCGCGCTCGTCCCGCAGCGCCTCCGAGAACCGGGTGTGGGTGAGCACGCAGGCCCCGGCCCGGTGGGCGGCCATCGCGTTCTCGAGCGTCAGGCGCGCGTCGTCGGTGATGCAGTCGTAGTAGAGCATCCCCGCGAGGAGCCCTTTCGAATTGAGCGTGGGCTCGGCAGCCTCGACCTCGTCGGCCTCCAGCTTCTGGTGCTTCCGGTAGTTGCGGAACAGCGCCAGCGCGTCGTAGAGCCACATGCCCAGGTGCACGAGGAAGGGCCCCTTGGACGAGCCGTCGTAGATCGGGAACAGGAAGGGCAGGGGCCGCACGATGTGAGGCGCCTGCGCCATGAGGCGGGCCCGCTCGGACGTGCCCTCCATGACCAGCTTGAAGTCGTACTGCTCCAGGTAGCGGAGCCCGCCGTGCACCAGCTTTGATGACTTGCTGCTCGTGCCGCTGGCCAGGTCGCCCAGCTCGACCAGCGCCACGCGGAAGCCGCGCAGGGCCGCGTCGCGGGCGATGCCGGTGCCGGTCACGCCGCCGCCGACCACCAGGAAGTCGAAGTCGTCGGAGCCGAGGCGCTGGAGCGCCGCCGGACGACCACGAAAGGAGAAGCTGCGAGGCATGTGAGACGCTCTCCGGAAAGCCCAACGCGGTCGGAATCCTAGTGGGCGAGGCCCTGGCGGTCAAGGTGGGCGCCCCCCCTCGCGAACGTAGACGGGCTCGGCGGCCTGTGGTACTCGAAAGCGTCGAACGACGAGGAGGGACAAGTGAAGCTGGCACCATGGCACGCGCTCCTGCTCGCGATCCCTACGCTTGCCTGTACCCCGACGGCGCCGGAGCCGGCGCCCCCCAAACCCGAGCGGCCCCCCGCGCCCAAGGTGGAGCCTGCCCCGGAGCCCGAGCCGCCCATCAACCCGGCGCTCCTCGGCGCCGTGCCTGGCGCACCCGAGGGCGAGCCCACCCTCGCGCGCTTCAAGTCCGTGTACCTGGCCGAGGAGGCGGTGAGCGCGGACGAGGCGCTGCTGGCGGAGCTGCGCAAGCTCTCCGACCCGGACAAGGCCAAGGAGGTCTTCGAGACCATCAAGGGGCGTGACTCCATCGCGACCGTCCTGCGCAAAGCCCTGTGGCTCCGGGACCCCAACGTGCGCTCCAACGTGGCGAAGATCCTCGTGCTGCTCGAGGACCACTCGCCGGAGACGTCCGCAGCCCTCATCGACGTCGTGCTCCACGACGCGGACGGCGACGTGCGGAGCAACGTCGCCCGGGCGCTGGTGACCTACGCGGACAAGGCGACCGTAGGGCCCCTGATCACGGTCCTCGAGACGGACCCGCGCCTGACGGCCCGCGAGAACGCTGCCTGGGCCCTGGGCCAGATCGGTGACAAGCGGGCCGTCGCGCCCCTGATCAAGTCCATGGAGGACCCGGAGACCCGCGTGCGCCTCCGCTCCGTGAGCGCCTTGAAGCGCATGAAGGCGAAGGAGGCCGTCCGCGCCATCGTGGAGCGTGTCCAGGACCCGAACGTGGTCGTGCGGGAGCGGGCGGTCCAGGCGCTGCAGGAGATCACCGGCAAGAAGATCGGTGAGGACTACGGCCAGTGGAAGAAGGCCGTGGGGCGTTAGCCGATGGCCCGCGGCGCGCGCCATGCGCCCACGCGCGACCTGGCGAGGTACTCGCGCCAGCCGGCGCGCATCCTCCCTGGCAACCGCGTGACCGTCATCCACGATGGCCCCCACGCCATCCCCGCGATGCTCGGCGCCATCGACGCGGCGCGACACTCCGTACACGTCGAGGCGTACATCCTGCGAAGCGACTCCGTGGGGTGGCGCCTCGCCGAGGCGCTGGTCGCCGCCGTGCGCCGCGGCGCGACGGTACGCCTGACCTACGACTCGGCGGGCTGCATCGCGACGGACGTGTCGCTCTTCGACCACCTGGAGCGGTACGGGGTGCAGGTCCTTGAGTTCCGGCCCATCGCGCCGTGGCGGCCCCGCTGGAGCTGGAACAACCGCAACCACCGGAAGCTCCTGATCATCGACGGCGAGGTGGGGTTCTGCACGGGCCTCAACTGGGGCGAGGAGTACTACGCCCTCGACGCGGCCGGACAGTCCCTGTGGCGGGACACAACCGCCCGCATCGAGGGGCCGGCCGTGCGGGAGCTCCAGCGCCTGTTCTTGCGGTGCTGGTGGCGCCACCACGACAAGCAGCGGGCTGTCGGGCACGTCGACACGCCGCGCCCCCGCGGGACCTCTGCGGTCGAGGTGGTCGGCACCTGGTCGGCCCGCACCGGCGGCCGCATCCGCCGGGCCTACCTGCACGCCTTCAGGCGGGCGCGCCGCACCATCTACGTGGCCAACGCGTACTTCCTGCCGGACCGGGGCCTGGTGCGCGCGCTGGCCAACGCCGTCCGCCGAGGCGTGGACGTGCGCGTGGTCGTCCCCGGGGAGACGGACGTCGCCGCCATGTACTACGGCAGCCGGGCGACGTTCGGGCGGCTGCTGCGCAGCGGCGTGCGGCTGTTCGAGTGGAGCGGCACCATGCTGCACTCGAAGACCTGCGTCGTCGATGGCGGGTGGGTGACCATCGGCAGCGCCAACCTGGACCCGCGAAGCCGCTTCCACAACCAGGAGGCGAACGTCATCGTCTACGACGAGCGCATCGGGCGGGCCATGGAGCGGACGTTCGTCGAGGATCTGTCGCGGGCGACGGAGGTGCGGCAGGCTGATTGGCAGAAGCGGGGGCTCTGGCAGCGGCTGCTCGAGCGGCTGTTCTACGCGGTGAGGTACTGGCTGTAGGCGGCGGGCCCCGGCGGATCAGCGGGTCTCCGGCTCCGGAGCATTGGGGGCGTCGTTGCGGGCGGGGATGAGGTTGATGATCAGCTCCAGGCTCGCCTTTGTGATGCCCACGGCCAAGCCCACTCCGCACAGCGTACACAGCCCGACGACCAGGATCTCCATCTCACCGACCTCCCTCGGACCGACCGCGGCTCGAAAGCGGCGCGCGATGTCAGCCCGCGTGTGGTAGCTTCAAGCTCCGTGCCAGTCAATCGAAACCTTGTTTCCGCCCTCAAATCAAGGTGTTGCCACCATGGCAATCCGAGCGCCAGAGACACGCGCACTTCATCCACAGCCCCGGTGCCCCAGGGGAATTGGCGCTCTGCAGGCTGTGGATGAAGGCCGCGTCACCGCTGAAGACGTTCCGTGTCGTTTCTGACACGGTGCCCGGCGGGTGCGTGCCGGTCGTCTTCAGGGCACGGGCGAGAGTAGCGCAACGATGCGCCGTGTCAAAAACATGGAGGAAATTGAAAAAAGCGAGCGATTACAAATAGTTTGTGGCTCAGAGGAGGACGGACAGCACCACGAGCAGCACGACGACCACTCCGGCGACGGCGCTGAACACGATCCACCCCTTCTTGGCCTGGGCGTCGTCGAGGTGGGTCCGCGCCTCACGGAAGCGCTCCCGCAGGGTGGAGTCCCAGGCCCGCACCATCTCGATGGCGTCGAGCTTGAAGAAGGCCTGGGCGTAGGCGGGGAAGGCGCCGCGGTTGGCGTCCGCCGCCTCACCGATGCGCCGCGCGGGCCCCGCCATCTCCTTGGCGACGCCGGTGAGCTGCTCGCGGGTGGCGTGGGTGCGGGCGACCACCTCGCGGTCCTTGGAGGCGATGCGGGCGAGCAGCCGCGACTCTTGCTGGCGCAGGGGGGCGACCTTCTCGCGCACGGTGTTCTCTGCGGTCGCAAGCTCGGAGCGGCGCTTCTGCAGGGTGGCCACCAGGTCGTCGAGCGGCGCGGCTGAGTCCACGTGGCGCGCCACGTCGGCCTCCAGCGCGGCGATGCGCCCCGCGTCCGCGCCTCCCTTGGCGCCCTTGAGCGCAGCGATCTCCTTCTTCGCGGCCTCCGCCCCCCGCTTGTGGAGGCTCTGGTCGCGGCGCGCGGCAGCCAGCTCCGTGTCCACCGCCCGCAGGTTCGCGACCAGGGTCGCCAGGGACCGGTCGGACTCCGCGACGGCCTGGGCCGCCTCGTCCAGCTCGGACTTGATCACCTCCTTCTCCTGGGCGACGGCGCCCTCCTGCTCGCGGACGGCGGCCTCCAGCTCCTCCCGGCGTCCCCGCAAGGCGTCCAGGGTCGCGTAGGCGTCCTCGAGGCCGCGGACGCGGACTCCGGCGCGCCACAGCGCGAAGCCCAGCTCCTCGAAGGTGCGGCCGTGCTCCTCCTCCAGGAACGCGGCGCGCCGGTCCAGGGTGTGCTCGGCGAGGCGGATCACCCCCATGGCCTTGAGGTGGCGGAACGCATAGCCGAGCTGCTGCAGGGGCTTGGCGGCCGCAGGGGCCGCGACGGCGTCCTCCGGGGAGACCGGGAGTCGAGGCAGGCCCGTGATGGCGGACTCGTCGGGGGCCTGGTCGGGGGCCACCGGGGGCGTCTTCGTGGCCCGCGCCTGGTCTTGGGGGCGAGGGGCGCGCTGCGCGTGGGACGCAGCCGGGGCTGGCGCCGCCTGTGCGGCCGGGGCCCCCTGGGCCTGCTGCCCCTGCACCTGGTGGGCGACGTGCGCTCCTCCGGCCGCCTGGGGCCCGGCAGGGCGCGGCGCCGGGGTGGCCAGGTCGAGCATCCGGGTGGACCCGTCGTCCGCCACGGGGGCAGGGGCCCGCTGAGGGAGGAGGTCCTGGATGGAGGCGTGGTCCAGCATGCGCGTCGAGGCGTCCGGTTCCAGGGAGTCCTCGTGCGGCGCAGGCGCGGGGTGGGGCGCCGCGGCGGGCCGTGGGTGTGCCGCGGGCGGAGGCACTCGCTCGGTGACCCGCGCAGCCCTGGGTGCCCGCTCGGCCTCCATGCGCAGAGCCGAGAGCTGGGCGAGCATCTCCGGCGTCATGGGCTGGACCATGGTCTTGCCGTCGCCGGGCTCCTCCGCCTCGTGCTCCTGGTGCGCCTCCGGCGTCTGGTGTGCTGGGGCGGGGGAGGACGCTCGTGGCGCCGCGCCTGCGGACGGCGGACGTCGCGCTGAGGTCCGCCCGTCGGCGCTGAAGCGGGACCCGCAGAAGGGGCAGAAGGACGCCGACGGTGACAGCGGCTTCCCACAGGATGGGCACGTCTTCATACCTGGCCTCACTTGCCTCGTTCAGTGCGGCGAACATACTGTCAGACCCCGGTCGAGCGCAAGCCACGGCATGGCCCGCAGAGACCCCCTACTTCGAGATCGCCGGACGGCAGGAGATACAGCCCATGCGCCCCGACCCCTTCAGCTTGTTTGCCTTCTACCACCTGGGGTTCGACGAGCACTTCAACTACCGCTTCCGCAACCTCCATGAGACGGCCCGCCACTTCGGGGCAGACTCCGCCCAGATCATGGCGTGGCTGACCGAGCAGGGCATGGACCCCGAGACCATCCGCCACGTGGACTTCAACCTGTCGAAGGCCCACGCCGACGCCATGGAGCTGGATCTGGAGGGCGCGTCCACGGAAGCGCGCGAATCCTTTGCCCGAGAGGCCTTCGCGCGCTACCAGACGCAGCGGGCGAACACGAGGCGCGCGACCCCCTACGAGGATCTGGACTATGACGATCTGCTGGGGATGAAGGGGAAGCGGTGATCGGGAGCGCCGGGGGAGGGGCGTCCGCTCCCCCGACGGACCCGCGCTACTCGATGTAGCCGTCGACGAGCTGCGCCAGGTCCGGGGCGTTCTGCGGGTCCATGATCGCCTTGCGCTTGCGGTAGCTGTAGAGCTTGAGGCGCAGCGCGTTGATCTTGATGAAGCCCTCCGCGTCGAACTGGTTGTAGACCTTGTCCTCGCCGAAGGTGACGTACTCGTGGTTGTAGAGCGAGTTCGGCGCCTTGCGCCCGACGATGGTCGCCTGCCCCTTGTAGAGCTTGATGCGGGCGGTCCCGGTGACGCCCTTCTGGATGTCCGCCATGAAGCGGAGCAGGAGCTCCATCTCGGGGGAGTACCAGTAGCCGTTGTAGACCAGCTCCGAGAACTTGGGCACCAGGGAGTCGCGCAGGCGCAGGACCTCCCGGTCCAGCGTGATGGACTCCACGGCGTGGTGGCCGCGGTGCAGGATCGTCACCCCGGGGGTCTCGTAGACGCCGCGGCTCTTGATGCCCACGTAGCGGTTCTCGACGATGTCGACCCGCCCGACGCCGTGCTTGCCGCCCAGCGCGTTCAGAGCGGTCAAGAGCTCGTAGGGCGCCATCTCCTTGCCGTTGAGGCGCACGGGCGTGCCGTCGACGTAGCCCAGCTCGATGTACTCGGGCTCGTCGGGGGCGGCCTCCGGGGAGCAGGTCGTCAGGAACATGCTCTCATCGGGCTGGCGCCACGGATCTTCCAGGATTCCGCCCTCATAGCTGATGTGCATGACGTTGCGGTCCATGGAGTACGGCTTCTCGGCCGTCGACGTCGTGTGGATGCCGTGGGTCTTGCAGTACGCGATCATCTGGTCGCGGGACTTGATGTCCCAGATGCGCCAGGGGGCGATGACCTTGATCTCGGGGTTCAGCGAGTAGGCCGTCAGCTCGAAGCGCACCTGGTCGTTGCCCTTGCCGGTGGCGCCGTGGGAGATGGCGTCCGCCCCGACAGCCTGGGCCACCTCGACCAGCGCCTTGCCGATGATCGGGCGGGCCAGCGACGTGCCGAGGAGGTAGTAGCCCTCGTAGATGGCGTTGGCGCGGATCGCCGGGAACACGAAGTCCCGCACGAACTCCTCGCGCAGGTCCTTCAGGTGGAAGCCGGTCGCGCCGGTCTTGAGGGCCTTGGCCTCCAGGCCGTCCAGCTCCTCCGCCTGACCGACGTCCGCCGTCATGCAGATGACCTCGCAGCCGTAGGTCTCCTTGAGCCAGTGGAGCATCACCGAGGTGTCCAGCCCGCCCGAGTAGGCGAGGACCACCTTCTTGAACTTCTCAGCCATCGTCATCCTCCAGGGGGTTCGCTGATTGGGTGAGTCCAAGCGCCTTGCAGGTGCCGGAGCGACGAGAGCCAGGCTTTGGACTTCTCGTGCTCGGGGAGGCGCTCCGTGCGCAGCGTCGTGAAGGCGGAGCCCCGGGGGACCAGGGCGTCGTTGACCGCCTTCCCGGGGAACAGGGCCCGCAGCTCGCGGACCATGGCCTCCCGGTCGAAGAACTTGCAGGAGAACACATCCAGGTACGCCTTGCGCTCGTCGGGGAAGACGTGGATGCAGATGTGGCTCTCCGCGATCATGGTCATGGCGCTGGTGACGTTGCGCCCGTCGGGGGTGCGGTTTCGCACGATGTAGGGGCGCATGATGGGGGTCATGCCCACCCGCGCGGGCATGCTGTCGAACACGTCGAACAGCTCGTCGATGCGGGACGGGCCCTCGTAGTCCTCCAGGTCCAGGAAGACGTGGGGTCCGAAGTCGGTGTCCGGGTTGACGGGGCGGTCCTCCACGCGGCCCTTCTCGCGGCGCAGGTGGTGGACCACCGTCGTCTCGCAGGGGAAGCCGGCCTCCAGCAGGTAGCGGAGCCGCCGGGCGTCGAAGGGGGACGGGTAGACCAGGTCCGCGAAGAAGACCTCGCGGAACGAGAACGTGTGCAGCGTGAAGTGGCCGCCCGCCAGGAACAGGAAGGCGCTGATGCCGCAGTCCTCGGGGGTGACGCCGTTGTAGTACGGCAGGATGAACGGGGGCATGGTGGCCTCGAGGCCGAGCGTGCTCGGGATCTCCTCCATCAGCTCGTGGACCAGCCGGATGTCGTCGAAGCGCGACCGGAAGCCCTTGAAGCCGTCCATCGTGAAATGTTCCATCGTCCCTCCGTGGGCGCAGGGCGAGGCTGGCCCGCGCGAAGCGCGCATCCTATGCGGGGGGTCGGTGGGACTCAAGCCCGAAATGTTGGGTGCGTGGAGAGTGGAGAGAACGAGGTTGAAGGAGCTGTCCACAAGGCTTCGAATCAACGTTTGTTTTCGTCGCCCGACGGGAGCAGCGCTGCCCGGTAGGTGCGCAGGGCGGGCGCCGTGTCTCCGTGGGCGGCCAGATCGTTGCCGTGCTGGATGCACACGGCGGGGTCGGGGCAGGTGGGCTGGCGCTCTCGGGCCTCGCGCAGGCGGCGGGCGACCGGGCTCTGGTCGGGGGGCACCCAGAGGTCCTGGAGCCAGCGGGCCATGTCCGCCTTCTCCTTGGTCCACGGCTGTTGCGGGAGTGTGAGGCCCACGACGATGGCGGTGGCGAGCAGGGCGGCGACGGCGGCGCGGGAGAGGCGGGCGATGGCGCTCCCCATGATGGGGCCCGCCAGGGCGACCAGGGCCAGCGCGGCGGCGATGAGCAGGAGCGGGGCGACGCTGGCGAGGCCGTGCAGCCCGAGGAGGTTGCCGGCGTTGCGGGCCACCCAGCCGTCGCGGACCATGGGCAAGGCGAGCTCGACGAAGGGGTTGAAGAACTCGAAGGGGAAGCCCTGGCTGACCAGCGAGCAGGTGAAGGTCACGAAGACCGAGGCCGCGACGGAGGCGCCCAGGAGGATGGCCGTGGGGCGGGGGGCGCGGACGGACAGGCGTGACGCGGCGACGGCGATGGCGAAGGCGGCGAAGGGGACGAAGCCCACGATGTAGCGGGGCCCGAGGGTCCAGCCGCCGCGCCACAGGCTGTGGCAGGTGATGAAGATCGTATAGAGGAGCGCCACGGACAGGGCGGTCACCACCTCGGCGCGGGCGGGGTCCGGGGCGCGCCGGATCAGTCGCCAGGCGGTGAAGGCCGCGGCGGGCAGGATCAGGGCCATCCAGGGCGAGAAGAAGAACATGCCGTTGAAGGGCACGAAGAAGCTGCCCCAGAAGGCCTCCAGGGTCGGCGCGTGGAGCCCCATGAAGCCGGGGGCGATGTCGCGGACGAAGCCCGGGTTCTCCAAGGTGGTGTAGGGGGTGTGCCAGGCGGCGCCGAAGGCCACGTGGTGGAAGGCGGCGACCCCGATGACCGGCGGCAGGCCGCCCGCGGCGAAGGCGACGAGACCGCGGATGCCGGGGCGGGCCATGGCAGCGAAGATCAGCACGGGGAGGGTCATCAGCAGGGTCGGGTACTCGAAGGCGACGGACGCGGCGACCAGGAAGCCCGAGGCGGCGAACCGCCAGACCGGGGGGCGCCCGGACACGAGGGCGAAGGCCCCGAACAGCGCGATGGAGGCGGGCACGTGGCCCGCGAACATCATGCCGTAGGTCAGGTGCATGGTCCCGAGGCCGAGGCCGATGACGGCGGTGTTGCGGATCCACCGCTCGGGCACGAAGCGCCCGAGGAAGGCGTAGAACAGCCACAGGAAGGCGATGGCCGGCAGCGCGACGGCGAGGCGCAGCCACCAGATGGTCGCGTCCTTCGACAGGGGCTTGTCCAGCGTGGCGTAGGCGGCCTTGACGGCGGCGTAGACCGGCACGCCCAGGTAGGACGTGCCTGGGGCTTTTGCAGAATAGAGCAGCCCGGAGCAGTCCGGGGGCCGCTGCGAGGGGTCCGCGCAGGTCAGGGCCTTGTCGTTGACATAACCCAGCTCCTCGTAGACGGAGCCCCCGTCCTGGTTTCTCCCCTGGACCCGCGTGCGCACCCCGATGGCCATGGTGCCGTGGTCCACCATGGCGCGGGTCATGTACATGCGCACGTTCTCGTTGGGGTTGTTGATGCGCGGCCAGTAGGGGAACAGCCACAGCATGGCGACGCTGAGGGCGCCGAGGATGGCGGTGCCGGAGGGGTTCCGGCGCAGACGGGCGGCGAGGCGACGGAGCGCGCTCATGGGTTGCCCCCGGGCCAGTGGTGCACCTCCAGGGGGCCGACGGTGGCCCGCGAGGAGGCGCCGAGGGCGGAGTCCAGGGCGCGGAAGCTGCCGGGGAGGGGCTCGGCAGAGACCACCCAGACCCCGGGGAAGCGCCGCGCCTCGTGGAGGGGCGCACCGGCGACCACCGGCAGCCCGGCGAAGGCGCGCACCTCCCGGAAGTGGAAGCTCGGGTGGAGGACGACCAGCTCCCCCGGCGCGATGCGCTCCCGCACGTGGGCGGCGGCGTCACCCCACGGGTCCCGGTCGAGGCGCCACAGGACGAGGGCGACGGCCAGCCCGAGGGCGATGACGGCGACGGCGATGTGGACGGCGGCCTGCCGTGCTCCCATGGGACCTCCGCGGGTGGCGCGAAGGTAACGGATGGCGGGGGCACGATCAACTGAGAGGGGTCAGCTCCCGGCGGTCCGCTCCCGGCGGTCCGCTCTCGGCGGTCCGCTCTCGGCGGTCCGCTCTCGGCGGTCCGTCGTCCTCTGAAGGCTGACCGCTGGTGGGTCTTGTCCTCGCCCGTCGTTCGGTATACGATACGGGTGTTCAGTATAGGAGGATCCATGCAGCAAGCACGTGAGGAGGAGCGGAGCGCGCGCATCCAGGCGCTGCGGGGCATGCTGCAGCAGATGGAGCGGGCGGCCACGGAGCGCACGCGGGCGCCGGTGGTGCCGACGGGGGTCGGCGGGCTCGACGCGCTGCTGCCCCACGGGGGCTTCCCGTGTGGGGAGGTGTGCGAGATCACGGGGCCGGAGGGGGGCGGGCGCATGACCGTCGCGCTGCTGGCGGCAGTGGCGGCGACGCGGGCGGGGCGCATCGCCGCGGTGGTGGACGCGGGGGGGCGGCTCTACCCGCCGGCGGTGGCGGCGCTCGGGGTGGAGCTCGCGCGGCTGTGCGTCGTGCGACCGCCAGCCGGGGAGCGGGCGGCGTGGGCGGCGGAGCAGCTCGCCCGCAGCGGGTGCTTCCAGGTGGTGGTCTTCGATCCGCTGCACCGGGTGACGGAGACCCAGGCGGAGCGCCTGCGCCGCGCCGCGACCAGCGGCGGGACGGCGCTGCTGGTGATCGGGCGGGCGGAGATCGGCGGCTGGGCGGCCCTGCCGTCGTCGGTGCGCCTCGGGGTGCGGCCGGAGCCGGGTGGCCTCGCGGTGACGGTGCTGCGGGCGCGGGGGGCGGCGCCCGGCGCGACGGCGCTCCTCGCGGCGGGCGAGGGCGGGGGAGGGCGCGAGGCGCCGGGAGCGCCAGGGACGAGCGGCACGGGGGCGTCCGCAGAGGGCGCGGGAGGGCGCGCAGAGGCAGAGAGCAGGGCGAGGTTCAGCGGGGGCCGAGGCGCACAGAGGCCGGTGCGCGGCGGGGCTGATGCCGGGAGCGTCGCGCCGGCCAGGGCGCTGGAGCAGGTGCCATGGGCCGGCGCGTCCTGTGCGTGAGCCTCCCGGCTCTGCGGTTGGAGCGCCTGTGGTCGGAGCGCCCGGGGCTCCAGGGCCTGCCCCTCGTGCTCTACGAGGCCCGGGGCAACCACGAGATCGTCGTGGCTGCCTCCCCCGAGGCCGCCGCCGAGGGCGTGCTCGCCGGGCTGACCGTCACCCAGGCGCGGGCGCGCTGCGAGGCGCTCCGGGCCGTGGAGGTGGACGGCGAGGCGGACGCCCGGGCGCTCTGCCGGGCCGCTGAGGCGCTGCTGGCGCTCAGCCCGACGGTGGCCCTCGACCCGCCAGCGCTGCTGGCGGAGGTCGGGGACACGGCCCACCTCTTCGGCGGCGAGGAGGGCGCAGGGGCCGAGGCCGTGCACGTCCTGGCCGCGCTGGGTCATCTGGCGCAGGTGGCGGTGGCGGACGGCCCCGACGTGGCCTGGGCCGTGGCCCAGGCGGCCTCAGAGGGCCTCGGCGCGAGCGAGGCGCCGGCCTCGGCGGCCAGGGTGCAGGGGGAGCCGGCGGGCGCCTCGGTGGGCGGGGAGCCGGTGGGCACATTGATGGCCAGGATGCCGGGGGAGCCGACGGGCGGAGGCGCCGTCCTGGGTGCTCGGCGGATCAGAGCCCGCGTCGCGACGAGCAGGCCCGGTCTACCGCGACCGCCAGGGAGGGGCGCCCTCGCCCGGGTCTCCGTCGTGGAGCCGGGGCAGGGCAGGGCGGCGGTGGCGGCGCTGCCCGTGGCGCTGCTCCGGGCGCCCGCGGCGCTCGTGGACCAGCTCCGCCTCGTCGGGGTGCGCACGGCGGGGCAGCTCGCCGCGCTGCCACGCCCCTCGGTGTTGCGCCGCTTCGGGGCCGCGGGCGAGCGGGCGTGGCGCATCGCCAGCGGCGACGACGACCGGACCCTCGACGCCTTCCACCCGGACGAGCCCATCGTCGAGCGCGCGGAGCTGGAGTCCCCATGCGAGAGCCTGGAGCCCCTGGCGTTCGTGCTCAAGGGCCTGCTCGACCGGGCCCACGCCCGCATGGCCGGGCGTGGCGTCGCCGCGCTGCGCCTCGTGCTGACCCTCGGCCTCGACGGCGCGGACGACCACGAGGAGGAGGTGACCCTCGCGCGGCCGCTCCGCGCTGCCCCGACCCTGCTCGCCATTGCGCGCGAGCGGCTGGCGTCGGTGCAGCTCGAGGCGCCCGTCCTCCAGCTCTCCCTGCGGGTGGCCGAGGCAGCCTCCTTCCGGGGGCTCCAGCTCGACCTGCTCACCCCGCGGGAGACGGGCGTCGAGAGCCTCGACGAGCTGCTCGCCCGCCTGACCGGCGCCTTCGGGGTGGACGCGGTCTTCGCCCCGTCCCTCGCCGACCGCTGGCGCCCCGAGGGGGCCTGGGCCCGCGGCGCCTTCACGGGGGCGTCGCCGCGTGCCTCCCGCGCCGCGCCCCGCACCCGCCCTCCCGCCCGCCCTCCCGCCTCGCTCCCCCTGGCGCTCCTGCCGGTGCCCGAGCCCATCGTGTGGGACTCCCGGGGGGGCCGCGGCCTCGTGCGCGGCGCCCGCTGGCAGGCGGTGGAGGCGGTCCTGGGCCCGGAGCGCCTCGCCGGCGAGTGGTGGGGCGCCCCCTTCGACCGGGACTACTGGGTCGTCCGCCTCGGCGACGGGGCGCGGTGGTGGATCTTCCGCGACCGCCAGAGCGGGGAGTGGCGCCTCCACGGTGTATTCGAGTAGAAAGAGCCACTCTCAGCCACCCCGAGGTCACCGTGACGCCGATCCTCTGCATCGCCCCCCACGCCATCGTGCCCACCGACGACGCCGTCCTGGCCCTCCTCCGCCCCGAGCTGCGCGACGACCCGCGCGTGCAGGCGGAGGCCCGCGAGTGGGAGGAGGCGGGCGTCATCGAGGCCCGCGACGCCTTCATCGAGGCGTCTGGCGCCCTGACCGCCCCGGTGCCGACCCTGCCCCGGTGGATCTGCGACCTCAACCGCCCCTGGGAGGGCACCGGCGAGACCCTCCTCGGCAAGCCGGCGGTCCCCCTGCCCATCCGGCCCTGGCTCCGTGACGGGGCCCTCGAGGAGATCCACGCCATCTACCGCGCCGATCTGACGGCGGTGCGCCGCCTGACGGGCGCCACCCTCGTCGAGCCCCACAGCTACGGCGCCCTCGGCTCCACCTTCGACCAGGCGGGCAGAGGCCGTCCGGTGGCCCGCCCCGCCACCGCGCTCATCGTGGGCGCCCCCTGGCGCACCGCCCACCCGACCGGCCTGGCCCGGCTGATCCCCCCGACCCTGGACGCCACCCCCTGGGGCCTCCAGGTCGCCGTCGGAGACGCCCTGGACGCCGCCGGCCTCACGCCCGGTCTCAACCCCTACGGCACGCTCCTGCCTTGGGGCCTCTCGACCCGGGCGCTGGCCACCGCATGGTTCCGCTTCCTCGCCGCGGAGGGGGAGCTGCCGCAGGCCACAGCGCAGCACCTCGAGGACCAGGCCTGGAGCGACTCCCCGGCTGCGGACCCAGCCCCGACCCTCCCCGGCACGGCGGCCCTCATCGACCGCCTGGAGCGCTGGGGCCACGACTCTGCAACCCTCGCCGACCGCTTCCGCGCCTCCACCCCGGCCGTCGTCCTGGTCGCAGAGCTGCGCGAGGACCTGGCCCGCGCAGGCCGCGCCGCAGACTTCGGCCGCGCCCTCGCGAGCGGCGTCCTCCGCCATGGGAGGGAGTGCTCACGTGGCGTGTAGTGCCTGGGTGCGGATCGTGTGGCGTGACAGGGTCAGCAACACATAGCTGCACGCCCCCCATGGCCGCCTTCGGGCGGCTCGGCCCCGCCCAACCCCGGGAGGTACTCGAAGTACATCCGCGGGGTTGGCCGAGGCCGATCCGCCGCGAACTCGGCGCATGAGGGCCGCGCCCATAGTTGTTGCTGACCCTGTGATTGCGGCCGTGGGCTCCCAGGTATAATTTCGACTCCTGGACACGTAGAGCGAGCCGCATGAAGTTCGAGTACGATGACCGCAAGAGCGCTGCCAACAAGAGCAAGCATGGAATCGACTTCATCGAGGCTCAGGTCCTGTGGCTCGATCCCAAGAGGATCGAGATCCAGGCGAGAACCGAGGATGAGAGTAGATTCCTGGTCGTTGGCATCATCGACACCAGGCACTGGTCCGCGATCATCACGTACCGAGGCGCAGCCGTGCGGGTCATCTCCGTGAGGCGGGCCCGTTCCGAGGAGGTGGCTCTCTATGAAGGCTGAAGAGCTGGACCGCAGCTTCGACGAGGGAAGTGACGTGACGGGCGCCCTGGACCTCAAGAGCCTCCGGCGTCCAGGTGAGGTCCAGCGCCGCGTCAACGTGGACTTCCCGGCTTGGATGATCGCGTCACTGGACAAGGAGGCCCGACGCCTTGGGGTGACGCGGCAGTCCATCATCAAGGTGTGGATTGCGGAGCGGCTGGACCGCCAAGCATCCTGACCAGCCGGTCCGGGACTCCTGGCGACAACGCCCGCCGCTCACGCGACGCACCGGAGGGGGGCTACTTGCCCGCGTTGCAGGCGCCCTTCGTCTTGCACTTGCAGTTGGCGTTGTGGTAGGCGACCGGGTCGTGAGCGCTCCAGGAGCCCTCGATCTTCTGGCACCACGGGCAGAAGACCTTGTCGCCGTTGCCCGTGTGCAGCCAGCCGTGCTCGATCATGTTCTCCATCACCGCCGGCCCTGTCTTGCCCGTCCAGCCGTGCTTGACGAAGGTCGCCTTGCGGTACTCGATGGTCTTCGGGTAGCTCTCGTTCTGGAAGACGCAGCCGGCGTTGTGGTACTGGGCCGGGTTGTGGCTGCTCCAGCCGCCCTCCGTCCGGTCGCAGACGTCGCAGTGGACGTTGTCCCCGTTGCCCGTGTGCTTCCAGTTGAACAGGGCCATGTTGTGCTTCTCAGCGGGGCCCGTGCCCTTCCAGGCGTGGCTCTCCAGGAGCTTCAGCAGGTCCCAGAAGCTGGTCTTGCCCTGGGTGACGGACTGCGCGGCGCTCGTGCCCTGGCCGGCCAGCACGAGGCCGAGGGCCAGGGCCAGGGCCAGGGGGACGAGGCGACGGGACATGGTCAGGGTTCTCATGATCGCTCCTTTGGCGCGGTCGAGCCGACCTGCGCCCGCACGTTGAGATGAAGGGTCGAGCCGCGGCAACGGCGCTGCGGTGAACCGATCTGCTCCTCGGAGGCCGACCATATCTGAAGCCCCACCCTTGTCAATCGTGCTCCGAGCACAGGGCTGGATCCGTTGCCTGTCCTGGCGCGCACGGATCGAGCTGCCGCCGCCGTGCTGCTTCCTGGACCGTCTCGCAGAGCCGCAGCAACCGGAAGCGCCCTCCTCCGGATCCATGTCGTTGACGCCCGGGACCACCCGTCTTCATTGACAGCGTTGGCGCGGGGTGGCGGAAGGAGCCGTCCGGAATAGCCCCGCGCGGAGCGCTCGTTGTGACTTTCGTATGGGGTGCTCGTCCCGCGGCGTGATGGAGATCGCCGCGCGGGTCTGGGGCAGGCATCCTGACTGCGACCACGCGGAACGTGAGCCAGCGCGGCGCGAGCGGCATGAGGGTCACCGCAAACCGGCCCGAGGCGCTCGCACCACCCGAGAGGGTGGACTGAAGGAGGCACCGAGCCAGGCAACATTTCGCGGGCAACGGTCTTGGCCGGCTGCGCTTGTCGCGCTGCTGGCGGCCTGCCCGGACAACGAGACGACGCACCCCGCGGTGTGGAGCGACGGCTTGGCCACGATGGCCCGGCCGAGGCCCAAGATCGGGGTGACCCATGAACCGTCTCGCTTACGACAGCCTCGCGCGTGAGGTCCTCTGGCTGCTGCTCGACAGCGGTCGCCTCCGCCCCGCCACCCTGGACCGCATGGTCGCCTGGGAGGTGTGGTTCTTCCCGCCCCGCATCGACCTCGCCCTGCCCGACGAGGACCGCTTCGCCGCGCTGCTCAACCCCCGCACGCGCGCCGAGCACGCCGCGATGCTCGCCGCGAGCCTCATGCACGTCGTGACCACCGAGGACCGGGACGGCTGGGTCGTGTGGACCCAGTCCGTCTCCGTCGAGGTGCGCTACGCGGAGGGGCGAGGGCGACCGTCGGCCACGCCCGTGTACGCTCCGCGGCCGGAGCTGAAGGCCGCTCCGCAGCACGGGGAGGACGGGGAGGCCCTGCTCAAGGTGCGGGTGGGCTCCGAGACCCAGTGGCTCAAGCGAGGCGACGGCCTCGTCCCCGTGTCACGGGGAGCGCGACGCCCGCGGGTGACCCTCCTGGAGGCGGTCGAGCCGGCGGACGCCGTCGCCTGGCTGATCGCCAGCGGCCCCGTGCGCATCGAGCATGGCGACGGTCGCGTCGAGACGAGGCCACCGCGCTCCCTCGTGCCCGTGGAGCGCGACGTGAGGATCCAGATCCGCGGGGCGGGGCTGCGCAGCCTGTGGCAGCGGCTGACCCTCGATCTGGAGGTGCTCGGCGCGTCCCGCCTGGCGCGCCCGAGCATCGAGCTCTCCCGGGGAGCAGACGCCATCGCCTGGAACCGCAACCGGGAGCTGCGCCTCGTCGTCGGGGAGGCTGTAGATACGCGCCTCGTGGCGCCGGGGCTCGACCTGGAGCTGACCTCGGAGCCTGGCGACGAGGTCGTCATCCACAACCGCCGGCCCGAGCCAGCGCTCGTCGGGTGGGGCGACGGTGCTCTGCGCATCGAGGCGGGGGGCTCGGTCCGGGTCCTGGGGGCGCACCTCCGGTCTCTCGGTGACGGGGCCATCACGGTGCGCATGCAGGGCGCGACGGCGGTGCCGCCCCGCCTCGTGGAGCTGCAGGGGCGGCTCCAGCTTGCGGCTGGGGACGCCACCCGGGACCCGATCTTCGGCTTCGAGCGCTCGGTGGCGACGGTCTGGCAGGACGGGGTCCTGCTGGGCGGGGACGCCCAGGTGGTGCGGGTCCCCGTGGACGACGCCGCGCTGGTCCGGCCGCTGCTTCGCATCGCCTTCGATGGATGCGACGGCGCGAAGGTGATGCCGCTGGACGCCGCCGTGACCGCGGGCGAGCAGGACCTCGCGGCCGGCGTGTGGACCTGGGCCCCCGACGTGCTGACGGTCGGGCTGCCCGGGCTGCGGATGCGCCTCGAGGCGGTTGCCGGGCGCTCGCGCCTGATCTTCGGCCGCCCGGTGCGGGTGTGCGAGGTGAGCGCCGACCCGGACGACCGCTGGCAGCTCCACGGGTGGCGCTTCCGCGTCGCGGCCAACGGCCTCGCGGTCAGCGGCACCGGCGGCGGGGACGCGCTGACGGTCGACCACCAGGAGGTGGGCGGGCCCGCGCTGCTGCCGCCAGCGGCGGAGCACCACGTCCAGACCGGCTCGGGGATGTACCGCATCGTGCGCCGGTCGGGGCGCGCGCCCATGGTGAGGGAGGCATGATCCGAGACCTCCTCCAGCGCTACGCGGACCTGAGCGACCCGCAGCTCCACCTGCTCTACCTGGGGCTGCAGGGGGCGGTGGCGGTGGCCCTCGTCCTCGCGACGCTGCTGGCGGTCCTCCGTCGCGGCGCCGGTGGGTGGGGGGTGCGCGCGAGCGCGGTGGGGGCGTCGCTGCTCGCCTCCCTGGCGCTGGTGGTGGCCTTTGACGGTGTCCCGCTGGCCGCGGGCGGGTCGCTCAGGATCCCACTCCGGTGGTTCGTAGGCTTCACGGCGGCCACCGCCGTCACCGTCGCGCTGACGTCGGCGAGCGCTCGGACGGGCCTCCTCGCCGCCGTCGCCCACGCCATGGCGTCACTCGGCCTGTTGATCTATCTGGTCCTGCTCTCTGCCGTGCCCGCCGGGGCCGACCCCACCTGGGAGGTGCAGCGGTTCGCCGACTTCGTGACCTTTGCGTCTACGGGGACCTTGGGCATGCTCGCAGCCGGGTTTGCGTCCGCGCGGGGCCACGGCGTCCCGACGCGCCTGCTCTTCGGAGCGACCGCAGTGGCGGGCGTCATCGCCGTGGCGGTGGGCCTCGGCGCCCACCCGCGCCCAGGCATGGCCACCTGGGTGCTCGCGTCCGCGCCGGTTCTGGGAGCCGCACTGTGGCTCTGGTGGATCGCGCGCGGCCGCGCCCCGCTCCCCGTCGCCCGCGAGACGCTCCGACGCGCCGGGATGGTGCTGGTCGTCGCGTCGCCCCTGCTGATGGCCGCCCTCGCCCTGATGCTTGGAGGGTCGGGGTCGGCCCGTGAGGTCTCCCGCATCAACGTCCTGGGGCTGGAGATCACGCCGGGCCTCATCGTGCCGTTTCTGTTCGCGCCGGCGCTCGGCCTGCTCCTGGGGCGCCGCACCGTGTGGGCCGCGCTCGCGCTCACCGCGACGCTCGCCGCGCTCCTGATGGCGCAGAAGGAGGTCGGCAACACGGCCGTCGTCCTCGGCGTGGCGGCCGTGGCCTTCCTGGTCGTGCGGGGCACGCTGCCCCACCTGCTGGCGGGCGGCGGCCTTGCAGCCGCTGGCGTGGCCCTCGCCTACCACCTGGCGCCGATCTTCGAGGTCATCCCGTTCACGTTTCGCGAGCGCCTCCACCTGTGGCTGGGTGGGGCGGACCTGGTGCGCCGCGGCGGGCACCTGGTCTCGGCGAGCCACGTCACCTACGACGTCGGCGGCTTCTGGGGCATCGGCATCCACAGCACGCCGGGCCTCAACCTGCCCCGCACCGTCGTCGCGCTGGACACGGACTTCCCGCTGGCCATCGTCGGCCTCTACGGCGGCATGATCCTGCTCGCCGTCTACGTGGCCCTGTTCGTGTGTCTCGGGGTGCTGCTCCTCGACACGGTGCGGCGCCTGGGCTTCTCGGGAGACACACGGCGCGCCCGGCGCACCGCCGCCATCCTGAGCGGCCTCGCTGCCGTCCCTGTCACGTCCACGGCGATCAACCTGGCCGGTGCGATCACACACCTGACCCCGTTCACGGGGGTTCCCGTCGTCTTCGCGAGCTATGGTGCGATCTTCATCCTTGGGACCTACGCGATCATTGCCGTCTTCGTGCTTGCGTCCAATCGGGACGCCGTCCGTGCCCTGGTCAAGCAGCGGGCGGAGCGCGCTCTGCATGAGCGCGCAGCCGAGGCGCTCCCCGACCGTCAGACGCCCCTTGGGGGGCGGGCGAACGAGCCGTCCGTCGTCCTCCCGGAAGGAGGACCCGCCTCCGGGATCGGCGGGCGGCTCGACCTCGCCCGGCTCCGCATGGCGCTGCGCACGTTCCGGCGCGCCATGCGGTTCCGCACACTGCACGGGGGGCTCGTCGTCGTGATGCTGGCCCTGCCGGCCATGGGCGTCGCCTTCGGGCTGCGCCTCCACGACCGCTACACCGACACGGCGCGCCTGTTCGGGCACCCCCGGGTGTGGTCGGAGCTGCGCGTCGAGCCTGGCGGCGAGGGAGAGACCCGGTGGGCGGTGACGGGCGGCCCCCCTGAGACCACCCGCGGTCCGCTGCTGGAGGGCCAGCGGCTCCGCCTGGACACGCTGGTGCTTCGCTACCGCCAGGGGCGCCTCCAGGTGCGCGGGTCCTGCTTCCCGGTGGACCAGTGGCAGCGGGGCGTGTCCTTCGGCTTCGCGGGCATGCTCGACGCGCCTCCGCTGCCTGTGCTGGACCGCCTGGTCGCGCCGATCCTCTCCCGGATGCCGGCCGCCGAGGCCACCAACGACGTGGTGATCCCCCACGGGGACATCGCGCTGCGCCACGCGCTGGTGACCCGGACGGGCATCGACACCTTCGCGGTGCGCGCCCTGTCTCCTGTGGCCCGGGTCCAGCTCTTCAGCGAGGACGGGGACTGGTCGCCGTGGGTCGCAGGAGACGTGCGCCTCGGCCAGGGGTTCTCGCTGGGGCTCGTCGAGCCGCGGCGGTTCGTCCTGGAAGAGGAGCGCGGGACCAACGAGATCTGCGCCGAGGTCCAGGAGGGGGCCCTGTTCGAGTACGCCCTGGCGCCGCTCGGGCCCACCATCCTCGGGGGCACGGCGCTGCTCCAGCGCAACATGGGGCGCACCACGGTGGACTTCGAGCTGGCCGAGGCCATCAAGGCCGCGGGGGAGGACGGGCTGCTGCGCGCCGATCCGCGGCGGGGGCTCGTCGTCGCCCCGCACGGTCCCGATGACCGCGCAACCTGGGACCCGCGCCGTGTGCGCCTGTTCCGCAAGCTGTTCCAGATCGTCCGCATCCACACGGACGAGGGCGAGCGGGAGGCGCTGGCGTGGAGCCGCCCCTTCTACCTGGACGGCACGCGGGGCTTCCAGCCGCGCAAGGAGCTCTCTGCCTTCGTCATCGACGGTGACCGGGTGCTCGGCCTCGCCGACAGCTTCCGCTTCGCCCAGGCGCTGCCGTCCGGGCACGCCCGCCTGCACCCCGACCGCATGGGCGGCGTCTTTGACCGGACCGGGGCGCCGCTGACCCGCCTCGACGTGGCGGGTCGCCGCATCCTGCCGCTGGTCGAGGGCACGGGCGCGCTGGTCGGCGTGTCATATGAAGACCGGGCGATCCGCGACGGCCTCCTGCGGGTCTTCGCGCCGCTGCTCCGGGGGCCGGACCCCCTGCCTGACCGTGAGGCGGAGCTCGCGGACCTCCTGCGCGGCGAGTGGCGGGGCCCCTGGGGATGGGACGTGTTCCTGACCCTGGACGCGGACATCCAGCGGAGGACCTTCGAGGTCGTCGCCGGGGAGATCCAGGCGCTGGAGAAGCGGGAGAAGGGAACGGTCTTCCACGCCTCGGCGGTGGTGCTTGGCCCCAAGAACGAGATCGTGGCCGTGGCGCAGATGCCGGACGCCGGCCTGCCCTCGAGCCTCGATGCGTTCGTCGCGCTGCGAGAGCGCCAGCGCACCCATCCCATGGAGGCACCGGCCCTGGACGCCTTCCACCGCCAGACGACCATGGGCTCGACCGTGAAGCTGCTGACCACCATCGCCGCCTTCCGGGACAAGCGCGGCGCCATCTTCTTCGATCATGGCCAGTGGTACATCGACGCCCGCGGGGACACGTCCTACGGCGTGAAGGGGCGCTACGCGGACCGCGGGGGCGTCCTGGCGAGCTGGAAGGGCAAGGGTATCGTCCCGCTGCGAAATTACGGCGGAAAGAGCTTCGGGCGGGTGGTGTCCGTCCACGACATGGTGGTCCACTCGGTGAACACGGCGGCAGCGTACCTGGGGCTCAACGTGGGGCTCGAGCGCTACCTGGAGCTCTTCGACGTGACGGGCATGCGCGGGGCGGAGGACCTGCTGCCGCCGGGTCTCACGGACCCCCACGCCCTCGGCTTCCTGCTGGACCGGCACTCACGGGACGCGGCCACGGTGCTGCCCGCCGCCATCGGGGTCATCCCCAGCAACGAGCGGTGGACCCTGTCCTACACGGCGCGCCTGCCGCTGTCCGGCACGTCGGACTACTCGATCCTCAAGCTCGCTGCAGGCGCGAGCATCATCGCGAGAGACGGCGTCTACACGCGCCCGAGCCTGGTCAAGGCGGTGCGCAGCCGCAAGACGGGGGAGGTGACTGCATTCGAGCCGGCGCCACCGATTCGCGTGATCAGCGCGGAGGACGCCGAGACCATCAACTCCTACATGGTGGACGTGGTGCGCCGGGGCACGGCGGCCAGCCTGCGGTGGCGGTGGGGCCTCGACCGGGAGGTCTGGCTCGAGATGGCCGGCAAGACCGGCACGGGCGAGACGGTCAAGCCCATCAAGAAGGGCGTGGTCTACGACCGCAGGAACAAGCCCAAGACCCGCGACAACAAGGCCTTCATCGGCTTCTGGCCGGCGTCGTCGGCCGAGCCCTACGTCGTCGCGGTGGTCTTCGAGGAGGCGAGCCACCTGGACTCGCGGGTGGCCATACGCGCGGTGCAGCGCATCGTCGAGGGCATCGTCGAGAGCACGGGGGGGAGCAAGGGAGCGCCGTCATCCGCCGGCGCCGTGAGGGATGTGCGCGTGGTGTCCCTGGACGACCTGCGCGCGCCAGGAGGTCCGAGGCCATGAAGATCACCACCGTCGCAGTGTTGCTGTTCGCTGGGACTGCGTGGGCGCAGCCTCTCCCAGAGGTGGTCGCGCCGGACGCAGCAGCCGAGGCCGAGGCGCCGGGGCCGCCCGCCTGGTGCGCGGATCGGGGACCGCTCAGCATCGTGGCTGCCTACGACGCGGGCAAGCACTTCCGCAAGATGGAGGCGCAGGCGCGGGCGGCTACCGATGACCTCGTCACGACCCTCTGCCCTGGCGACCAGGTGCGCCTGGCGAGCTTCGGAACGACGGTTGACTGGGTGGGCCCCGCCGTCGTGCTGGGCGAGCCGGACAGCGCGGCGCGGGTCGCGAAGCTGCTGCTCCACCGCAAGCGCCCCAACGACATGAACTCGGTCAACGACAGCCTCGTGAAGACGGCGCTGTCCTACTGGGAGCGGGGTGGCCTGCGCGAGGGCGACACGCCGGCCCTGTTCGTGTTCACGGACTCCATCGCCAGCGACGCCCCGAAGCGCGGCGCGGTCATGGACTTCCCCTGGAACGAGCTGCCGACGTGGCTCCACGGGCGGTTCCTGCTCATGGTCTCCCTGCTGGAGCCGGGGTCCCGGCCCCGCATCTCGGTGACGGCTCAGCCCGAGGCGTGGAAGGACGTCAAGTTCCCGTCGGGGCCGGGGGTCACGTACTCGAAGGTCATGGAGGCGTGGCAGCCGGAGCCGGAGCCGCCGGTGCGCATCGTGGAGCGGGTGGTGCGCGTCGACCAGACCACCCACGCGGCGCCGTGGCTCCTGTGGTTCGGCACCCTGCCTGGGGTCGCCACCGTGGCAGGCGGGGTCGTCGCGCTGATGCTGCTGTTCTACTTCATCGGTCGGGGGCGGCGGCGCAAGCCGGTGAAGGCGGGTGCGAAGGCGCACCCGCCAAGAGAGGTGACCCTGGTCCTGTGGGACCGGCTGCACAAGGAGGTGCTGCGGGAGGAGACCCGGACCCTGGAGGAGACGCTGCGCATCGGCCCCACGAGTGACGCGGACTTCGTGGTGCCCGGTCCCTACGCGCTCGACCTGGTCAACGGGAACGGGGAGGGCGCCTCGGTGCGCAGCGCCAACATGCTCGGGCTGGAGATGCACAGGGCCGGCGGGCGCACGCTGACCCTGGCGGAAGGGGAGGCGTCGCCGCTCCACACCGGAGACCGGGTGGACCTGGGCGGCGGACACGAGATCGAGGTGCGGATTCACTGACGGAGGGAGCGACATGGCGCGCGCGAGGCTGTTCGTCGGATCGGGGACCGAGGTGGTGGTGCAGGCCATCGTGCCGGCGTGCCGGACCATCCTGGATCGGCTCGGCAGGTGGCCTGACGACCTGTGGGTGCTGGCGGCGGACAGTGATCGGAGGGCAGGGCACCGCATGCACGACGCGGATCTACCACCTGATCGGGTCACCTACGTGCCTCTGAGCATCCAGCAGGTCAAGGACGCCCTGGCTCGCAGCCGCGACGAGTTCAAGGACGCGTGGCGCGCCGAGTGGCTGCCCATCGTCCGCAGCGCCCCGGACAACGGCGCCTGCATGGTCCCGTCGCTCGGGCGCCTCATGTTCCGTGCGGCGCGGCCGGCCATCCTCAGGGCGCTGCGCGGCGTGGAGCGGCGCCTCGGGGACGGGGGCGCGCCGGACATCTACTTCGTGATGAACCCGCTGTCGGGCACCTCGCGCGGCAGCATCTTCGACCTGCCCGTGATGCTTCGCAGCGTCTGGCCGGACGCGCGAATCCACGGGCTGCTCGTGTACCCGGTGGACGTGGAGTCCATGGACCCGCGGGTCAGCCGCATCTACCAGACGAACTTCGTGGAGGCGCTGCGCATCCTGGACCACTACACGTCCGAGCGGTCGTGGGACGTCTGGGACGACGCGAAGGGTGGCTGGGAGACCCGGGAAGGGAGGCTCCTGGACACGGTCTTCGCCTTCGATGCGACCTACGGGAACCGCCGCTTGGGGCGCGGGGACAGCTCGGCGTTGCACCTGGAGGGGGGATTGGGTGAGCTCCTCCGCCACGTGGCGGATCTTCTGGCGGACATCGGCACCAACGACCGGCTCGCGGACTGGCTGTTGGGCCGGCTGGCCGACGTGGGGCTCCACCACGCGACGGGGGAGGTGGCGGGACACCGGACGGCCTGCGCCGCGGTGCACGTGGCGCGGGTGCAGGTGGAGACCGACCGGCTGCGGCAGGCGCTGGTCGAGCGGGCCGTGGCGCGCATCCTGGCGCCATTCGCGGTTCAAGTCGAGGAGCGGCAGGCCCTGGCGGGGCCGGACTTCATCTGAGGTGCGACCATGATCGAGCTGAGGACCGGAGACGAGGCGACGCGTTGGCTGACCGGGCGCGTCAAGAAGCTGGAGCAGCGGGTGCGAGAGGCGCCGGAGCTGGTCCGGCTGCTGGAGAGCTCCACGGAGGTGCTCGCCGACCTGGACTCCGACCCGGAGCTCCTCGCGCGGGACGGCGTCGAGCGGCTGCGTCGCCACGCGGCCCAGGTGGGGCGGGTGACCGCGGACCGGGTCGAGGTGGACGGGTTCCGCCTGGACGCCCTGGACCGGTGGGCCTACGGCATGATGGTCGACGACCGGGAGACCGCGACGCAGGTGCTCACCGCCATGGCCGACGCGCTACGGGAGCGCATGGGGGCCCTGGGCACGGATGGGGCAGAGCGGCACGGTGGAGCCCAGGGCGCGTTCGCGGATCTGGTGGCGCGCATCGGGCTGTCCGTGCGCTCCGCCACCGAGCGCTGGGCGACGAAGGGCCCGGGGAAGCAGCAGCGGAGCCTGCTGCCGTGGCGCCGCAAGGCGGCGCGGCGGGCGCGCCCCGCGGACGACCCGGTCTGGCTGGCGGAGGTGACGGGGACGGCGCGCAGGTTGCGGGGCGAGCTGGAGGCGTCGCTGCGCCAGGCGGGCGAGGCGGCGGTCTCGCTGACGCTCGCGCGTTCCTACGGGGCCGTGGCCACGCACCTGAGCGAGCTGGCCGTGCTCGGGGAGCGCCTCGGGGAGCTGGCGCCGCTCATCGCCGGGCGCGCCGAGCGGGCCCTGGCGACTCTGCGGGGCGAGGGGGGCTCGGGCCGCACGGCGGACGCGTCCATGACCGACGACGCCTCGCTCGACCCGGTCCTCGCGCGGCTGGACGTGGGGCCCCTCGACTTCCTGGAGCAGGCAGGCGACCTGAGCGGCGTGTCGGAGCGCGCGCTGGAGCAGTCGGTGCGGGACTTCGTCGCCTCTCGGCTTGCGGGCCTCGGCGTGCCGACGCTGGCAGAGGCGCTGGGAGGCATGGCCGGGGACCGCACCGTCGCGCGGCGCCGCCTCGTGGACATCCTGCTGCGCGGCCAGCCGCTGGTCGCCTTCGACGACGCGGTGGCGACGCGCTTCCCCGGCGGGTCCGCCGCGCACCACCTCGTGCTGGTGGAGACCTCCGACGAGACCATCCGGGGCCTCGTCCAGGAGGCGTGCGCCGAGGCGGGGCTCCCCGCGCCGCGCTTCGAGCGGGCCCCGGTGGGGGACGACCAGCTCTCCCTGCGCATCATCCAGCTCGTGGCGGGGCTGCCCTTCTTCGCCCAGGTGGAGCGCCTCTCAGGCATGATCCGCACCCACCGCGAGACCATGAGCGGGGCCGACGGGGCCCGGGTCGGCGACGCGAGCCTCGTCTCCGCGCTCCGGGACCTCATGGGCAGCGACCGCCTCGCGGACATCCTCCCCGAGGAGCTCGTCGCCGCCGCGCTGCGCCGCCGAGCCTTCGACCCCCTCGACGACGCCACGGCCCAGGAAGACCCGGACGGCGGCGACCGTGGAGGCCTCGTCACACCCTTCCCGACCAGCGGCGCCAAAGCACGCGCGTAAGAAGTTGGGGGGTCAAGCCTACTCAGTTCTCATATTCTGGCCCGCCAGAATATGAGAACTGAGTCAGCTTGATCCCCATTGTGACCCCCATTGGCGTGGGCGGCGATTGGGGGTACAATAGCGCGGCTCACGCACCCATCGGAGGACACATGCGGTCAGAGACGCAGC
Source organism: Myxococcales bacterium (assembly GCA_045863395.1). Taxonomy (GTDB): domain Bacteria; phylum Myxococcota_A; class UBA9042; order JABWCM01; family BTVJ01; genus BTVJ01. The sequence goes on from BTVJ01000008.1 coordinate 29,195, forward strand.
CTGCATCCACGAGGCGCACGCCGACGCGCGCCGCAATCATGGCCGTGGCGCTCGCGCTCGTGGCGTGCTCGGGTGACACGGGCGTCACGGGGACCGGGGGGACCGGGGCGGGCGACGCAGCGGGCGGCGGGTTTGGTGGGGGCTTTGGGCAAGGAGGAGGGGGCGGAGACCCCGGCGGCGGAGGCGATCCCGGCGGCGGCGGGGGCGACCCGGGCGGCGGTGGAGGCGACCCGGGCGACGTCACCGAGACCCCCAAGGACGACACCCACTGCATCGACCTGGATGGCGACCACCACGGCTACCTGTGCGTGGCGGGCGCGGACTGTGACGACGGCAACCCCCACTTCACGACCACGTGCCCGGACTGCGCGACGGCCAACTACGCTGGCTGCCCGTGCCTGGACGAGGGCGCAACGGCGCTCTGCTTCAGCGGCGACGTAGACCTTGTGGGCATCGGCCAGTGCACGGTGGGGCAGCGCACCTGCACCGCCGGGCACTGGTCGGCGTGCATCGGCGAGGTCCCCCCGGGGGAGGAGGTCTGCGATGGGGTGGACAACGACTGCGACGGCGCGGTGGACGAGGGAGTGATCAGCGAGTGCGGGAACTGCGACAAGTTCTGCCACCTCTACGAGGCTGGGCCCGGCACCGTGGAGCCCTTCGAACCCAAGGCAGACAACTCCCAGTCCGTGGAGGCGACGCCGGAGGGGTGGATCACCCTCGGCGAGTCCGCCTACAACCTGCACTTCATCTGGATCGCCAACTCCGGGGAGCACACGGTCTCCAAGCTCGACACGGACACCGGCAAAGAGCTGGGTCGGTACTACACCTGCCAGAACCCCTCGCGAACCGCCGTGGACAAGAACGGCGACTGCTGGGTGGGCTGCCGCGACGACGGCAAGGTCGCCAAGATCACGAACGTGGTCGAGAAGTGCGTGGACAAGAACGGCAACGGGGTCATCGAGACGTCCACGGACGCCAACGGCGACGGAGTGATCCAGCCGGGGGAGATGACCGCCAAGGGGGAGGACGAGTGCGTGCGCTTCGTGGTCAAGCCCACGGAGGACTCCATTGCGCGGGCTCTGGGCGTGGACACGGACAATTACGCTTGGGTCGGCATGTGGAACACGTCCAAGCTGGTCCGTCTCGCGCCAAACGACGGGCTGCTCCTCAAGACCATCGACCTGCCAGTGAACCCGTATGGGCTCGCCATCGACCAGAAGGGCATCATCTGGGTGTCGGGGCGTGGCGGAAACAAGCTGGTGCGCGTAGACCCCAAGTCCGGCGACGTGCAGGCCCTGGTGCCTCCGTTCGGTTGCCTGGAGCCCTACGGTATCGCGGTGGACGAGCTTGGCGGGGTCTGGATCGCCAACGCCTGGTGCAACGACGTGGCGTGGCGCTACGACCCGCAGACCGCCTCCTGGGCCAGCGTGGCCACCAAGAGCACGCCGCGGGGCATCGCGTCCAACGGCAAGGGCTCCGTCTTCGTCGCCAACGACGCATCCAGCGTCATCGCCAAGATCGACCTGGCCACCATGAAGACGGTGGGGTACGCCGATCTCGGCGCTGGCCGCGGCCCGGTGGGGGTCGCGGTGGACTCCACGGGCTTCGTCTGGGCCGTCAACCAGAGCGCCAGCTCGGCTACGAAGGTCGACCCCACCACACTGAAGACGGTGCTCGAGCAGCCCGTGGGGAGCGCGCCGTACACCTACAGCGACATGACGGGGCAGTTCTTCTTCAAGGACATCGCGCCGGAGGGCTGGTACCGGACCACCTATGGGGGGTGGGAGGGCTTCCGCGTCCAGTGGAAGGAGCTGACCGTGGACTTCGAGGCCCCGCCAGGCACCCACATCAAGGTGCGGGTGCGCTCCGCCAAGGAGAAGTCCGAGCTGGAGACCACCGCGTGGAGCCCGTATGTGGGGCCGTACCCGCCCGAGACCTTCCCGCTGGACCTCGTGCCTCTGCTGGAGAAGAAGTCCAGCTACCTGGAGGTCGAGGTGTCCCTGTACAGCGAGTCGGGGGAGACCAAGCCCTACGTGAAGGGCATCGAGATCACGTACACGGCGGAGCCGCAGTAGGGCGGGGAAGCAGCGGGGGCACTCTCGGGGGCAGTCAGGGCGCTGCTCCTCCCGCTACACCACGAAGTCCAGCAGCTGCACGCGGGTCACGTAGTCCTCGAGCTGGGCTGCCGAGTCGTCGATCAGCAGGTCCAGCTTGACCTCGACCATCCCGGCGCCGGCGCGGGCCACCGTCCCGCTGACGGGGATCTCGCAAGCGGGAAGCACCAGGACGCCCGACCAGTGGGCGTCGTCCTCCGGAGGGGTCCCCGTCCCGGAGTGCATCCAGAAGTGGGTGCGGGAGATCTCCACCACGCTGACGAGCTCCCCGCCGTCCAGGCGTACCTGGGCCGGCAGAGCCTTGGGCGGCTCCACGGAGTAGTTGGCGCGACGGTTCTGCTGGATCAGGTCGTCGAGGGTGTCGTGCAGCTCCTCGCTGATCGGTGAATCGGGGCTCTCCAGCACCAGGTCGCGGAGCCGCTTCATCGCCTTCTGAGTGCGGATGATGTTGCGTCGCATCTCCTCCATGCGTCGCTCGTCGAGGCGCACCTTGTCCGCCAGGACCTTCACCAGGTTGTGGTAGAACGGGAACGCCACGTCGCCCTGCTGTTCGAAGAAGTGCATGAGCGTAGGCCGGTCGACCTGCCAGACCTCGGAGGGAAGGCTGGCCGCCGCAGTCGTATTGCGGCGGAGGCCGGTCAGGGCGCCCAGCTCGCCGATGGGCGCTGGGGCGTGGAGGCGGAACCGGGTCTCCCCGTCTTCGACCAGCGAGATCTCGCCGCTCATCAGCAGATAGAACGTGTCATCGTCCGCACCCGCCTCGAACAGCACCTCGCCGCGCTCCAGTGTGAGGCGCTTGAAGATGTTCGCGAGGGCGACGATGTGCTCGTCCGTCATGCTGAAGAACAGCGGGATGGATCGGAGCACGCTGGGGTCCATCGACATGGTGGCCTCCTACCGGGTTGTCGGCGCTCGATACCGCACCCGGGAGGGGCGCGTCAAGTGCCTCACTGACCTGGCGGCAGGAAATCGGAGCCAGAGGGGCCGGCAGCGCAGGCCGCGCGCCCGGACAGGAGGCGCTCCAGGTTGGTCGCCGCCGCCCGGTCACCCGGCCTCAGGTCCGCCGCCCGCTGGAGGTGGGCGCGGGCCCGCTCGAGGTCGCCCCGCCGGCACCACGCGATGCCCACGTCCGTGTGGAGCTCCGGCAGCGCGTCGTCCTCTGCGAGTGCCCGGTCGTACAGGCTCATCGCCTGATCGGTGGGCGCGCCGTGGGACCGGGCCCGCAGCATCCACTCGACGGCGCGAAAGCGGCGGCTCTGGGCCTCCAGGGAGCGGCGCACTTCCCTTGGCAGCGCCTCGTCGGTCCATGACCGCACGAACACCACGAGCACCTGGTAGCCCGTGGGTGCCCACAGCGCCTCCAGCTCCTCGTCGGTGAGGTGCGTGAGCGCGGGTCGGGAGGGGTCCCTCACGGCCCAGGAGCCCTCCTCCTGCCCATGGACCACGATGGCGTGCTTCTGCCCTCCGGAGACCAGCAGGACGGGCGGGGCTCCGGCAGCGAGGAGGCGGTGGAGCAAGGCTCGATCCCCGCGCGCGAGCCAGGCGTGCCCCCCCAGCGCCGCGATCACGTCCTGCAGGTCGAGCGCGGAGATCCCGTCAGCGTGGACGGGCAGGCTTCGCGCCAGCCCGTCCACGGAGATCGGGAGCCCCTGAGCGGCCAAGGACATGGCGGCCGCCGCGGGGAGGCAGGTCACGGCGGTTGGCTGGGGGACATAGGGCATGGAGAGTGGAGCGGCGGCGGCGGACCCGCAGAGCCAGGCGAGCGCCAGCAGGGCCCGGATCACCGGGCCCGGACGAACACGGTGGGGTTCACGCAGCCGTTTCCACCGAGGAAGTAGAGGCCGCTCCCCCACCCGCCCCCGCTGCCGACGGCGTAGTACTGGTGAAACCAGGAGCCCCCGTTGTTGCATGCGTCGTCCCACCCGTCGTAGGTCCCCCAGAAGAAGGCCGCGCCGCCCCGTGCGAACTGGGATTGGTAGTCGCCGATGAGATAGGGGTCTTTGGTCATGCACCGGTAGCCCGAGTTCCAGCTCGAGCAGGTGATCTCGTGGACCTCGCCGAGCACGTTGTTGTACTGGACCCCGTACTGGTAGTCCCGCATGGGGTAGGTGTTGACCAGCGTGAAGATCTGGTTGAGGGTGCCGATGTTGACCCACCCCTTCGGCGCCGTGGACGACGCATGGGTGTGCAGGGAGTCAGCGTTGCCGCCCCCGGTCAGCGTGGTCACGTCCGCCGCCGTCAGGTCGTCGTTGGCGCCGCTGCCGAGGTCGACCCCGCCGTTGGCGACGATCTGACCATCCACCGTGATCCCGCTGTAGATGCGGTTGCCGCCCGTCCCGGTCCGCGTCACGTAGAGGCCGTCGTCGCCGTAGTGGCCCTGCCGCCACGCCTGGATCTCGCCGAGGCGGAAGTTGCCGTCCCCCGGCTGGTTGATGGCACCCGAGAACGTGAACCGGAGCTGGCAGATGCCGTTGCCCAGGTTCTCGGAGGCAAACCAGTCCGAACCGGTGAACGTCGTCGTCTCGGCGATCGTCGCCCACGCGGCGGCCGGGTCGGAGCAGCTCCAGCCGTTGCTGGAGTTGGGGTCGTAGAACTTCTCCGCCTTGACGCCCTTGATGCTGTAGCCGTAGGGGAAGTAGACCCCCACCGCGTGCCAGTAGTGCTGCATGCCCATGTTGATGGTGACCGTCACGGGGGCGGCGCCGGCCGGGTAGATCAGCGCCGAGTTGCCCTGGCCGTCGAACATGGCCTCCACCGAGCCGCTGCCGGCCCCCGCCGAGGCCGTCACCGTGAACTTCTTGTCCGCCGCGATCAGAGAGTCGTAGTGGTAGCCGACCACGTTGTAGGCGCCTGCGCCGTGCTTGTCCTGGGGGATGTAGGCCCCCGTGATGCGGTTGTTCGTCGCGTCGACGGTCCCACGCAGGGTCGTCGCGCCTGCGACATCCAGGGCGCTCGCCGGCGTCACAGTCCCGATGCCGACGCGCCCCGTCTTGTCCACCGTCACGCGCTCCGCTGCCGCGCCGTTCCCGCCCGTGCGGATGCGCAGCCCGTCGTCCACCTGCTGGAGCCGCACGTCGTAGTCGTCCGCAGCGTTGTCCTTGAAGTCGACGTAGGGGGTCGTCGAGCGCGTGAGCTCGATGTTCCCGTCCGTCGAGAGCTCTGCGCGCCCCACGGAGCCGGTGCTGCGGATGGTCCCGCTCACGTCGAGGGCGGCTCCCGGGCTCGTCGTCGCGATGCCCACGAAGCCGTTGCTGGTCTCCACGTGGACGGCGGGGTTGCCGTCCTCCCTGTAGATGGTGACGTCAGGCTTCGCGCCGGTGCCGCTCGGCACCACCTGGAGGGACGACGCCGTCGGGCTGTTGTTGAGCACCAGGTCCATGTTGCCGAGCGTCGGGTCCGTGATGCGGACGCCACCGCCCACGTTCAGGGGGCGCGCCGTGCTGGCCGTGCCCACGGACAGGGTCCCCGTGACGCTCGCGGCCCCGTTCACCGTGGTCGCCCCGGCCTGGAGCGGAGCCCAGGCGCCGTTGTTGACCGTGCGCACCCGCAGGCCGCCGGTGGCCTGCAGGTTGAGCGCGCCGTCCGCCGGGTCATACAGGCCGCCCTTGTTGCTGAGCTGCACCCGGCACCCTGCGGTGCCTGCCGTGCACGCCAAGACCGAGCCCGTGACGCTGACGTCCCCACTCAAGCTCAGGTTTGCGGCCAGGTGGCCCGACGTGATGCAGCCGGTGCAGGCGAGGCCCAGGGCGTCGCCGTCCTTGGCGTTGGACTTGGCATAGTTGAAGGCGACGTCGTCCTTGGTCACCGAGCCATCCAGGATGTGACCGCTCCCGACGGCCCCGGTGGCGATGTCCGTGGAGCCTACGCAGCCCACACAGTCCAGGTTGGCGGCGGCGCCGCCCTTGGTCGTGCCCTCCGCCCAGGGGAAGTCCACCTTGGCCGATGTGATCGTGGTGTTGGCGATCTGGGCGCCCGTGACGGCGCCTGCCGCGATGTCGGATGAGTCCACGCAGCCCGAGCAGGCGAGACCAGCCGCCGTGGCCGCCGAGGAGGCGCGCAGGGCGAAGGGGGTGCTCAACAGCCGCTGGCGGGGGAGCGGCGGCTCCGCGTCCACCTTCGTCTCGATCCACGCGTCCGCCGCCGACGCGAGCAGCGCTGTGTCGATGCCCGTCAGGTCCACCTCGAACACGCCACCGACCACCGAGACCGGGTCGAAGACCTGGCTGTGGATGGTGGAGCCGCCGGTCTGAGCGCTGTAGAGCGTGACCGTCAGCTTGTACGTGCCCGAGGCAGGGACGCCGGACTGGGTGGCCACCGAGGCTTGGAGCCGCATGGCTGCGGGTGGTTCCGCTGCGCTGGCGGCGGACGCGGCGAGGGCGAGGACAACGATGCAGGCAGTTCGCAAGCTCGTCATGGCGGCTCCATGGAGATCGTGAGAGAGCGGGGTGGCTGGGGGGAGCATACGATGGGAGATGCCCCGATTCCAGAGCGTTCGAGCGCACGGCTCATCACTGCACGAGGCGCTCGTAGCACCGTGTCGTCGCCTCCACCATGGCGTCGAGGGTGTACCGCTCCTCGACGAGCCTGCGGCACGCGTCGCCCATGCTGCGCCGCTGCGCCTCGGGAAGTTCAAGGAAGCTCCTGAGCGCATCGGCGAGCTCGACGTGCTCTCCCACCGGAAAGACGTGCCCATGGACGCCATTGACAAGGAAGGTGCGCAGATCGCTCACATCCGATGCGAAGACGGGGAGCCCGGAGGCCATTGCCTCCAGCACCACGTTGGGGAAGCCCTCGAAGCGGGAGCTCAGGACCAGCGCGTCGGCCCTCTGGTAGAGGGCGCGGACATCCCTTCGCGGCGGGAGGCGCGCCACGCAGTCGCCGAGGCCCTCCCGGGCGATGAGCTCAAGGGTGGCCTCCAGCACCTCTGGGTGATCGGCGGCGCCGGCGAGCACGGCGAAGAAGGGGTGGGTCCTGCGCAGTCGGGCCAAGGCGCGTACCAGGGTGAGCGGGTCCTTCCAGCGGTGGAAGGAGGCGACGCCGGCGAGGATTGGAGTACCGGCGGGGACGGGAGCCAAGAGCGCCTCCAGCTCCGGGTCGGGAGCCGCTGGCGCCCGCCAGTGGGAGGTCTCGATGCCATTGGGGATGGCGACGACGCGTGCGGCGGGGACCTGGAGTGAGGACGTGATCAGGCGCGCCGCGCGCTCCGAGTTGGCGATGACCAGGTCGGACCGTGGGTAGGTGACGCGGCGGATGTTGGTCCAGGACGCGATGCCTGCGTCGATGGCCGACCGCTCGCTCTGGATCACGGCGACGCGCCGGGGCGCGAGGCGGGCCGCAGCCAGCCCCCACGCGCCGGGGGTGAGCAGGAAGGTGTGGAGCACGTCGATACGCTCCCTCACCAGCATGTGCGCGAGCCGAAAGGGGAGCAGTGGGTCGAGCTTGCCACGCTTGGGCACCACCCGCACCCTCGTGCCGGCGTACCGCGGGTCGCTCACAAAGAAGCGGTCGGGGTGGTAGATCCACACCTGTGGGTCGACGCGGGTGCGGTCCAGGCGACGGACCAACTCCAGGACCTGGCGCTGGGCTCCACCCGAGCCGAGGCTGTTGATCAGGCACGCCACACGGATCATCGGTTCCTCCACTCGGGCGCACCGTTATAGCAGAGACCCGAGCGCAGATCGCGCCGCTGGGCGGACAGCCGCAGCGGCCCCGCCCGGGCACGTGCGGCCCGCAGCGGGTGGAATCGGCCACGCGCCTGGTCTACCATCCGTGCGAACCGCACTCCGGAGGCCACCCAGATGAATGATCGCCCGCTCCTGCTCTTGGCGCTCGTCACGTTGCTCGGCGCCTGCGTCTCCACCGACGGCCCCGCGGGCCTGCCGGCCCAGGACGTTGGCGACGCCACGGCCGACGCCGTAGGCGATGGGGCCGGTGGAGGCGACGGCGGGGGCGGCGCCGGTGATGGCGGCGCGTCGGCGGACACCACGGATGACGTCTGGAGCGACGGCGGTGCCGGGGACGTGGGGGGGGACCTGGGGCCTGGCGACGCCGGCACGGATGGCGGCGCGGGAGACGGGGAGAGCGACGCGGCGGGCGACGCCTCCGGGGACACCGAGGCCGACGTCCCCGACGGGGCGCCAGCGGACTGTCTGAGCGACGCCGGCTGTGACGACGGCCTGCCGTGCACGAGCGACGCCTGCCAGGATGGCACTTGCGTCTGGGCTCCCATCTCCGGGTGCCCCCTGCTGCCCTGCGAGCTCGACGCGGACTGCGACGACGGGGATCCCTGCACCCACGAGGAGTGCCTCCCGTGCATGGGAGGGGCCTGCGAGGGGAGCGCGTGCGCCCTGGAGGCGTCCCCCACCTGCGACGACGGGGATCCATGCACCGCCGACGGGTGTACCGCCGCGGGCTGCACCCACACCCCGGTCACTTGCGACGACGGCGATCCATGCACGACGGACAACTGCGGAGCTGGCGGCTGCGCCCACACCCCCAAGGGGTGCGACGACGGCGACGCATGCACGGCGGACGCGTGCGAGCCGGCGACCGGGGCCTGTGCCCACGCGGGGAAGAGCTGCGACGACGGGGACCCCTGCACCACCGACGGCTGCACCCCGGCGACCGGCGCCTGCAGCCACGTGCCGGCGACCTGCGACGGTGGGGACGCCTGCACCGAGGGCTCCTGTGACCCCGCAAGCGGCGCCTGCGCCTTCGCCCCCGTAGTCTGCGACGACGGCGACCCCTGCACGGTCGACTCCTGCGCGCCGGCGAGCGGCTGCTCGTCGCTGCCGCTGCCGTGCAATGACGGCGACCCCTGCACGACGGACTCCTGCGTGGGTGGCGCCTGCGTCAACGCTGCGGTCCCCGGGTGCGCGGGCTGCACGTCCAGCGCCCAGTGCAACGACGGGGACGCCTGCACCGCCGACGCGTGCGACTTCGACGCCGGGGTGTGCACCCACGCGCCCGCGGTCTGCGACGACGGCAACGCCTGCACCGAGGACGAGTGCCACAGCGTCCTCGGGTGCCTCCACGGGGTGCCGCCCTGCGACGACGGGGATGAGTGCACGGTGGACGGCTGCGACCCGGTGAGCGGCTGCGTGCTGCTGGGCGCGACCCCCTGCGACGATGGCGACGCCTGCACGGTCGACTCGTGCAGCCCGGCCACAGGGTGCGTCCACGCCTCCGCCGCTTGCAACGACGGCGACCCCTGCACGGCGGACGCCTGCGCCCCTGGCGTCGGCTGCACCCACGCGCCGACCTCTTGCGAGGACTACGATGACTGCACCCTCGACTCCTGCGGCCTGACGGGCTGCGTCCACGCCCCCGTGGACTGCACCGGCGGCGACCCCTGCTCCGGCGCCATCTGCGTGAACGGCGTCGGCTGCGCCCCGCTGCCCGTGAGCTGCGACGACGGCGACCCCTGCACGACGGACGCCTGCGACCCGGTGCTCGGGTGCGTCCATCCGGCTGCGAGCTGCGACGACGGCGTCGCCTGTACGGTGGACACGTGCACGGTGGCTGGGTGCGAGAGCGCCGACGGCTGCGACGACGGCGACATCTGCACGGTGGAGCTCTGCGACCTGCTCTCCGGCTCGTGCCAGGTCACGTTGGTCGGCTGCGACGACGGCGACCCGTGCACCGACGACGTCTGCGACCCGGTGGAGGGCTGCACCCACGCCGCCGCGAGCTGCGCGGACGGCGACCCGTGCACGGCGGACTCCTGCGGCGTGGCGGGCTGCGCCCACGTGCAGGTCGCCCAGTGCGCGCCGTGCGGGAGCGACGCCGAGTGCGACGACGGCTACCCCTGCTCCCAGGACCGCTGCGAGGCGGGCACCGGCGAGTGCGTGTACACGGGCGTCCTTTGCGGCGACGGTGACCCATGTACCGTGGACTCCTGCGACCCGGACCTGGGCTGCCAGCACGCAGCGAAGGCGTGTGACGACGACGACGCCTGCACGGACGACGCCTGCAACCCGGCGAACGGCGTGTGCGAGGCCACCGCGCTGGACTGCGCGGACGGGGATCCGTGCACCGTCGACGCCTGCGACCCTGCGACCGGCTGCGCGCCGACGGTGATCCCCGCGTGCACCGGGTGCCTGGCTGACGCGGCGTGCGCCGACGGGGACCCGTGCAGCCTCGATCTGTGTGACACGCAGAGCGGCGCGTGCGTACACAAGCCCAAGCCCTGTCTCGACTCGGACCCATGCACGGCGGACTCCTGCGGAGCCGACGGCGCCTGCGTCCACGCGTTCCTGCCAGGCTGCACCGGCTGCACGAGCTCCGCCCAGTGCGTCACCTCGGATCCGTGCATGGTGGGCGCGTGCAGCAGCGGGTCATGCCTGTTCTCGCCCAAGCCGGGCTGTACGGACTGCGCTGCCGACGTCCACTGCGCCGACGGGGACCAGTGCACGGAGGATGCCTGCGACCTGATCGCCGCCACGTGCAGCCACGCGCCGCTGTCCTGCGACGACGGGGATGGCTGCACCCTCGATGGCTGCACGCCCTGGAGCGGCTGCCTGTCGGCGCCCCTGTGCGACGACGGCAACCCCTGCACCGCCGACGCCTGCAACCCGACCACCCTGGCGTGCACGTCCACCCCCATCGCCGGCTGCGGGGACTGCCAGACGTCCGCCCAGTGCGACGACGGCAAGCCCTGCACCACGGATGCCTGCAACGGAGGCAAGTGCGCGTGGACCCCCATCCCCGGCTGCACCCTCTGCACGTTCCCCCTGGACTGCCAGGACGGCGATCCGTGCACCATCGACGACTGCGTCCTCGGCGACTGTGAGCACGTCGTGCAGTCCTGCGACGACGGGCTCCGGTGCACGACCGACTTCTGCGTGCCCGGGCAGGGGTGCGCCCACGAGCCGATCCCCTCGTGCAGCCCCTGACGCGCCTCGTGCTGCTCGGGGCGGGCCTCTCCGCCCTGCGCGCCCGGTACGACGAGCGCGAGGCGGGGCGGACCGTGTGCCTCGCGTGGCATCGCCTCGCGCCCCGGGAGCGCTGGGAGGCGCTCCCACGCTCGGAGCGCCGGTACACGGTCCCGGTCGACCGCTTCGAGGGCCAGCTCGCTGCCCTCGCTGGGGCCGGGTACTCCGTCGTCTCCCTCGACGCCGTGCTGGACCACGCCACCGGTCGCCGCCCCCTCCCACCCCGCACGGTCTGCCTGACCTTCGACGACGGGTGCGAGAGCGTCTACCGCTACGCGCTGCCGATCCTCGTGCGCCGGGGCTTGACCGCCACCCTGTTCATGACGGTCGCCGAGGACGCCGCGGTGTTCGGCCCGCAGACCCCCCACGGGGAGCGCCGTATGACCCGAGACGAGCTGGCCGCGTGGAGCCGCGCGCTCGACGTAGGGGCCCACGGCGTAACGCACCGGGGCCTCGCATCCCTTGCTCCCGCGGCGGCGCTGGAGGAGCTGCGCGCGTCTCGCCGGACGCTCGAGGCGTGGCTCGGGCGCCCGGTGCGCGCGGCGTCCATGCCCCTCGACCTGTGGACTCCGGAGACTCAGGAGCTGTGCCGGCAGGCTGGCTACGAGGCGGTCTGTGTCTCGAAGCCGGGGGCGGTACGGGTGGGCTCCGACCCTCTCCGCCTGCGCCGCCTGGTGGTGGACGGGCGCCTGGATGGGCCCTCGCTCTTGCGCTCGCTCGCGCCCTGGGCGATGGTACGCGCCCGCGGGGTCAAGGCCCTCAAGGGGCTGCCGCCGCGCATGTTGGGGGAGGCAGCCTGGATGCCGCTCCGGCGGCTCCTGCTCGACGGGTGGACGCCGGGAGCAGACAACCGACGGAGGAGGCCATGAAGATCCTGCTGACCGGTGCCAGCGGGTTTCTCGGCGGGCACGTGCTGCGCGCCTGCGTGGAGGCGGGCCACCAGGTCCGCGCGCTGGTCCGCCCGACGAGCCGGGTGGACGAGATCCGCGCCCTGCTGGACCATGCGGCGGTGGAGGGTGTGCAGGGCGACCTGACCGACCCGCCCTCTCTGGAACGTGCCGCCGCCGGCTGCGACGCCGCCATCCACACGGCGGGACTGATCAGCCTGCGCCCCGAGGACGCAGACCTCATGCGCCGTGTCCAGGTGGACGGCACGCGCAACGTCGTTGCTGCCTGCGCCTCGGCGGGAGTGAAGCGCCTGGTCCACGCGAGCACGTCGCTGCTGGCGGGCATCAGCGAGCGCCGGGGCAGGCCCTTTGGTGAGCACGACCAGATTGCTCCCGACGCGGTCCAGATCCCGTATGTCCGAACCAAGGCCGAGGCGGAGCGGGTGGTCCGCGCTGCGGCGGGCATCGACGTGGTCATCCTCTCGCCGGGCTGCCTGTTCGGGCCCGGGGACCACTACGTGTCGAGCACGGACATCATCCTCCGGGCCCTGAGGGAGGAGATCCCCATGTACCTGGAGGGGGGCTTCAGCTTCGCGGACGTGCGGGACGTGGCCGTCGCCTTCGTGGCCGCGTTGGACCGGGGCATCGCCGGGCGCCGCTACCTCATCGGCGGGCACGACCACAGCATCGACGAGGTGCTCGGCCTGGTGTCCTCGCTGACCGGCGTCAAGCGCCCGAAGCACAAGCTGCCGAGGGGCCTTGCGATGCTGGGCGGCGCCGTCGCCGAGGCGATCTCGCGGACCGACACCGTCACCCGGGACGCCGTCCGCATGGCCACGCTGTTCAGCTTCGTCACGGACGAGCCCGCGCGCCGCGACCTGGGCTACGCGCCGCGCCCGTTCGAGCGCACCGTGGCCGACACGGTGGAGTGGCTGCGCGCCGCCGGCTACGTCCGCATGCCGGCCGCGGAGCTGCGCCGCATCCGCCGGACCTGATGCCCTACTTTGGGGTGCGCACCGTGTCGATGTGGGCGAGGCTCGGGGTGTCGCCTGCCGGCTCGCCTCCTCCTGTGGCCCCCTCCAGCTTGAAGTACTCGGAGACGAGCTGCGCGAGGATCTGCCGGTGCGCCTCGGTGCCCAGGTTCAGGCGGTACTCGTTGATCGCCATGAGCTGGTAGCCGAGCCACTCCTGCCAGCACGGGGCGCAGGCGCTCTGGAGGAGCCGGTCCTTCAGGTCGCCCTGGAAGCCGATGAAGCTGGTGATGGCCGGGCCGCTCTGGCCGCAGCGGGTGCACGTGACGGTGTCGCTCATGGACGTCCCTCCGGTTCGGGTGCGAGTCGGGAGGATGGGAGTCGCCGTGGGCGGTGTCAAGCCGGGGCGGGCACGTTGGCGTCGAGCGGGTGCTCCGGCGCACGGAGCGCCGCCGCATCGTCCTGGGATGGAGAGATCTTGACGGGGAGCTCCGCCGCGCCGAGCACGGCGTAGACCGAGTCGGGCACGGCGGCGCCGCGCATGGCGAGCTGTCCGACCCGCTGGAGCCTCCGGGTCGCCTCCAGGGGCTGCGCCGTCTCGCGGTCCGTCAGGATGGCGCCGTCGGAGGCCACCCGCGCGAGGCGCTCGGCCACGTCCACGGGGGAGCCCATCAGCGCCTGGTCCAGGCGGGCGCGGTCCTCAGGCAGCAGCCACACCGCGCCGGTGGCCACGCCGGTCCGGATCTGGAACGGAAGCGCCGCCTCGTCCCGCGCCGCCCGCAGCGCCGCCCGCAGCGCGAGGGCCGCCGCCACCGCCGCCCGGGAAGGGCCGGGCGTCGGCCCCTGGAGGCCGAACACCGCGCGCACGCTCGCCCCGTCGCTGCGGCACACGGTCCCGCCGAGGGAGGCCAGCCCGTCGGCCCATGCCTCGATGGCCGGCTCGAGCTCCGGGCGCCACGCCTCGGCATCCTCGGAGGTCGGTCGCAGCCACACGTGCAGCAGGCCGAGGCGCAGGCGCTCGACGCCAGCGGGGCGCTCCGGCGGGGGCAGCGGCGGCGGCAGCGTGACGAAGCGGGGATCCACGCCGACGGTGGCCCGGAGGATGTCCGCGGCCCGGGCGCGCTGCCCGCCATCCACCGGACGCCCGCAGTGGGTGCAATCTCCGACGCCCGCCCCGATGCGGCCACAGGCGCGGCACAGGCGCAGGCCCTCCGCCCCGAGCGGCGCGGTGGGCAGCTCGATACGGCCGACGTCCGTCAGGGTGGCCCGCTCCGATGGCGCGGAGTCGTCCTCCAGCACCAGGGTCGGGCGCTCGTGGAAGGGCACGCTCTCCAGCGCCGCGCCCAGGGTGCTGAGGCTCAGCCGCCCCCGCCCCCGCGCCTCCAGGTCCCGGCGGATGACGCCGAAGCGCTCCCGCACGTGGCCCGCGGACGCGGGGCGGTCCCCGGCGCTCTTGGCCAGCAGGGAGGCGACCAGCGCGTCCAGCTCCGGCGTCACCCCCGCGTCTGGCGCTGCCTGCGCCAATGAAGGGACCGGCTCCACCATGTGGGCGCGGATGACGGCCAGCGGGTCGGCGCCGGAGTAGGGCGGGCGACCGGCGATCAGCTCGAAGACCAGCACCCCGAGCCCGTACAGGTCGCTCCGCGGCTCGCAGCGCAGCCCGAGGGCGTGCTCCGGGCTCATGTAGGCCGGCGTCCCGCACACCGTGCGGGGGCCCTCGATGGGCGCCCCGTCCCCGGTGAGCGACGCGATGCCGAAGTCCAGTATCTTCAGAAGGTTGCCCGGGAGGAGGCGGAAGTTCTCGGGCTTGAGGTCCCGGTGGACCACGCCGCTGTCGTGGGCGGCCCCCAGCGCCGCGGCGACCTGCTCGGCCAGCCCAGCGGCCCGCGCGGGGGACAGGCGCCCCTCGCGGCGCAGGATGGTCGCCAGGCACTCTCCGCCCAGGAGCTCCATCACCAGGTAGAGGAGCCCATCCGCGGTGCGCCCGAAGCCGTGCACCGACACGATGCTCGGGTGCGCGAGGCGGCGCACGGCCCGCACCTCGCGAAAGAAGCGCTCCACGCCGTCGGCGCGCGTCGCCATGGCGGGGCTCGTCACCTTGATGGCGACGTCCAGGTGGCGGACCGTGTCGAAGGCGCGGTGCACGGCGCCCATGCCCCCGCTGCCGATGCGGTCGAGCACGACGTAGCGCCCGTCCACGACCGCGCCGAAGGGCGGCAGCTCCGCGGACGGACCGCGCAACCGGACGCCGTCGGTCGGGCAGATCGCCCGATCCTCGTCGAAGTGGCGCCGGCAGACCCGGCAGAAGGTGATCCCTCGCGTCATGTGTCGCACCCTCGGCGCGAAGGTACGGTGGGCTCGGCGGGCGGGCAAGAAATCTGCCGAGACCGCCAGGGGGGGCACGGGGGGGCTTCGCGACCCCCTCCGTGCCTTGCGGTCGCCGCGCAGGTGTGGCACATGGGCGGGGGCGCTCTCCGTTGGAGGGCCCGGGAGGCTCGATTGGTCGCTCCCATCGCCATCCGCGCCGCCGTGGTGTCGCTCTCCGTGGCCGTCGTGCTGCTGGCCACCAAGTCCGTCGCCGCGGCGATGACGGGCTCGGCGGCCATCCTCTCCGACGCCCTGGAGTCCATCGTCAACGTCGTCGCCGCCCTGTTCGGCGTCGTGGCCCTCCGGGTGGCCGCCACGCCGCCCGACGAGAGCCACCCCTACGGCCACGGCAAGGTGGAGTTCTTCGCCGCCGGCTTCGAGGGGGGCATGATCGGCATCGCGGCGCTGCTGATCCTGGGCGAGTCCATCCGGCGCATGGTGATGGGCTCGGAGGTCCGCTTGCTCGGGCTCGGGATGGCCCTGTCCGCCGGCGCCGGCGTCGTCAACCTGCTCTTGGGGCTCGCCCTGGTGCGCATCGGACGCCGCGTGGAGTCACCGACCCTGGTGGCCGACGGGCGCCACGTGCTGACCGACGTGGTGACGACGGTGTCCGCGCTGCTGGGCCTCGCCCTCGTGGAGCTCACCGGGGTGGTGCTGTTCGACCCCATCGCGGCGATCCTCGCCGCCCTGTGGATCCTGCGCTCGGGGTGGCATCTCGTGCGGGAGTCCATCGCGGGGCTCATGGACGAGGCGGACCCGGCGGACCTCGCGCGGCTCGTGGCGACGATGG
Organism: Myxococcales bacterium; assembly: GCA_045863395.1. GTDB lineage: Bacteria > Myxococcota_A > UBA9042 > JABWCM01 > BTVJ01 > BTVJ01. Next base: position 45,257 of record BTVJ01000008.1, read on the forward strand.
AGTCCCTGCGGGAGCCCCACCTGCGCGGCTACGCCGACCTGCGGGCGCGCCACCAGGGCAGGGAGCACCTCATCGACGTGACGATCTATGTCTCGGAGGACCTGTCGGTCATGGACGGCCACGCGGTCGCGACCCGCGTCGAGCGCGCCCTGGAGGACTGCTTCTCCGTCGCGACGGCCACGTGCCACGTGGAGCCGGAGGGGGCGCAGGCAGCGGGGACCGCCTCGCCCGCATGAGCGCAGACGAGAGCAGAGAGGGCGGCATGTCGAGAAGGTCCTCGTGAGGTCGTATCAGGGCGCCAGCAGGGGCCTCTGGTCCTTCCAGGCGGCGGTCCAGGCGCTGGCCGCTGCCCGCGCGTCGGAGCGGGCCCCCAGATCGAGCCCGGTGAGCCCCGCGAGCTCCCGCTGAGCGTTCCAGGAGAGGTGCGGTTCGGTGGAGCCGACGGCTCGGAGCAGGGCCTCGACCCGGTCCACGTAGCCCCCGGTGGGGATGCCCGCGCGTCGGAACCCTGCCTCCACCCACTCGGCCCGGGACGCGCCCCGGCTCTGCTGCCACCAGCGCGCCCAGCCATCCACGGAGCCGCTCGTCCCCGCCGACGTCTCGGTCCGGTTGGTGAGGCGCCCGAGGGCCACGTGCGCGGCCTCGGAGAGGGCGCGGTCACGGGACGACGCCAGCGCGATGAGGGCAGGCACGGCCACCGGATCGCCCGCGACGCCGAGGGCTCGCACCGCGGCGAGGAGGGCGCTCGGGGACGCGTCCGAGCGCGACGCGAAGGCGGCAAGCGGGGCGGCGGCCTCCAGGGCGCCCAGGGTCGCGACCAGGGCCTCCTGCTCCTGAGCGCGGGTCGCTGCGGCCAGACGCTCCCCGAGGGCGGGGGCGGCCTCCACCGCGCGCGTGATCCGCACGAGGCGCAAGACGGCGTCCTGGGAGCCCGGCTCCGCGAGGAGGGGGAGTACCACGGGCACCGCGGCCCTCGCCCTCGCGGTCACGAGCGCCTCCAGGGCCTTGGCGCGCCCCTGGCCGCCGAGCGCGCGGGAGGCAAGCTCGCGGGCTCGCTGATCCAGGTCCTCGCGGGCGGTGTCCACCCAGGGCCAGGTGGCGCCGTAGCCGTTGCAGCCGTCGAAGCGGTCGTCCGGGGCGCAGTAGACCCGCACGTGGAAGTGGTCGTCGTGGGGCGACGAGTCGCCTGGTTGCTTGAGCACGACCTCGGCGCGGACGAGCAGGGCGGGGTCCGGCTCCGCGGCGCGGGCGTGCTGGAGCAGCATCTCGCGGAGCCACGCTGCGCAGAACGCCCACTCGAGCTGCACCGCGTCGTGCGAGAGCAGCGCGCGAACGAGGGCCCAGTTGCGCTCCAGGTCCAGGCGGTAACGCCCGTCACGGGAGCGCCCGTCCCTCCCGAGCGCCACGAGCCCGTCGGGGTGAGCCGGCGTGCCTTTGGCATCCAGCAGGTAGAACGCCAGGTCGGCGTCGCGGCCCGAGTTGTGTGAGCGGCTCGGGCCGATGTCGCCTCCCCCCTCCCGGCTCAGGTTGCCGACGTGCAGGACGGCCCCAGGCAGCGCCGCCCGGACGGCGCCGGCGGCGTCCACCAGCGCGCCCACCAGCTCGTCGGTCCCGTAGATGAACCCTCGCTTGACGGTGCGGGTGATCACACGGAGGGACTTCGAGCGCAAGGGAACAGCCCGTCCGCCCTCCAGGGTGCCCGTCGAGTTGTCGCCCAGGGATCTCGCCCGTGGGCGGGCCTCGGTGGGCACCGCAAGGGCAGCGACGAGAATGACGCCGAGCAGGGCGCCGGTGAATCGACCGACCATGGGCAGGGAGCATAGCACAGTCAGTCGGGGCCGATGAGCACCACGGTCAGCTCCCGGGGGCCGTGCATGCCGGTGATCAGCACCTTCTCGATGTCTGCCGTGCGGCTCGGGCCCGTCACGAAGGCCGTGCACGAGTCCGGCGAGCGGACCAGGGCGCGGCGCTCCACCCACGTCTCCAGGTCGGGCAGGAGCTGGTCCGTGGTCGCTATCACTACGTGGCGGCGCGGCAGCAGGGACAGCACGCGGGGGCGCGCAACGGTGGCGGCCAGTACGACGGTGCCCGTGTCTGCGAGCAGGGCGTCCGCCCCCGTGACTCCGGCCGCGGCCCCGGCGGCCCGAGTGCGCAGCCAGTCCGGGTCTCCGTCGCGCGGGTCCCACAGGAGCACGGTCGTGCGGTCCAGGATGTCGCGGACCGGCAGCACGGTCTTGTGCACGATGGGGTCGGCGGAGCACAGCACGATGGCCTGGTCGGTCCAGTCCAGCTCGCGGACCAGGAGGCGCGACAGGGCCGCGCGATCCGGCACCCGCGCAACGCGCCCCCCGGCTGCGGACAGCGCCTCGGTGAACCGCCTGGCCAGGGTCGCCCGATCCCCCTCGCGAACCCCCTCTCGGGGGGCCGGCTCGGCCGGCTGGACCTGTGCTCGGGGTGCGGCCCGCAGGCGCCCGAGGATCGCCTCCCGCGCGCTCATGGCTCCCGCTCCTCGAGCACCTCGGAGACGCGCTGCCGGAACGTCCGCGAGGGCAGGGCGGGAGCCGCCCGGCCAGGGCCCCACCCGAGGACCCGCAGCGCCGTGCCCAGAAACCCCAGCCGCCCGGCGAGCCGCAGCAGCCACCCCGCCAGGGCGAAGCGCCGCGCTGTGCTGCTCGCGAGGCGCCAGAGCCGGAAGGCGAGCCGCTCCCGCCAGGGACGCAGCCGATCACGCACGGTGCGCCCGCGCAAGGTGAGCAGCATCTCGTGCAGGTCGATGCCCACGGGGCAGATCGCAGTGCAGGCGCCACACAAGCTGGACCCGTGGGGGAGCGCCGCAGCCGCCCGCCCGAGCAGCGCCGGCCCCAGCACGCTGCCGATGGGCCCGGGGACCGTCCACCCGTAGGCGTGGCCGCCGACGTGCTGGAACACGGGGCAGACGTTCATGCAGGCGCCGCAGCGGATGCAGGCGAGGCTCCCGCGCAGCTCCGCGTCGGCGAGGAGCCTGCTCCTCCCGTTGTCGAGGAGCACGACGTGGACCTGCTCCGGGCCGTCCGCCTCTCTTCCCCTGCGGGGTCCCGCGAGCAGCGACACGTAGCTCGTCGCCCGCTGGCCCGTGGCGCTCCGGGCGAGGACGCGCAGCAGCACCGCCGCATCGGCGAGGCGCGGGACCACCTTCTCGATGCCCATGAGCGCCACGTGGACCCGAGGCAGCGTCGTCGCGAGCCGGATGTTCCCCTCGTTCTCGACGAGCACCAGCGTGCCGGACTCGGCGACGGCGAAGTTCACGCCCGTGACCCCGACCGTCGCCTCCAGGAGCTCGCGGCGCAGGTGCTCCCGGGCGATGGCGACCAGGGCGTCCGGATCGTCCGTGAAAGGGACCCCGAGCTCGTCGGCGAAGATGGCGCCGATCTCGCGCCGGCTCAGGTGAAGCGCAGGCGCGGTGATGTGGGACGGCGGCTGCCCGGCGAGCTGGACGATGAGCTCGCCCAGGTCCGTCTCGACGGGCGCGATGCCGGCCTTGGAGAGCGCCTCCCCCAGGTGGATCTCCTCCGACGCCATGGACTTGCCCTTGACCACCCGGCGGGCGCCCGCCGCCTGGGCGATGTCCACGATGATCCGGCAGGCCGCGACGCCGTCCTCGGCCCAGTGGACCGTGACTCCCCGCTCGCACAGCCGCTCCTCGAGCTGCTCCAGGAGCGCGGGGAGGCGGGCCAGCGCGTCGCCGCGAATCGCCGCCGCCCGCCGCCGCAGCCCCGCCCACCCCGGCTGCGCGGCGACGGCCGCAGCGCGCGCCCCGAGGGTCGTCCGCGTGGCGCGTTGCAGGGTGTGCCCGAGGGCGGCGTCGCGCAGCCCCTCGCGCACGTTGGCCTCGAAGCACGCTGGATCGCGCTTCACGCCAGTGCCCCCCGCGCGGCCAGCACCTCGGCGATGTGGGCGACGCGCACCGGCGAGCCCAGCCGCTGGAGCAGCCCCCGCAGCTGGAGCATGCACCCGGGGTCCGCCGTCACCACCACGCTTGCGCCGGTCTCCAGCACCCGCCGCGCCTTCTCTTCGCCCATGGCCACGCTCAGCTCTGGCAGCTTGACCGCGAAGGCTCCGCCGAAGCCGCAGCACCGCTCCGCCTCGCCAAGGGGCACCAGGTCGAGCCCCTCGACCGCCCGCAGCAGCCTCCGTGGGGCCGCCTCGACGTTGAGCTCCCGCAGCAGGTGGCAGGGCGGATGCCACGTCGCTTTGACGGGCAGCGACGCCCCGAGGTCGACGATGCCCAGGTGGTCGGCGAGCAGCTCGGTCAGCTCGAAGGTGCGTCCCCTGAGGCGCTCTGCTCGCGGCCAGAGCGCATCGGGCAGGTGCGGCAGCAGGTCTGGCAGGTGGTTTCGCACCATCGCCACGCACGAGCCCGACGGCGCCACGACCACGTCCGCCTCCTCGAAGGCGTCGAGGAGCGTGCGCGCGACCTGGGCCGCCTCGTGTCGGTAGCCGGCGTTGTAGCCCGGCTGGCCGCAGCAGACCTGCCGGCCGTCCCAGACGACCTCGCAGCCTGCCCGCCGCAGCACGCGCACGGTGGCCACCCCGACCTCCGGCAGGAGCTGATCGACCATGCACGGCACGAACAGGTGGACCTTCACGGCGCCGGAGCATAGCACGGAACGTGCGCGGTTGCTGGACGTCCACCCGTCGGATCGCGTGCGCGGCCTGCCGCCTGCGTGCCCCTCGGGGCCCCGGGCTGGACGTCCGGGGCCCAGCCGAATACTGTGGACTCATGGCCCGCACCGCAGACGCGACCGTCATCGAGGTCACGCCGCACACGGCGACCTTGTCCCTTGCCGAGCTTCACATCGCGGGCCTCCGCCCCGGCGCGCTGCGCCCAGGCGCCGTGGCCAGCGTCTCGGTGGACCGTGCGGGCGAGGCCTACTTCGCGCTGGCATCGGCGCCCAACGACCTCCCGCGCGCGGAGCTGCTCGTCCGCCGGGGGCCGCCCGTCGCCGAGGCCCTCGTGGCGCTCCCGGCGGGCTCGACCATCCGGGTCAACGGTCCGGTCGGCCGAGGCTTCGACCTGAGCCGCCTGGCCGGCGGTCCCGTGGCGTGCGTGGGCGTCGGGTCCGCCATCGGGCCCCTTCGGAGCGCGCTGCTCCACATGATCGGAGAGCGACCCCGTTACGGGCGCATCGTGCTCGTGTACGGGGTCCGGGACGCGACGGACATCCCCTTCGCGGAGGAGCACGCCGCTTGGATGGACGCGGGGGTGGAGCTGCACGTCACGGCCACGCGCCCCGACCCCGCCGGGTGGCCGGGCCGCGAGGGGCGCGTGCAGCGTCACCTGGCAGAGGCGCTCGACGGGATGGCAAGCGGAGGGGTCCTGCTCTGCGGGATGCCGGCGATGGTCCGCGACACCACGACCGCCCTGGTCGGCCTGGGCTACGAGCGCGACGCGATCCTGCTCAACTACTGATTGGCTCAGCGCGTGACGGTGGCGCTCGGGCGCCAGGGTCCCGCTACTCCGAGTCGACGCGCTCCCGCAGCTCCTTGCCGACACGGAAGGAGGGCAGGACCTTGGCGGGAACCTCCACCGCGTCACCCGTGCGAGGGTTGCGGCCGGTGTACGAGTCGTAGCGACGGGTCGTGAAGCTGCCGAAGCCTCGAATCTCCACGCGATCCCCGTCCACCAGGGCGGCGATCATGGAGTCGAAGACGGTGTTGACGGCGATCTCGGCGTCCTTCCTTGCCAGGTTGGTCCTGGTGGCGATCACGTCGATCAACTCCGAGCGGTTCATGGTTGCTCCTGACGGAAGGTGTTCTCTCTGGTGCTCTCGCATACGGTGGTACCCCCGACAGGATTCGAACCTGTGGCTTACAGGGATTAGGAATCCCCAGCTCTGTCCACCTGAGCTACGGGGGCCGAGACGCCTCAGTCGTCTAGCAGATGCACCGGGGATCGGTCAAGCGCGTTGCGGGAGGGGCCAGAACCATCCTTCCGCCCGGTCCTGACCCCTACGGGTGGCCTGGTTGACGGGCGCTGGCGCCCGATGGTACGAGTCCCCGACCCGAGCCGCCGAGGTGCCCATGAGCGACCGCTTCTACGTCACGACCCCCATCTACTACGTCAACGACAAGCCGCACATCGGCCACGCCTACTGCACGATCCTCGCGGACGTCCTCGCCCGCTACCACCGGCTCTTCGGTGAGCAGACCTGGTTCCTGACGGGCGTGGACGAGCACGGCCAGAAGGTGCAGGAGGCTGCCCGCAAGCGGGGCATGACGCCGCAGGAGCACTGCGACGAGATGCACCAGCACTTCAAGCACGTGTGGCCGACCCTGCACATCGAGAACGACGACTTCATCCGCACCACGGAGCCGCGCCACACGGCCATCGTCCAGCAGGCGCTCCAGCGGCTCTTCGACAAGGGCGAGGTCTACGAGCAGGTGTACCGGGGCTGGTACTCGACGTCGGTCGAGCGCTTCTGGGCCGAGGAGGAGCTGGTCAATGGCCGCTGCCCCGAGACGGGCAACGAGGTCGTCTGGATCGAGGAGCGCAACTACTGGTTCCGCATGGGGAAGTACCGGGACCGCCTCGTCGCGCACATCGAGGCGAACCCCGACTTCATCCAGCCCCCGAACCGCCGGAACGAGGTGCTGGGCTTCCTGCAGAAGGATCTCAAGGACCTGTGCATCTCCCGCCCCAAGGAGCGCTTGTCCTGGGGCATCGAGCTGCCCTTCGACCGGGACTTCGTGACCTACGTGTGGTTCGACGCGCTGCTCAACTACTGCAGCGCCATCGGGCTGTATGCGGATCCCGATCGGTTCCAGGCGTGGTGGCCCCACGTGCATCACCTGATCGGCAAGGACATCCTGACGACCCACTGCGTCTACTGGACGACGATGCTCATGGCGCTGGAGCTCCCGCTGCCGCAGCGCATCGTGGCGACCGGCTGGTGGTTGACGGACAACACGAAGATGTCCAAGTCGCTGGGCAACGTGGTCTCGCCCCTGTCGTTGAAGGAGAAGTACGGTCCCGAGGTGCTGCGGTACTTCCTGATGCGCGAGATGGTGCTCGGCCTGGACGCCAACTTCAGCGAGGAGGCGCTGGTCGCCCGCAACAACGCCGATCTGGCCAACGACCTCGGCAACCTGCTGAGCCGCGCGACCAAGCTGCTGGCCAAGGAGCCCCTGGATGGCCGGGTCCCGGTGCCGGGGCCCGTCCTCCCGGAGGACGAGGAGACGGTGACCCTCCTGCGTGGGCTGCCCGAGAAGGTGCGCGGCCTCGTCTGCGCCCTGAAGCTGCACGCCGCCCTTGAGGAGGTGCTCCAGGGGGTGCGCCGCCTCAACAAGTATGTCAACGACGCCCAGCCGTTCCGTCTGGTGAAGACGGACCCGGCCCGCGCCGGCGCCGTGCTCTACAACGTGCTCGAGGGCCTCCGGTTCGCGGCGACGCTGCTGTGGCCCGTGATGCCCGAGAAGGCGGGCCACATCCTGGCGGACATCGGCTGGGCGGGGCCGCCCCCGGCCCTCACGTCCCTGACGTGGGGCGAGCTGACCCCAGGGGCCCCGGTCGGGACGACGCCCGCCCTGTTCCCGCGCTACGAGCTGAAGGTCGAGGAGGCCAAAGTGACCACGCCCGAGCCCGCCCCCACGGGCAAGCCGCTCATCGCCTACGCCGACTTCGCCAAGGTGGAGCTGCGCGTCGGCGAGATCGTCGCCGCCGAGGCGGTGCCCAAGTCCGCGAAGCTGCTGAAGCTGCAGGTCGACGTGGGCACCTCGGTGCGCCAGATCGTCGCGGGCATCGCCCAGTCCTACGCGCCGGAGCAGCTCGTCGGCCGCCGCGCCGTCGTGCTCGTCAACCTGGAGCCGCGCAAGCTGTTCGGGCTCCAGAGCGAGGGCATGCTCCTGGTCGCCGAGGACGAGGCCGGCCTGTCCCTGCTCACCCCCGAGCGCCCGGCGGCCCCCGGCGCAGAGATCGCCTGACCCAATGAACAAGCTGGAGGACACCATGGAGGAGCTGCTCAAGTCCCGCATCCGGGACGTCCCCGACTTCCCCAAGCCGGGCATCGTGTTCAAGGACCTGAGCCCCGTGCTGCAGGACACCGCGCTGTTCAACGGCGTCATCGACGCCTTCGCGGACCGCTACGCGAGCATGGACATCGACCGCATCGTCGCCGTGGAGGCCCGCGGCTTCCTGTACGGGAGCGCGCTCGCCTACCGCATGAAGAAGGGCCTCGGCCTGGTCCGCAAGCCCGGCAAGCTGCCGTGGCGCACGGCGAAGCACTGCTACACGCTGGAGTACGGAGAGGACTGCCTGGAGATGCACCTGGACGCCGTGGAGCCAGGCCAGCGCGTGCTGATCGTGGACGACCTGCTCGCGACGGGTGGCACGGTCAACGCGACCGCCAAGCTCGTCCAGGAGCAGGGCGCCCACGTGGTGGAGGCGGCCTTCGTGGTCGAGCTGTCGTTCCTGAGCGGGCGCGACAAGCTGAGCCCCGTACCTTCCTGGGCGCTGGTCAGGTACTGAGCCGGGGCGTCGGGGGGCTCCGCGCGGGGCACGGAGGGGGCGTCAGGCCCCCACGGACGGCCGCGCTGCGTGGGCCGGGGTGAAGAGGCCCCACCCATCCAGGGTCGCCTTGGCACCCCAGTGGGTCGTGTCGAGCTGCAGGGCGGTCACGGACACCCACCCATCACGGACGGCATTGCAGTCCGAGCCGGGGATGTCCCGGTAGGTGATGTGCTTGCCGCCGATCCACACGTACTCGCCGCCCCGCGGGTCCACGCGGCGCTCCACGTCTCCCGAGTAGTGCCGGATCCCCAGCGACGTGCTGAGAAACCCCCGGTGGCCGGCTTGCGGAGGCGGGATGTTCACGTTGAGCAGCGTGTCCTCGGGGATCCCGCGCGTGAGGGCCTCCCGCACGACGGCGTCGAGCGCGACGACTGCTCCCTCGAAGTCGTAGGGGCGGCGCCCGGTCAGAGAGAAGGCGATGGCCGGGACCCCCTGGATCACCGCCTCCCGCGCCCCCGCCAACGTGCCCGAGTAGATGACGTCGTAGCCCAGATTGGGCCCGTGGTTGACGCCGCTGAGCGCCAGCGCAGGGCGCTCCGTCGCCATGTGGTTGATCCCCAGGTACACGCAGTCCGCCGGCGTCCCGGTGACCGACCAGCGGCCCGCGCTGTGCTCGTGTACCCGCAGGGGGGCGTGCAGGGTGAGCGCGTGGCTGATGCCGCTCATCTCGTTCTTGGGCGCGACCGTCATCACGCGCCCATAGCGCGCCGCGACGCGCTCCAGGACGTGGAGCCCCTCCGCCTCGATGCCGTCGTCGTTGGTCACGAAGATCAGGGGCTCCGCCATCTCAATCGCCTCCGGTGTCCTTGGTGTCCGGCGTCCCCTGGAAGGCGCAGCGGCCCTGGAGACACAGGAGCGGCAGCCCATCGCGGCGCTCGAACCGGCACTCGTCGCTCGTCGCGCAGGTCCCGGCCTCCTGGATGGTGCCGGTGCAGATGGTCCAGTCGTACTCCCCGGTCTTTGCGCACACCGTCGGGGGGCGGCAGTCCTCCTGGAAGTCGCAGGGCGCCCCCCGCAGCCCGCCGGTGGCGCCTCCGCCCAGCCCGTCGCTGCAAGCCGCCACGGTCGCGAGGAGGGTCACGAGGAGCGCGGCTCGTGGCAGTCGGTGGGCCGTCCAGTGGGGTCTGCCTCTCATGGGGGGCACCTATACCCAAAGCGGCGGCGCATGTCCACGTCCACGCGCTCCGGTGGGGAGCGATGGCCCCACGGGTGGGGACTCGGCGAGCCCATGATCTCAAGGGCATGAATTCACGTCCAAATTCGCGTTGAACCCGCGCTGGCGCCGGGGACCAGCGCGCCCCGGTCCCGCGCGGCGGCAATTCGACAAATTGCTGTGAACTCGATGTGTTGCGACGTTGGCAGGCCCCTTGCTCTGTGGCCCGCCCGTCCGACGAGGAAACCAACGCGACTTGAGGAGATTGAAGATGACCCACGCCGCCGCCATCGACCCCGCAGCCTACATCCCCTTCGTCGAGTGCATCGCCGGTCGCGTCCACCGGGTCTACGGTGAGCAGGTCCCCCGCGAGGATCTCGTCTCCTACGGCATGCTCGGCCTCCTCGACGCCGCCAAGCGCTTCGAGCCCGCCCCCGACTTCGACTTCCCGCGCTTCGCCTACTACCGCGTCTTTGGCGCCATGCTGGACGGCACCCGCCGCTGGAGCACGGGCCGGGCCATCGCCCGGCTGCGGAACCGGGAGGAGGCCCGTGCCCGGGCCGAGGGACGCGAGCAGCCCCACCGCCCCGGCCGACCGGCCATCATGTCGCTGGTCACTCCAAAGGACGAGCACGCCGCTGAGGGTCGCGCCGGCTTCCGCGGCGAGAGCGGCGACAACCGCGCCCGCAACCCGGAGAGCGTCGTGAATCTGGGCGACATGGGCGAGGCGCTCCAGGAGCTGCTCTCCACGCTGGACGCCCAGGAGCGCCGGATCATCGAGCTGTACTACTTCGACGACGAGTCCTTCCGCGATGTGGCGCGGCAGGTGGGCATGAGCCCCTCCTGGCTCTGCCGCATCCACAAGGGCATCCTCGACAAGCTCCGCTGCCGCCTGGCGTCCCGGGGAATCCGCCGAGAGGCCGTCTGACCCCACGAGCGATGCATCAGAGAATCGTTGCGCTTCATGGAGACCTGCGATAGGGTCACCGATCACCGGCGTCCAGCGGCCACCGCCCCACGGCCGCGCACCCGGCTCGGTGATGATGGGCGTCATCCGACGAGCATTGCGGACCCTCAAGACGCTCCTGGCCGTCTCCATCGTCTTGTTTCTGATCGTTGGCGTGGCGGTGGTGGTCCTGGACCCGTCGGGCCCCGAGCACTGCAGCCAGCTCGAGCAGGATCTGGAGCGCCTGCGGACCGACAACCTGACCATCCAGAGAGCGAACGACCACCTGCAGCGGCAGAACGACGCACTGCGAAACGACCCCCGCATGATCGAGCAGGTCGCCCGGGAGGAGCTGGGCATGATTCGGCCCGGTGAGGTGATCTACCGCTTCCAGCGCTGACCCGTCGTGTCCTGCCAAGCCGCCCGGTCAGCCCGGGTAGGCGCCCATGATGTAGCTCTCCAGGATGCGCACGGTGTAGCTCAGGTCGTCCATGCGTGCCTTGACCACGTCACCGATGGACACGATGCCCACGACCCTGCCCTCGACGAGCACGGGCAGGTGGCGGACCCGCTTGTCGGTCATCAGCGCCATGCAGCCGGTGATGCTGTCCTCGGGGTGGACGTAGAGGACCCGGGGCGTCATGACGTCGCGGACCGGCGTCTCCCGCGATGAGCGCCCCTGGAGGATCACCTTGCGCGCGTAGTCCCGCTCCGTGAGGATGCCGACGAGCTGCTGGCTCTGCATGACGAGGACCGCGCCGATGTGGTGCTCGGACATGAGCGCGATGGCCTCGAAGACCGTGTGGTCCGGGCTGACGTGGTAGACCGTTCGCCCCTTCTTCTCGAGGATGTCTCCGACCTTCTCCATGGATGTCCTCCTGCCGTTGTGGGGGAAACCTCTCCAACGTAGGCAGGCCGCGCACCAAGGCAACGGGGTCAGTAGACGAAGGGGATGACGGCGCGGCGCTCGGCGGGGTAGTCGGGGAAGCGGGACAGATACCAGCGGTGGTGGTCTCGGGCCCGGGGAACCAGGTTGGCCGCCGTCCACAGGGCAAAGGCGAGGCCCGGCAGCGACCAGGTGGCGATGGCCCAGCCCGTCCACTCCACGACCTCTCCGAAGTAGTTGGGGGAGGTGACCCAGCGGAAGAGGCCGCCCTGGGGGATCTTGTACCCGGTCTCCCCCGGCTTGCGCAGGTTCATGAGGACCTGGTCCGAGTGCAGGTTGATGGCGAAGCCCACCAGGAACAGCGCGGCCCCCACCCAGAACCGTGGGTCGGCCAGCCAGGCGTCCGGGTAGCCGCCAGACAGATCGAAGAGCCAGCGGCCGTTGATGTAGCCGTTGACCCCGTTGAAGAGGACGCCGGACGCCATGACGAGCACGGGCATGCGCTTGCCCTGGCTGCGGATGCGCAGCGGGAAGATGAACGCGCGGTTCAGGTAGTGCAGCTCCCACAGCGCGAGCAGGACGACCGCCGTCAGGGTGCCGCTGTGCTCGCCCGTGAGCCAGAAGCCGAAGATCACGAGGGCCGCTGGCGCCTCCATGAGGATCCAGCCGAGGCGGTTGTCGATGGTGGGGCCCCAGCCCGAGCGCGCGTGGCGGCCGTAGGGCGCCGTCAGGAACAGCAGGACGGGGAACATGACGACCGACAGGGCGATCCACCCGAGGCCCACGGCGTGGTGCAGCGCGGCCTCGGTCATGCGTCCACCTGGCCGGTGCGGGCGGGGAGGGCGCGCCACCCCTCCCGCAGGAAGCCCGCCTGCTCGAACCACGCGTAGACGTCGCGCACCGAGTCCTTGAAGGGGCGCGGCGAGTGTCCCAGCTCGCGCTCGGCCTTGGCGCCGACCACGACCCGGTTCTGCCGCAGCGCCCGCAGTGACGCGGACGTGTAGAGCGGTCGGCGGCCCGTCAGCGCCGACCACGCGGCGATCAGCGGCACGCTGGCCCGGGCGAGCCACATGGGGGAGACGAAGCGCGGCGTCCTGCGACCGGTCAGCTCGGTGACCGTGCGGGCGATGTCGGGCACGGAGACCCAGTGGCCGGGGAGCAGATAGCGCTCGCCGGTGCGTCCCCGGGTCTCAGCGGCCATGGCGCTCGCCACGACGTCCCGCACGTCGACCCAGTTGAAGCCGCCGTCCACGAGCCCCGGAAGCCGGCCGTGCCACATGTCAAGGAACGCCTGCCCCATGGCGGAGATGCGGAAGTCCCCGGGGCCAATGACGCCGGAGGGGTTCACGATGACCGCGTCGAGCCCTCGCTGCACCGCCGCGAGGACCTCCGCCTGTCCCCCCGCCTTGCTCCGGTCGTAGACGGGGAAGTCGCCTCCGAGGGCCGGGGGGCGCGTCTCGTCCATGGGGACGTCTCGGGGTTGGTCGTCGAAGGCGTGGATGGAGCTGAAGTGGATCAGGCGACGCACGCCGGTATCCAGAGCCGCCTGGCACACGTTTCGCGGGCCCTCGATGTTCGTGGCGAACACCAGCGCGGCGTCCGAGGTCCCCAGGGTGATGCGGGCCGCCAGATGGTAGACGACCTCGGCCCCAGCGAAGGCGCGCCGCATGGACTCGACGTCCCGGACGTCGCCGCGGACCCGCTCCACGTCCAGGCCCTCCAGGGCTGCGGCCTCGTCGTGCACCACGGCGCGCACGGTGCGGCCCGCGTCGAGCAGCGCGCGGGTCAGGTTCGCTCCGATGTGGCCAGAGGCGCCTGTAACGACGACGGTCATGGGTCTCCTCTCGGGTCTGGTCGCCAGGGCGCGTATCGTGCGCCAGCGACCAGGCCGCGTCAACCCGAATGGGAGTCCGGCAGGGAGGGGCGCCGATGTGCTCACCGGCATTGTCCCCACGATGCGGCCGGAGTATCCTGGCGCCCCGACGGAGGCAAAGATGACGGAGAACCAGACGACACCCCGGTATGACGTGCTCCTGCTGTCAGAGAAGCCGGGCTTCCAGCTCACGGACGGCGCGGCGAGGGCGCTCCTTCGCTACATGATGGGCAAGCGGTGGGTCGGAGGCATCGAGGAGGCGGTCGCCCAGGAGTGGGCGGAGCTCTACCTGGCGCCCGGCCCCTCCTCCCATGAGATGTTCATGTCTGGGCCGGCTGACACCGATGAGCCCGTCTTCGAGGAGATGGCGATCCGCTTCGGCAAGCGCACCGTCGAGCAGCCCTACGGTGGGACGGGCCCGCTGGCCTTCTACATGGAGCTGCGCGGCTGCCGCTTCAAGGAGCCGCGGGGCGTGTTCCGCAAGGCGATGCTCGACGTGCTCAACCTCCGGGTGCGGGCGGTGGTCCGCGACCACGAGCCCGCTCCGCCGCACGCAGTCGTCCCCGAGGACGAGCTGCCGGAGGAGGTGGTCAAGACGGACCGTCGCTCCGGCGGGGCCGTCGGCACGCGCGTCGAAGAGTTCTAGCCTCCCCCCTGGATCTCAGGACCTGGCCATGACCCACTCCGAGCCGCAGGTCAAGCGCGAGGTGCCAGAGCTCCTGCTGCTCCACGAGATCGGGCAGATGCTCGATCGCAGCCTGGACCTGCGCACCGTGCTCCAGCCGGTGGTCAGCGCCATGGCCGAGCACATGGGCATGACCGCTGCCTCGTTGGGGCTCCTCAGCCGTGACGGGGAGTCCGTCGTCCTCGAGGCCACCTTCGGGCTCTCAGCGGAGGAGCGGCGCCGCGGGCGCTTTCGCCTCGGTGAGGGGGTCACCGGCGCCGTAGTGCAGACCGGGGAGCCCATCGTGGTCCCGCGGGTCACCGAGGACCCCCGGTTTCTGTTCAGGACCCGCGGCCGCCAACCCGCCGGCGCGTCCTTCGTGTGCGTGCCGGTCCGCAGCGGCAACGAGGTGCTGGGGGCGCTGAGCGCCGAGCGCCCGGCGGCTGCCGCGGAGGCCCTGGAGGACGAGGTCCGGCTCCTGTCGATCATCGCGTCCATGATCGCGCAGGCCGTGCGGCTGCGACGCTCGGCCGAGGAGCAGCGGCGGCAGCTCGAGGAGGAGAACGCGCTGCTCCACGAGCAGCTCAAGGACCGCTTCCGCCCCTCGAACATCATCGGCAGCTCCAAGGCCATGTCCGCGGTCTACGACCTGATCGCCCAGGTCTCGCCCAGCGACGCCACGGTGCTGCTCCGCGGTGAGAGCGGCGTCGGGAAGGAGCTGGTCGCCCACGCCATCCACTACAACAGTCCCCGCGCCGCCAAGCCCTTCGTCCGGGTGAACTGCGCAGCGCTGCCCCAGTCGGTGCTGGAGAGCGAGCTGTTCGGGCACGAGAAGGGCGCCTTCACCGGCGCCCTGGCGCAGCGCAAGGGCCGCTTCGAGCTCGCCCAGGGCGGGACCATCTTTCTGGACGAGATCGGGGACTTCACGGCCCCGACCCAGGTGGCGCTGCTGCGGGTCCTGCAGGAGCGGGAGTTCGAGCGGGTGGGGGGCGTGACCACGCTGAAGGCCAACGTGCGCATCATCGCCGCCACCAACAAGGACCTGGAGGCGCTGATCGCCAGCGGGGCGTTCCGCGAGGACCTCTACTACCGGCTCAACGTGTTCCCCATCCACGTGCCGCCACTGCGGGAGCGGCGGACCGACATCCTGCTCCTGGCCGACCACTTCGTCGAGAAGTACGCTCGCGCCAACGGCCGGGAGGTCAAGCGCATCTCCACGCCGGCCATCGACATGCTGGTCAACTACCACTGGCCGGGCAATGTCCGTGAGCTGGAGAACTGCATCGAGCGCGCCGTGCTGCTGACGAGCGACGGCGTGATCCACGGCCACCACCTGCCGCCCACGCTCCAGACGGCGGAGGCGAGCGGCACCGTGCACAAGGGGCGCCTCCAGGAGGCCCTCGACACCCTGGAGCGGGAGCTGCTCGCCGACGCCCTCAAGACGGCCCGAGGTAACATGACCCGCGCCGCCCAGGCCCTCGACATCACGGAGCGCATCATGGGGCTTCGGGTGCGCAAGCACGGCCTCGACCCCCACCGCTTTCGCACGTGAATGTAGGACGCCGGGCCAGATCCTACGAAGATGTAGGATGGCGCCGGCTTGTTGAAGCGAGATCTCGCATCAGATCAAGTCACTCAATTTGTTGAAACTCCATCGTTACTGTCGCTCCAAGCGAGGACTCCGTCGCCTCTGGCCCGGTCCTTGCTTTGCGGCCCCGCGGCCCGAGGGCCAACCACCCACAGAGGAGGCGCGTGTGACGACGAGACGGCTCGGGAGGCATGCAGTGTTGGTGCTGGCGCTGTGCGCGGGGGTGACCGCGGCGAGGCCGGCGCTGGCGGACGACGGCACGGACGTCAAGGTGATGCTCGATACCTTGTGGGTCATCATCGCGGGAGCATTGGTGTTCTTCATGAACGCCGGCTTCGGGCTCCTCGAGACCGGCCTCGTGCGCTCCAAGAACGCGGTGAACGTCCTCGCCAAGAACTTCACCGTGGCGGCCATCGCCGGACTCGCCTTCTACGCCGTCGGGTTCGGCCTGATGTTCGGCGATGGCACCCCGCTCCTGGGCCTCACCGGCTTCTTCCTCGGCGGCGCGGACACGAGCCCGGCCATGGGCGACGCCTACAGCGGCGTGTTCGGCTCGCTCGGGTGGGCCGGCGTGCCGCTCGAGGCCAAGTTCTTCTTCCAGGCGTGCTTCGCCATGACCGCCGCGTCCATCGTGTCGGGGGCGGTAGCCGAGCGCATCAAGTTCCAGTCCTTCCTCGTGTTCTCCCTGCTGCTCATCGCGCTCGTGTACCCGGTGACGGGCCACTGGATCTGGGGCGGCGGGTGGCTCGCCGAGCGGGGCTTCTGGGACTTCGCGGGGTCGACGCAGGTACACGCCCTCGGCGGGTTCGCCGCCCTGACAGGCGCCATCGTGCTCGGGCCGCGCCGCGGCAAGTACGGGCGCAACGGCGAGGTGAGGCCCATCCCCGGGCACAACATCGCGCTGGCCACCGCCGGCGGGTTCATCCTGTGGCTCGGGTGGATAGGCTTCAACGCCGGGAGCACCATGGCGGCCGACCCTGCCGCCATCTCGCGCATCGCTGCCGCGACGGTGCTGGCGTCCTTCGCGGGCATCGTCGGCTCGCTGGTCGCCACGTGGGTCCGCGCCCGCACCTTCGACCTGACGATGATGATCAACGGCTGCCTCGCCGGCCTCGTCGCCGTCACCGCGCCCTGCGCGTTCGTGTCGCTGCCCAGTGCCGTCCTCATCGGGCTCGTGGGTGGGCTCCTCGTCGTGCCCGCCGTCGTGCTCTTCGACCGCGCCCGCGTGGACGACCCGGTCGGCGCCACCAGCGTGCACCTCGTCGGCGGCATCTGGGGGACCCTCGCGGTGGGGCTCTTCGCCGAGGCGCGCTTCTCGGCCGACGTGGGTGACGGCCTGCTGTTCGGGGGGGGCGCCTCCCTGCTGGCGACGCAGGCCCTCGGAGTGGCTGCCGTCGGCGTCTTCGTGGTCCTCGCGTCCACCGCGCTGTGGCTGCTCATACGGCGCGTGATGGGCCTGCGCGTGGACGCCGAGGAGGAGTACCTGGGCCTGGACCTCGCCGAGATGGGTATGGAGGCCTACCCGGCAGACGGCGCCGGCCATCAGGTGGCGGGCACCAGCCGGCAGCCGGCGCCTGCCGCCAGCCACGCGCCCACGCTGGCGCGGTCGGCGGCCGAGGCCCCCTAGCGGGGCGGCTGCTCCCCTTCGGGCCGTGCGTACTCGTAGGGGAGCTGCACGGCCTGTACTCCCGCCCGCGTCGCCTCGCTCATCACCGTGATGATGTGCTGATAGTCGGTGCCCTTCTGGGCGAGGATGGAGAGCCGCGTCTTCGGGTCCTTCTCCACGAGCGCCTCCAGCTCCTTGCGCAGCTCCTCCGCCGTGACCTTGCGCCCCTGGGCGGGTGGGCCGTCGGGGACGGGCGTGCCCCCCACGGCCAGGTAGAACAGGTCCCCCTCGCGGCTCACGTACACCGAGTTGCGCTCCACCTCGACCACCACCTCCTTGTGGGCGGCGGTCGGGAGGCGCACCGAGAAGGCGTGCTCCTTGCGCTTGAAGGTCGTGGAGATCAAGAGAAAGATGATCAGGATGAAGGCGGCGTCGATCAGCGACGTGATGTCGATGACGGCCTCGGTGACGCGCCCGCGGCTCCGGCGGCGGAGCTTCATCGCGGCTCCCGCTCGCCGAGGGCCTGGTCGTCCACCAGCTCCAGGATGCGCAGCCCCTGCTCGGCCAGCTCGTGGGAGTACCGGTCCACGCGGCTCGTCAGGTAGCGGTACATGGCGTAGGCGGGGATGGCGACGCTCAGGCCGGCCGCCGTGGTGATCAGCGCCTCCCAGATTCCGCCCGCCAGCACGTTGATCTGCGGGTCGGGCTGGCTCGCCACGTCCTTGAACACCTTGATCATGCCGGTGACCGTCCCGAGGAGGCCGAGGAGCGGAGACACCGTCGCCACCGTGGAGACCACGTTGGTGAAGCGCTCCAGGTCGGCGATCTCCAGCTCTCCGGTCTCCTCCATGGTCTCCTTGATCAGCTCCCGGCGCTTGCCGCGGTGCTTGAGCGCCGAGGTGATCATGTTCGCGAAGGGGGAGCCGTTCTCCAGGCAGAGGCTCTCGGCCTCCGTGAACTTGCGCTGCTGCA
Organism: Myxococcales bacterium; assembly: GCA_045863395.1. GTDB lineage: Bacteria > Myxococcota_A > UBA9042 > JABWCM01 > BTVJ01 > BTVJ01. The sequence continues at coordinate 63,490 of BTVJ01000008.1, forward strand.
CCAGGGACAGGGCCGCCCGCACGAAGCCCGGCGGGATGACCCGGTGGCGGCGCAGGGTCCACAGGCGCTCCAGGAACACGGCGAGCGCCACCGCAGACGCCACCAGGATGGGGATCATCAGGACGCCGCCCTTCTCGAGCAGCTCGACCATGCTCATGCAGATGCTTCCTGCGGGAGGGCCCGCCTGTCGTCGGGGTCGATGGGCAGGCGCACCGTGAACGTGGTGCCCTGCCCGGGGACGGTCTCGTAGTCGATGGAGCCGCCGTGCTCATCGACGATCTTCTTCACGATGGCGAGGCCCAGGCCCGTTCCCGACTCCTTGCCGCTGGTCACGAAGGTCTCGAAGAGCCGGTCCTGGACCTCAGCCGGGATGCCGGTGCCCGTGTCCGCGAAGCGAAACACCACGTCGCTGCCGTCACGGTCCACAGAGAACACGAAGCGTCCCCCCGACGGCATGGCTTCCCGCGCGTTGCGTGCCAGGTTGAAGACGACCCGCTTCATCTTCATGTCGTCGAAGCGGGCGTCTCCCCTGTATCTCTCGTCCACCACCAGGTCGATGCCCTTGCCGGCGAGCTCGGCGGACAGGCTCTCGCTGACCTCGGAGACCCAACGGTGCAGGAACACCTTTCGCACCAGCAGATTCCGCTCGCCGCGCGCGAAGGCCAGGATCTCCCGGGTCATGTGCCCGAGCAGCGCGAACTGCTTGAGGATGCTGTCGTAGTAGGTCTGCCGCTCCTTCGGGTCGTCCTCGTGCGCCATGAGCTGGGCATAGCCGCTGACGATGGTCATGGGCGTCTTGAAGTCGTGGATCACGCCAGAGAGCATCTGCCCGATGGCCGCGAGGCGATTCTGGTTGAGCAGCTCGTCTCGGGCCCGCTGGTTCTGCACGGCCTTGGCGACCTGCCCCGCGATGAGCGTGAGCAGCTTCACGTCGTCCTGCTCGAAGGTGTCCTCACCGGCGACCCTCCCCCGCCGGTTGACGAGCTGGATGGCGCCGAGGATCTCGTCTCCGGTCGAGATGGGCACGCAGATGCCGGACCGCACCGGCGTGTCGCCCGCGGCCCCGGTGATCCACGCGGTCGCCGTGCCCGACACCCCGTCGTTGGCGAGCACGTTCACGCCGGTGCTCGCGCACCAGCCCGCCACGCCCTGCCCGGGCTCCAGGCGCAGTCTCTGGGCCCCCGCGGTCGCCCCGCACGCCCGGAACACGTAGGTGTTGGCCTTGCGCTCCTTGATGAGGATGCCCCCCGACTCGGCGGGCACCGCCTCCAGCACCCGGTCGAGCACCCCCTCCAGGGCCGCGTCCAGGTCGAGCACGGAGGACACCGTCTCCTCGATGCGAAACAGGACGTCCAGCTCCTGCATCTTGCGGTTGAGCCGGTCCTGCGTGTCGCGCAGCTCCATGTTGCGCGCGACGGCGGCCAGGTAGAGCTTGGAGTTCTCGATGGTCACGGCCGCCTGGCTGCACAGGGCGGCGAGCAGATCCTCGTCCTCCACCGTGAAGTAGCCGGCGCGCTTGTTGAGCACCTGCACGACGCCGATGGTCTGGCGCCGGTAGTTGCGCATGGGCTGGCAGAGCATGGACGTGGTGCGGTAGCCGGTGCGCTGATCGATGTCGGGCCGGAAGCGCGGGTCTTTGTAGGCGTCCTTGATGTTCAGCGTGCGCCCCGTCTTCGCGACCCAGCCCGCCAGGCCGTCGCCGACCTTCAGCCGGAGCTCTCGCAGCTCGCCCGGGTCATCCCCGTTGCCCCCCTGCGCCACCTTCGCCCACAGCTCTCCAGTCGCCTCGTCCAGCAGGAACAGCGAGCTCCGGTCGGCGTTCAGCAGCTCGGTGATCTTCGCCAGCACCACCTCCAGCACCCGGTCCATGTTCAGCGTAGAGCCCAGCGAGCGGCTGATCTCCTGGATTCCGGTCAGGCGCACGTCCTGGGCGCGGAGGCGCTCCTCGAGCCTGGCGATGCGGTCCGTGTCAGCCATGGGCCTCACTCCACGTGCGCCCGGTGTAAACGTCGACCACCAGCGGCACGCGCAGGGTCGGGTCGACGCCCTCCATCTCTTCGCGGGCGACGGTCGTCAGGCGCTCGACCTCCCCCTCCGGCACCTCGAACACCAGCTCGTCGTGCACCTGGAGCGCCATGCGTGACGCGAGGCCCTCTGCCTCGATGCGCGCGGCTACGCGGATCATGGCGATCTTGATGAGATCCGCCGCCGAGCCCTGGATTGGCGTGTTGATGGCCATGCGCTCGGCGCCGGCGCGCACGTTGAAGTTGGTGCTCTCGATGTCGGGCAGGGGGCGCTTGCGGCCGATGCGCGTCGTGACGAGCCCCGTCGCGTGTGCGCTCGCCATGGTCTCGTCGAGCCAGGTGCGGACCTTGGGGTACCGGGCGAAGTAGCCGTCGATGTAGGCCTGGGCGTCCTGCTTGGAGATGCCCAGGTCGTTGGCCAAGCGGAAGGCGCTCATACCGTAGACGATGCCGAAGTTGATGGCCTTGGCGCGCCCTCGGATCTCGGGGGTCATCTCGTCGAGGGGGACGCCGAAGACCTCCGAGGCGGTGCGGGTGTGGATGTCCGCCCCGTCGACGAACGCCTGGATCATGCCCTCGTCGCCTGCGATGTCCGCCAGCAGGCGGAGCTCTATCTGCGAGTAGTCGGCGGACAGCAGCACGTGCCCCGGCGCGGCCACGAAGGCCTGGCGGATGCGCCGACCCGCCTCCGTGCGCACCGGGATGTTCTGCAGGTTCGGGTCGCTGGACGACAGGCGCCCGGTGGCGGCGACGGCCTGGTTGTACGACGTGTGGATGCGGCCTGTCTCGGGGTTCACGAGGCCCGGCAGCGTGTCGCAGTAGGTCGACTTGAGCTTGGAGCTCTGCCGCCACTCCAGGACCTTGGCGCAGATGGGGTGACTCGCGGCGAGATCCTCCAGCACCGACGAGTCCGTCGACCACCCCGTCTTGGTCTTCTTGCCCTTGGGCAGCTTCAGGCGGTCAAAGAGGATCTGACCGAGCTGCTTCGGCGACCCGACGGCGAAGCGCTCGCCGGCCAGGTCCCAGATCTCCTGCTCCAGGCGAGCCATGGCGAGGCCCATCTCGGTAGAGAGCGCGTGGAGCTGCGCCACGTCGAGCAGGATGCCGTGCAGCTCCATGTGGGCGAGCACCCGGCTGAGCGGCAGCTCGATGTCCGTCATGAGCGCCGCGAGGCCCTCGCGCTCGACGATGGGGCGCAGGCAGTCCGTCAGGCGGGCGCAGACCAGCGCGTCCTCGCAGGCGTAGGCCGAGGCGCGCGGGATGTCCACCTCGGCGAACGTGATCTGGCTCTTGCCGCTGCCCGTGACGTCCTCGTACTTGATGGTCTTGTGGTTCAACCAGTCGAGGGCGATGTTGTCGAGGTTGTGCTGGTACTTGCCCGGGTCGATGAGGTAGCTCGCGATCATCGTGTCGAAGGCGACGCCGCGCACCGTGACGCCATGACGCAGCAAGATCAAGTAGTCATACTTGTAGTTCTGACCCAGCTTCTCAACGGTCGGGTCCTCGAGGACCGGCCGCAGGGCGTCGAGGACCCGCTCCAGGGGGAGCTGGGGCGGGACGCCCAGGTAGTGGTGGGCGACGGGGATGTAGAAACCGAGGGTGGCGGTGGGCGCCAGCGCGATGCCCACGATGCGGGCGCGCACGGGGTCGACGGAGGTGGTCTCCAGGTCGAAGGAGACGCGACCCGAGGCGCGGATGGCGGCGACCGCCTCGTCGAGCTGCGCCGTGTCGAGCACGGTCACCTGCCGCTCCCGTGGAGCATCGGGCGCCTTGGGGGTCTCCGCGTGGAACTCCCGGATGAAGCCCTTGAACTCCAGGTGGCGGAACAGCTCCGTCAGCGCGGGGCGGTCGGGCTCGCTCACGCGCAGCTCGTCCCAGGTGACGGGCACGGGGGCGTCGTCGCGGAGCGTGACCAGAGCCTGCGCCCGGTACGCGTCCTCCCGCCCCTCCTGGAGGCGCGTGAGGGTCGCACCCTTGAGGGCCGCCAGGTTGGCGAACACCCCGTCCAGGTCCCCGAAGTCGGTCAGCAGCTTCGCGGCGGTCTTGGGCCCGATGCCGTGCACGCCCTTGATGTTGTCGGAGGTGTCGCCGGTCAGCGCGAGGAGGTCACGGATCTGCGACGGCGGCACGCCCCACTTCTCCTGCACCCCGGCGACGTCGTAGCGCTTGTCGACCATGGTGTCGACCATGGTCACGTGGGGGCCGACGAGCTGCATGAGGTCCTTGTCGCTGGACACGATGAACACGTCGATGCCGTCGGCCAGCGCGCGCCGCGTCAGGGTGGCGATGATGTCGTCGGCCTCCCAGCCGTCGAGCGCCAGGTAGGGGATGCGGAGCCCCGCGGCGATGCGGGCAATGTAGGGCACCTGCGGGCGGAGGTCCTCTGGCATCTCGGCGCGGTTTGCCTTGTAGTCCGCGGACATCTCGTGGCGGAAGGTCGGCGCCGACGTGTCGAAGGCGACGGCGAGCAGATCGGGGTGCTCGTCCTTGAGCAGCTTGAGCAGCATGCTCGTGAAGCCATACAGCGCGTTGGTCGGCATGCCCTGGCTGTTGGTCAGGCTGCGGATGGCGTGGAAGGCGCGGAACATGAGGTTGGCGCCATCCAGCACGTACAGCCGCCGCGGGCTGTCAGGGGCAGTGGTCGACATGGGGTCACGTTCCTGCAGGGTTCACGGGGCCGCCCGGCGCGGCCGGGACCCTTTGTACCGCAGCACATCCCTCCAGTAAACCTGAGGCCGCTTCCGGTTTACGGCCGAAGCGAGCGGATGCTATGCTCCACCGGCCGCGTGCTCGGTAAGCGCGGGAGCACCGGAGGTCGACATGAGCGAGCGATCACAGACCGCAGTGATGCCGATGATGACCGTAGTGGGTTGGACGTTGACGCTCGCCTTGCTCTCTCTCGGCTGCAGCAAGATCGACCGGTCCGGCACCCCCCTGGAGCAGACGGGGCCCGCTCCGACCGCCACGGAGGAGCCCGCAGGCCCCGTCGGCGGCCCGCCCATCAAGCCTCCGGTCATCGGTGGCGACTCGCGCCCCGAGTGCAAGCTGAACAAGCTCGTCCGCGAGCCGGAGGAGGGCACGGCGGAGCACGTCGTCGCCGCGCTCTACGACGCGGCGGTCGCTCCCGACGACGAGGCGTCGTTTCAGCGCTTCTACGCCAACTTCCTGCCCAAGCACCATGAGGGGTGGGTCCGCGAGCAGTACTGGCCGCGGATCCGGCAGCACGTGGACAAGTACCTGCTGTCCCGCAGCCCGGTCACCTTCTACATCTGCAGGACCATGGACGTCACGGGGGGCATCAAGCTGTTCATCCGGTCCAACGACCCGAAGAAGAGCGACCCGCCCATTGCGCTGATGCGCACGCCGTCGGGCTGGAAGGTGGACACGTTCAGCTACTGAGCGGGCCGACGCTTTCGTTTAGGCAATAAATTCAGGATATTGGGCAGGCTTGTGCCACCTTGACAACCTCCGGGGGGTCGTGTAGGCTTCGGGCCGTCCGTTTGTGCAACAGGTTGAAATTCCAACAAACAAGGCAACTCCATGGGACGTCTGATGAGACCCCCGGCGCGCTGGTCGACCCTCGCGGCGGCTGTAGCGGCGGCGCTGTGCCTGGCTTGCGGGTGTGACTACGGGGCGGGCGAGGGGGAGGCGACGTCGCCGGGCCTCTCGGTGACCGTGGGCGCCCTCAAGAGCTCCTGCGGCGCGAGCGACGCGAACCCCCTCCAGGTGGTCAACAGCATCCGTGTCTGCGGTCAAGCGCCCATACGGCTCGCCGACGGGGGCAGCGCGGTCCGAAAGCTCTTCGACCAGACCGTCGGGGTGGGCGCTGACGTGTCCATCGGGAATGTCCGAGTGAACGACCTGTACGAGGTCACCGCCGTCGGGCTCGTCGGCGGTCAGCCCAAGTACTTCGGGCGGGCGAAGAACGTGTCCGTCCGGGTGGACGCCGCGACGGACATCTCCTTGACCCTCGCCCCGTTCAACGACGTCGCCTGCATCGACACCAAGCCGGCGGGCAACCCGAACCACCGCCTGTGGCCGGCCTCCGTGCGCCTGGCGGACGGGCGGGTGTTCGTGACGGGCGGCTTCGGCGGCATCACGACGGCCGGCGGAAAGGCGGAGCTGACCAACGCGTCGGACAAGACCTTCTTCTTCGATCCGCGCGACGGCTCCGTCGCCCTCGGGCCCACCTTGAAGCAGGGGCGCGGCGGCCACGCGGCCATCTTCGTGCCCACCGAGAAGAAGGTCGTGCTGATCGGCGGCGCCAGCAGGATGCCCTTCAGCGACACACCGGACCGCATCGGGCTCCAGTTCGACCCCCAGACGGCGCTCAACACGGTCGAGGTCATCGACGTGTCCACCAAGGCCGGGGCCGTGGTGGCGAGCGGCATCACGATGAAGTTCAAGCGCGTCTTCCCGCAGGTGGCGCTCATCGGGTCCGGTGAGGTGATCATCACGGGTGGCGGCGCGTGGCCCGAGGCGAACGCCGACTACAAGACGTCGGAGATCTTCGACGCGCGCACCGACGAGCTGACCTCTGCCATCACCGTCATCGACTTTGCTCCCCGCAGCGGCCACACGCTGACCTTCGTGAAGAACGAGACGGTCGAGAGCTCCACGGTGGAGATCTTCCTCGCCTGGGGCGGCACGACGGCGGACTCCAAGGCGGCGTTCCTGGTCAACACGCGCGGACAGCAGCAGGCCCAGCCGACCTTCGCGACCGCCAAGTTCACCGCCGACAGCGCGCCCCTGGATCGCACGTGGTTCCACTCGGTGACGCCGCTGTCCAACGACCGGTTCCTCGTGCTCGGCGGGGTGAGCAACACGGGCTCCAAGCTCGACAGGCTGGAGGCCGACTTCGCATGGCTGGCCACCTACGCGCGGACCGACAACGAGCGGACCATCAAGGTGGAGAAGCTGAGCGGCTTCCCCAACGGGCGCTGGGGCCACTCGGCTACGTCGCACGACGGGGCAGCGGCCACCATCATCGGCGGCTTCACGAGCCTCACTGGCGACGGCTCCAGCTCTGTCGTGTACTTCGACGGGGTGAAGAAGGCGTTCTCGACGAGCCCGCAGCCCCCGTCGTTCGCGCCACGGGGCGGCCACGCGGCCACCCCTCTGCTCGACGACTCCATCTTCCTGGCGGGCGGAGTGCAGACCCCGGCGGACATCGGGAAGCCTGAGGTGATGCTCACCGACGTCTACGTGCCGAACAACGTGAGCTTCTGCACGGCGCCCGTGCCGGCTGAGGGAGAGGAGCTTTAGGACCATGATGATCCGAAACACGTCCCCCTCCGTGCGAGTCATGGCGACGTTCCTCGCCGGCGCGGTCCTCCACATGGCGACGCACACGCTCTCCATCGGCGTTGGCACGGCGTGGGCACAGGGCGCCGACAAGGCAGACCGCAGCGTGGGCCTGTTCGTCGTGCCGAAGGCCCAGGGCAACGAGCAGGATGCGCTGGTGCTCCAGTCCATCCTCCGCGGGAACATGGACAAGCTGCGGGGGGTCACCCTCGCAAGGACCGCACCCATCCGCAACGCGGACAGCGTGCAGCGCGCAGGTACCCTCCTGGATCAGGCGCAGAAGGCGCTGGCCACAGGGTCGTCCGCGGACGCCCTCAAGCAGGCGCAGAGCGCGTGGGAGCTGCTGTCCCTGGCGCAGGGCGCCGCCGACGACCGCCTGCTGGCGCTCCTCATGAAGGTGCTGGGCGTGGCCAGCGCCATGAACGGCCAGCCGGACGATGCGTACCGCTACATCCGTCGGTCGGTGCTCTTGTGGGACAACCAGTCGGCAGCCGAGTACGGCTACTCGCTGGAGGCGCGCAACATCTACGATCAGGTCATGGCGGACATCTCGACCGACCCCACGGGCACGCTGGAGCTGTCCAGCATCCCCGCGGGCGCCGAGGTGTACGTAGGTGGCCAGCTCCGTGGCTACACCCCGATCACCCTGACGAGCCTGACCGCGGGCGGAACCTATGTGCAGGTCGCGAAGGACGGCTACTTCCACTGGGCGGACTTCGTGGACGTCCCGGTGAGCGGGCAGGGCAAGGCGGACGCCATCCTGACCCCGTCACCAGGGAAGGGCGCCGTGGAGACCACCCTCTCCGAGGTGACCCGCAGCTTCCAGGCGAACAAGGTCAACGGCCCGCTGATGGACCTGCAGTCGGCCTTGGGATCGACCGAGCTGATCGTCCTTCGTGCCACCCTGGTCAACGGCGTCACCTTCGACATCGACGGCTGGTACATGGCGAAGGACGGCGCGGTCCAGCCGGTCACGCTCCAGGTGGCGAGGGACGCGAGTCTGCTCGAGAACCTCAAGCTGTTCCTGGCGACGCAGCTCGCCACGTCCTACGCCCCGGAGCCCGTCCGAGGGCCCCTCGCGGCGCCTGTGGGCGGCGCGGCCGTCTCCGGTCAGCCGACCGGAGACGAGGGGGAGCTGATCCTCGACCCCAACGCCCCGATCTTCAAGAAGACCGGCGACGGCGATGAGGACGCCATCACGAACCAGTGGTGGTTCTGGACCCTCATCGGCGTCGGCGTGGCCGGCGCCGCCACCGCCATCATCCTGCCGCTCACCCTGGGCGGCGACGACTCCTCTGGAGCCGGCCCGACGGGCAGCCTGAACCTCAAGTTCGGGAGCTACTGACGGTCCCCGCGACGATCTCGAGCCGCGACGCGATGTGGCGTGCCAGGCCGTCCATGTCCCCCCTCTCGAAGTCCGTCGCCACAGCGCCGCAGGCGTGTGCCCCGACGGTGGCCAGCATTCGGGGGGTAGCCTGGGAGAGCAGACGGGCCTCGGCGACTCGCTGGGCGGGGCTGTCGCCGTCCTCACACACCACGACGCAGGGGCGCCCTGCGTCCGGGTAGCCTTCGCACACCACGACGTGGACATCCGGTGGCATGAAGGAGAGAGCCGCGGCCAGCGGGAGCTCCTCCGCCTCGGTCCGGTAGAGGGCCACCGCTGCCGAGCCGACGGTGACGACGCTCGTCGCGCCGACGCTCGAGTAGTTCGAGGACGATGACCCTTCGGGATCCGCTAGTTCGGGCGGGGAGGCGCGACGCACGACGCCGACGCGCAGCCCGAGGCGCTTCAGCTCCCTCACCAGAGACGCCGTGACCGCCACCGTGGCGGGCAGGGAGACGCCCAGGACCGAGATGACGGGGGGACCCAGGGTGCCGTGCCCGCCCCCGATGGCTCGCTGCAGCGCCTCGGTCTCGGCGCCGGCGGACCTGCCGCGCCTCGCCCTGTCCAGGAGCTGGGCCACGTCGGGTCCGCTGTTGGAGGGCTTCGGGATGGGGAAGCTCGCGGTGTCCTTGCGGTCTGTGCGGACCAGTCGCACCTTGCCACCGCCTTGCTCCCCTTGGAATCGGAGGCGACCCGAGCGGCCGGGCGCATCCTCGGGAGTCGCCGCGATGACTGCGGTCAGCACGCGGCCAACGAGGACAGCGACCGGATCGGCGGACGAAGCGCCCACGTCGGCGTGGATCTCGCCGCGGACAGGGACCCCCTCCCGATAGAGCGTGGACAGGGCCTCGCAGAGGGCCGTGAAGGTGCGAGTGACCAGTGGGTCCAGGCGACCGACGGCCCGGGCCACCTCCACGACGGAGATGGTGACCGTCCCGTCGTCGTGGGCGAGCCCGAGGGAGGCCGCGAGCGGGTCCTTGAGCCGGACGGTGGTCACGGGCGCGGAGCGAAGCCAGGGAACGGAAGGGAAGAGTGGCATGGGGGACTCCTGGACGCAGGAGGATACGCCCCCCGCAGCGTCCGTTCAATCCACTCTTCCACGAGGGTGAGGGAGCTTGTGTCAAGGGCGCGGCCCTGCTAGCTTGTGCGACCGATCCAGCCCCGTAGACGACGGTTGAGTGATGAAGAAGCGTGAAGCGATCAAGGCCCTGCTGGTGAGCCTCCTGCTGGCCTCCTGCGCCGCAGCCGATGATGGTCCCGAGTGCCGCGGTGACGACGACTGCCCTGGAACCGAGGCCTGCGGGGAGGGGCGCTGCACCGCCATCGTGGGGAGCCCCTGCAGCGCCACCGACGGGTGTCCCAAGAGCTTCATCTGTGTGGGCGCCTACTGCGCAGCGCCGGTGATCGAGGCCGACGCGTGCTCCTGCGCCGAGGACGCCGCCTGTACGGCCACCTCCGCTCAATGCGTCGACACGTCCGTGCCGGAGCCCGAGTGCATCTTCGACGTGGACTGCGAGGATGGCAACACCTGCACCGAGGACCGCTGCGTCGACCAGCAGTGCTTCTCGAAGGTCTCCACCGCGCTCGGGTGCTGCGACACGGACACGGACTGCGACGACGGAGACGTGTGCACCGAGGATCGGTGCGGGATGGAGACGCCCCACCAGTGCACCCACGCAGTGACGGACATCAACTGCTGCAACGCGAGCTCCGAGTGCGACGACTTCAAGCAGTGCACGACGGACGCCTGCACCGACAACCAGTGCACCCACGTCAAGCCTGAGGGGAGCGCGTGCTGCGACGAGGACGTGGAGTGCGACGACGCGGACCCGTGCACCACGGACATCTGCCTCGGCAAGGGCTGCGTCCACCCGATCAACAGCCTCCTTCCCGGGTGCAAGTGCACCACTACCACGGCCTGCAATGACGGCAACCCGTGCACGACGGACACCTGCCTGAGCCTCAAGTGCAAGTATGCCTACAACTTCGACCATGATGAGAAGGATGGCGTCTGTTGCCAGTCGGACTTCTTCTGCAATGACAGTGATCCCGGGACCAAGGACCAGTGCGTCGCCAACAGGTGCGTCCACAAGCAGCTCAAGGCGTGCACCAAGGACAGCCAGTGCGACGACAAGAACGCCTGCACGACCGACCTCTGCTACAACGGGTTCTGTCGCATCGAGCAGGTGGACAACCCGTTCTGCTGCAACAACGACGCGGACTGCAATGACGGGAACGTGTGCACGGTCGACCGCTGCATCGACTTCCAGTGCGGGTTCGAGGTGTCGACGGAGCTAGGCTGCTGCATCAAGGACAAGGACTGCGACGACAAAGTGGCCTGCACCATCGACGCCTGTGTGGACTTCAACTGCACGTATCAGCCCGTGGCGGAGGGGTGCTGCACGTCGGACCTGGCGTGCGACGACAACAAGGTGTGCACCATCGACACGTGCGTGAGCGGCCTGTGCGAGCACGAGGAGTCGGTGGAGCCCTGCTGCTCCGCCGATGCGCAGTGCGATGACGGAAACGTCTGCACGCAGGACGCGTGCAACGGGGGCTACTGCTACTACTTCAAGCCCAACCCGCAGTGCTGCGCCCTGGACGACGAGTGCCTCGACGAGAACCCGTGCACGATCGACGCGTGCGTCAACAACAAGTGCGTCCACTCGCTGGACGTGACGTGCTGCGCCAGCGACGGCGCCTGCAACGACGGGAACGTCTGCACGCTCGACCAGTGCATCCAGGGCGATCCCCTCGCGCCCGGCGTGTGCAAGCAGACCCCCATTCCCTCGTGCTGCAAGGTCGACGGGGACTGCATCCCGACCCTCGCCTGCGAGGAGCCCCACTGCGTCAACGGCAACTGCATCTTCGTGAAGGGGCCCGAGTGCTGCTCCAAGGACGCCGACTGCGACGACAAGAACCCCTGCACCGACGATGGCTGCGCTGCCGGCTCCTGCACCCACAAGTCGCTGGAGAACGTGCCTGGGTGCTGCTCCAAGATCAGCGACTGCAAGTCACCGGACCCCTGCAGCGTGCCGCACTGTGTCGAGACCAAGTGCGTGTTCTCGCAGAAGCCGGGGTGCGGGGGCTGAAGCGAGGGTCGTCGAGGTGAGTCGCCTCGACCCGCTGCCTCCGCTCGCCCGTGGTCAATGACGGCTCGGACTGCTCAGAACGCGATGCCCACGTCCGCCCGCAGCGCCGGGTAGAAGATGACGCCGTCCGCCGTCGCCAGGATGCCCGGTCCTGCCGCGATGCCCAGCGCCAGGGTCTGCCAGGCGAGGTACTGGTAGCCCGTCGAGGCGCCTACGAGGGCCCCGAACGTGTCGGAGGGCGCACCGCTCGTGGCGCCCCCAACCAGCGCCGCCAGCTCGACGAACCACCCGTCCGGGGCTCGCTGAAGAGGGTACCAGCGGGCGCCCAGCAGGCCCCCCAGGCCGAAGTCGCGGCCGGACACCGGCATCCCGAAGGCAAGGCCTGCCTCGATGGACCAGCGCTCTGCGACGGTCACCTCGAGCTCCACGATGGGAGAGACCACGATGAGCATCAGGCCATTGGTGCGCAGGAGCGCCCCTGGGCCGTCCTCGATGGGAGGGCCGGTGTGGACGACCAGGGCCGGCTCCAGGGGTGGTTCGACGTTCACGGGCTCCACGGGGGGATGCTCCGTGGCGGGAACCACCGCTGGCGGAGTCCGCTGCGCGATCAGGTCGCGCAGCGCCTTCGCACGGCGCTCGGCCTCCGCCCGGCGAGCGGCCGGCGCGTCCGATGCGGCCAGCTCCTCGAACAGGGCGGCGGCTCGCTCCTGGTCCCCCAGCTCCTCGTGGCATCGCGCCCGGTTCCAGAGCAGGACCGGAGCTGGGGCGAGCCTCCACGCCTCGTCGTAGCGCTCCAGCGCCTCACGGTAGCGCCCGGCCTTGAAGTGGGCGTCGCCCTTGCGCCCGATGGACGTGGCCTTCGTCGTGGGCGGCGCGGCGAGGGAGGGCGCCGCGCTGCACAGAGCCACCGCGATCAGGGCGTACACGAGCCTCACTGCCATTCCACGCCTCCTGGGGGCTGAGGCTTCGTCGGGAGCTTGCGGGGCGCGGGCTGCGCGATCTCGGTCTCCAGGCCGCGCCGGGTGGGAGCCGCATCGGGGGGCTCCCCGTCCCGGAGGACCGCTGGGCCACGCATGACGTGGACGACCACGGGGGTGACGAGTGGCGCGGGCGCGGCAGGGAGCGGGGAGCCGGTCGGTGCGGGTTCGGGTGACGGGTCGCTCGTCGCTTCACGGGGACCCGGAGCCCTCCGAGGGGCGTCAGCGGCGACGTGTGCGGTCGAGGGAGCGCTGGCCTCGGGAGGTCGCCGTTCCCGGGGCCAGAGCGCGACGGTGACGGCCGCGACGACAACGGCGACGGCAGCGGCCGCCGCCACCAGCGCCCTGCGGGGCCGGACGCCCCGCGCCGCGCGGATCGCGTCCACCGTGTCCCCACCGCGCAGGATGGTCGAGGGGGGAGTCTCCACCGGAGTCGCCCCGAGGGTCGGGTCGCTTCCCATGGTGACCTGAGAGGACGGCGACGCTCCGGTGCGAGGGCCCTCAGGCGAGGGAGGCCCCAATGCGACCGGCGCGCCGGTCCGTGCCGACTCGAGGCGATGTCGCAGCGCGTCGGCGCTCGGGGGTCGCACGCTCGGGTCCTTCTCCAGGCAGGCGTGGACGACGGCGGCCAGCTCCGCCGAGACCGGGGCCAGCTCCACCAGTGGTGGCACGGGGGAGACGACGTGGGCGGCCAGCACCTGCATGATGTGCGTCCCGTCGAAGGGCAGCCGCCCCGCCAGCATCTCATAGAGGAGCACCCCCACGGCGTAGAGATCGGCCCGCGCGTCCACGCGGTGGCCGAGCGCCTGCTCGGGCGCCATGTAGGCGGGGCTGCCCAGCACGGCGCCCGTCTGTGTCAGGGTGCCCCCCTCGCTGGTGGTCGCCAGCTTGGCCACGCCGAAGTCCAGCACCTTGACCATGTCCCGCTCGCCGCGCACCTCCTGGATGAAGATGTTGTCCGGCTTGATGTCGCGGTGGACGATCCCCTGATCGTGGGCCTCCCCCAGGCTTCGGAGCACCTGACAGGCGATGGAGATCGCCCGGTCGGGGTCGAGGCGGCCCTCCCGGGCGAGGAGCCTGTTCAGCGGCTCCCCCTGAAGCAGCTCGACCACCATGAACAGGTCGCCGTCCTCGGTCTGGCCGAAGTCGAACACCTTGATGGTGCTCGGGTGCTGAAGCAGGCTCGCCGCGTGGGCCTCGCGCTGGAAGCGCCCGATCTGCTCCAGGCTCGACGCGAGCTCCCGGCGAAGCAGCTTCAGCGCCACCGGCCGGTTGCCCATGTTGAGCTGGAACGCGCGGTAGACGGACCCGAAGCCGCCGCGCCCCAAGAGGGCGTCGACTTTGTAGCGGCCCTCGAACACGTGCCCCACCATGGGGTCGGGGCGCGGCACGGTGCCGACCAGCTCCTCCGACACGGTCTGATAGCCGTCGTGAGGACATCGCGCCTCCTCGGTGCGCGTGCGACACTGGGGGCAGATGCGCATGGGCGGGCTCATGGCCGCCTCCTGCGCGCGCCGAGGAGCGCGAGGGCGAGGCCCGCCAGAGGGACGACGCCCGCGGCTCCGGCGCCCGCCGCGCTGCAGGCCGCCAGCCCAGCGAGACCGAGGAGGTGCGGATCGGCGTCGTCCTCCCTGGCCACGGCGACGCAGTCGAAGGACTGGACCTCCTCCACGAACGCGCACACGCTCTGACGCTTGGTACAGTCGAGCTGGTGCCGCTCCTCCTGCTGGCACCACTCGAGGAGGTCCCCGTTGCAGCGCCCCGAGAACGACAGGCCGTCGTCACACGGCTGACCGGTGCCCGTCGCGTCTGCAAAGCACACGTCGAGCTCATTGCGGCAGTGCTTGTCGAGGCAGGCGGTGAGCGCGTCCCCGGTCTCGGTGGGACAGTTGGCCTCCAGGCACGCCAGCACGGCCTGGACCTCGCCGACCTCTCCGGTGGTCGTCGGGGTGCAGCTCTCGAAGCACGCCTCGTCGTCGTCGGGGCAGGTCTGGGTGCACGCGAAGAAGCCGGCGCACGTGTCGCCCACGTTGATGGCCGCCAGCCCCGATGCAGGGGCGAGCGTCGCGAGCAGGGCGAAGATCGGAGTGCGCATGGACCGTGTCTCCCGGCGGGCTGGCGCCTTGCGTGGAGTATAGGGCAGGCGAAGCGCCGCGCGTCAACATTGGCAACTACGGACCTGGGGGGCGCCGACCGTTGTCCCCCAAAGGAGGTGCACCATGTCCCTCACTTGGATGGTGGAGGGTGTCCCACGCCCCTACGAGGTGCGGCCGTCGCGGTCCGCGCGGGAGCTGGACGCAGCGCACCGTGCGGCGCAGCCTGAGCGAGCCCGGAAGGACGACGACCACCCGGCGGCCCAGGCGGTGCGCAGGGCCCGTCGTGCCTATGCCGACGTCGAGGACCAGGCCGCGGCGCGCCAGCCAGCGGTGACCGCGGCCCACATCATGACGTCGCCGGTCCTCACGCTCCCCGAGGACGCCTCGGTCCGAGAGGCGCTCGCGCTGATGCAGGCGCGCGCCATTCGGCACGTCCCGGTCACCAGCGCGGAGGGCGCGCTCGTGGGGCTCGTGTCGGACAGGGACCTGCCTCGGCTCGTCGTCGAGCCTCCTGAGATGCCTGCCCCAGACTCCCCCGCGGGCGCGGAGGGCTCTGCCCCAGGGCACCTGCCACCAGACCTGGACGCCCCGCTCCGGGCCGTCATGTCGACCCGCCTCCTCACTGCCCCGCTGGACACGCCCATCCGCGAGATCGCGCAGGTCATGGTCGACGAGCGGGTCTCCTGTGTCCCCGTTCTGGACCGGGACCGCCTCGCCGGCATCGTCACCAGCACCGACGTGCTCCGCGCCGTCGTCACGCGCTCGCCCCTGGAGCTGTGGGCTTGAGGCGCTCGTCACGCGGATCGGGTCGCCGTGGGGGCAGGCCTCCGTCGTCCGGCGCTCGGCTCCTCGGGCGGCCTGTCGCGCAGCGGCAACGTTGACGCCACCTGGGGGGTCGCCTAGACTGGCCCGCGCGCGACCCGGGCCGGAAGTTCGCGGAGTTGCGAGGCATCCAGTCCTCGTGACCCGCGCTGCCGGTCGCAGCTTTCGCTCAAGGGCGGGCGTGCCTCTGTCGTAGAGGCTCACGGCGCGCACCGGGAAGGAGAGCCTGCATGTTCAAGCTCAAGATCAGCCTCTTGTACCTGCTCCTGATCGTGCTGTCCGTGGTCACCGTCTGGTTTGCCGTGGATGCGAGCTCCCAGGAGGCGGAGGGGCGCCTCGTGACCCGCATCAGGGACGCCTTCCCGTCCTTCGAGAAGATGCGGGAGCTCCAGGAGCTTGGGATGCACGGCGCCGCCACCGCCATCGCGACCAGCGAGGTGGAGGCCTACCTGAGGACCGTCGAGGACTTCCGGGGCGATCTCGTGGACATCGAGCGCGAGGTCTACTCCCGCTGGCCCGTCAGCCGCAACCCGCGGGAGGAGGACGCCCAGCGCAAGCTCCGCGAGGACTGGGTCGGCGGCCACACGGACTTCCTGGACCGGTTCACGGAGCAGCTCGCCAGCCGCGTAGAGGCGGTGCGGGGAGAGGCTGCCTGGGGGAAGCAGACCCGCGAGGAGTTCCTGCGCGAGAAGCGACGCACGCTCCAGGTGTGCAGCGCCTTCGCCGTCAACAACTGCTTCTTCCAGTTCACGTACTTCCCGCTCAAGGAGGCCACGGAGCGCATCCTGCCCGGCACGGTCGAGGCGTTCCGCCCGACGCTGGCCATCGTCGTCGACGATCGGGGCGTTGGCTGGGCCCGCTCCGACAACGCCACCTGGTCGGACAAGGTCAAGTTCGGCGAGACCTACCCCATCATCCACGTAGCCCGCCGCCAGGGGGTCATGCACGACCTGGTCCTGATGGATGACGGGCTGAGCTACTACTTCGTGACGGTGGTGCCCATCCACACGGGGGACCGGCACCTGGGCTCCATCATGGTGGGCCTGCCGGTGGACGAGAAGCTCACCCACGAGCTGTCGCGCTCCGTCGGGGCCGATGTGACGCTGGTGCTCGACGACAAGCCGATCCAGTCGACGTTGAAGGACGCGGACTACGACTCCTTCGTGCGCAAGGCCCTTCGGGGCCTGGCCGGGGAGGACCGCTACCGCATGGTCCGCTTCGGGGACGACCGCTATGAGGCGGTCTCGTTCTACTACTACCGTCCCGATCGGGCCTCGGAGGCGGCGCTCTCGGGCATGGGGATGATGGTCGACCGCAAGATCGAGGACCTGCGGGTCGTGTTGACGGGCGACAAGCACACGGAGCTGGGCGCCTTCACGACGGTCAAGACCCTGATCCCCATCCTGGGCGGCGTGACCTTCCTCGTGGGGCTCCTGCTGATCCTGCTCCTGATCCGCAACTGGACCGCGTCCTTCGAGCAGATCGAGCAGGGGATCCACGAGGTGATCAATGGCAACCACGACTACCAGTTCAACTTCCACTACAAGGAGATGCTCGCGGAGTCCATGGCCCAGTCGCTGAACCTGATGGTCGCCGTGCTGACCGGGCGGTCGCACGACGACGACGCCGAGACCGAGCGCTGGGTGGAGAGCCTGCTCATCGAGGACCGGGAGCACCAGGACGCCGCCGTGGCGGCTGTGCGTCCGGCCGATGTCGGGGCGGGCATCCGCACCGGCGGCTTCGGAGAGCGCACCCGCGAGGAGCTGACCCGCGAGCCTGCGGAGCAGTACTACAAGAGGCTCTACTCCGAGTACGTGGCCGCGCGGGGGTCCATCGGCGAGAGCAATGACCGGGTGACCTACGTGAAGTTCGTCGAGAAGCTGGTCAAGAACGAGAAGGCGCTCAAGCGCAAGTATGACTGCCGGATCGTGCGGTTCAACGTGCTGCTCAAGGAGGGGAAGGTGGTGCTGTCCCCGGTGCCCATAGCGTAGGCGGAGGGTGGCGCGTCAGTCGTCCGCGAGCCACGCGAGGGTCACGCCGTCTCCGCCGTCCTCCCGCTCGCCGGGGCGCCACTTGCGGACGTAGCGGGAGCGGTCGCACAGCTCACGCACCGCCTGCTTCATCGCGCCGCTGCCGTGGCCGTGGATCAGCCACAGCCCGGTCCGGCCCTCCAGCAGAGCCTGGTCCATGCGCCGGACGAGCTCCTCCAGCCCCTCCTCCACGCGGAGCCCGCGCAGGTCCACGGTCCACTCGCTTGTGCGCGGCGGGGCGTCGTCGCCGATCACCGGGGTCAGCGGGGCCTGGACCGCGCGGCGCTGAGGCGGTGCGGGGGCATCGGGGGGCCAGGCCAGGTTCTCCAGCTCTGTCGTCATGCGGGCGCGGCCGACCACCACCTCGATCTTGCGGGCCGAGTCCACGCGCCCGACCACCGCGGCGCGGGACAGGCTGCGCACCCACACGCGGGTGCCCTCGGTGAGGCGGCCGAGCTCCTCCGCTCCCAGCGCCTGGGATGTCGGGGCGTTCGGTGCGGGCGCCTGTGGGTCCACGGCTGCGCGGACGGCGGCCGCGGCTCGGTCGATGCGGCGACGGGCCTCGTCGATGCGGCGCGGGTCCTTCTCTGCCTGAAGCGCGGCAACGGCCGCCCTGGCGACGTCGCGCGCCTTCTCAAGCTCTCGTAGTACGTCCTTCTGCATCTCACGCGCGATCTCGAGCCCGCGCTGCTTCATACGGGCACGCTCTGCCTCCACCTCGCGCATGGTCTCGCGCTGCCTCTCCCGCTCCGTGATCGTCGCGGCCCGCTCGGCCGCGAGCGCCTCGCGCTCCCTCTCGAGGGCGGCCAGAGCGCTCTGGAGCTCCTCGGTCTGCGATCCGATCAGCGCCGTGGCGCGCTCCACCACCCGCGGGTCCATCCCGAGCTTGCTCGCCATCTCGATGGGTGACGACGAGCCGGGCGTGCCGATGGACAGGCGCCACGTCGGCGTCATCGTCGTCAGGTCGATGCCCACCGAGCCGTTGCGGAAGCGCCCGTCGCCGAGGGCCATGGTCTTCAGGCGGTCGTAGTGCGTCGTGACGAGCCCCCGCACGCCGCGGGTGGCGAGCGCCTCCAGCACGGCCATGGCGAGGGCGGCTCCTCCGGTGGGCTCCGTCCCGACCACGATCTCGTCCATGAGGACCAGGGTGTGGTCGTCGGCTGCGTCGAGCACCTCGCCGAGGAGCTTCAGGTGACCCGAGAAGGTGGAGAGGTCCTGCTCGATGCTGTGCGCGTCGCCAAAGACCGTGAAGATCTGGTCGAAGAGGCCCACCTCGCTGTCCGCCGCCGCCGGGATGTGCATGCCGGCCATGGTCATGAGCGTGCAGAGCCCGAAGGTGCTGAGCGTGACGCTCTTGCCGCCCGTGTTGGGGCCCGTGACCACCAGGAGCTGCCACTGCTCGTGGAGCGGCACGTCATTGGGCACCACGTCCGAGCCCTTGAGGAGCAGGTGGGGGTTCCTGGCGCGGAGCAGGCGCGTGCGGCCCTGGTCGTTGACGACGGGCGCCGTCGCCTCCATCTCGTGGGCGAGGCGGGCCCGCGCTGCCAGGTGATCCAGTGACGCCAGGACGCGGACCGTCCACCGGATGTCCCCCATGCGAGAGACGACGCGCTCCGTGCGGTCCCGCAGGACCAGGTGCTCCTCACGCTCGACGGCGTCGTGGAGCAGCTTCAGCTCGTTGTTCAGCGGGATGAGGGCCTCGGGCTCGACGAACACCGTCGCCCCCGTCTGGCTGGACCCGTGGATGATGCCCCGGAAGGTGGGCTTCATCGACGACTTGACCGGCAGCACGTACCGCCCGTCACGGATGGTGTAGTACGAGTCCTGGAGCACGTCCTCGGCCTCGAGGCTCCCCACGTAGGACTCGAGCTTCGCCCGCACTCTGCTGCTGGTCGCCACCAGACGCCGTCGGAGGTCGCCCAGCTCCGGGCTCGCGTCGTCACGGATCTGGCCGGCGCCGTCGAAGGTCGTGTGGAGCACGTGGGCCAGCTCGGACAGGTCGGGCAGCAGCGCTGCTACCTGGAGGCACAGGGGGGCCTGCTCCTCACGGTCGTCGAACCACTCCCAGAGCCGTGAGGCGGCGGCCAGCGTGTCCGCGATCTTGACGAGGGGCTCCCGGGTGAGGATGCCCTCCTTTCCCGCGCGATCCATCTCTTGCCCCAGCGAGAGGATGCCGCCGAAGGGGGGGATCGCCCCCGTGTCCCGCAGGGCGCGCAGCTCGCCGACGCGCCCGAGCTCCGCCCGCACGTCCTCGATGCGCGCGAGCAGCGGGGTGCGCAGGGCGAAGGACGCGCCCTCCTCGGTCGCGCAGCAGGCGGCGAGGCGCTCCAGCAGGCGGCCCCACTTCAGGTCGTCGAGGGCCCGCTGCCCCACTCCGGAGCGCGGCGGGCTGAGCACATTGGCGTCGGTCTTCACGGTGGCTCCTCCTGGCCCGCGCCACTCTACCTGCGCCCTCGGGCGTGCGCAAAGGGCGCGAGCGTTACGTCGCCGCCCCGGTGGCGCGAGCATCTTCCTTGCGCAGGGTGGCGGGCCCCCCTATCATCGGCGGTCGCACCGAACCCCGGAGATCGCCATGCCGGCTCGCGTCCTCCTGCTCCTCGTCGCGCTCGCGCTCCCCGCGCGCGCCGACGACCTGCAGCTCGTCGGCGTCTCGCCGGATGGCTCCCAGGTGGCGCTCATCGCCACCACCGCCGACATGCCGCGGGGCTTCCACGAGCACTCCCTGGAGGTGCGCTCGGTCCCGGACGGCAAGCTGCTCACCAGCGCGCCGCTGGTGGCCGCCTCCGTGCGCTCGCGATGGGCGCGCGCCGGGGAGTTCGAGCTGTATCGACTGGAAGTGGAGCGTGGCCGGCGTGAGGCGCTCGCCCGGGTGCGCGAGCTGGGCTTCAGCCCTCCCTTGGCTGTGCCGGCCGCCAGCTCGACGGCGTCGGACCCCCGCCACCCGGAGGACCCACCGATGGTCGCGACCCTCCGCCTCGGGGACGCGGACATCGACGCGTCGGTGCGGTCGACGGCCACCTCCGCCGCGCTCGTGCTCCGCTCTGGGGATCGCGAGCTGGCCCTCGACCCGCGCCCGGTGGACGTGGTCGCCGTGTCCGGGCGCCCTGAGTCCGTCGTGTTTCGCTGGTTCGGGGTGCGCGAGGCCTGGCGGGACCCGGCGGGCCGCTCGCTCCTGCTGGTCGTAGACACCTTCGTCCCGGTGCAGCCGTCCTTCGCCGCCCGGTCCGTGCTCGTCATGGCCCCCCTCGGCCCCATCGTCGAGGCGCTGGATCTGCCGGTCTCCATTGCGGGCGGGCTGGCGTCTCCCCCGCTCGTCCCCTGATGCGCCTCGCTGTCCTCGCCCTCGTCTTCGGGGTCGCCACCGTTGCTCACGCGGCCCAGGTGGAGGTGGTCCCTCCCGGGCAGGAGGGCCTGATCCTCGAGATGCTCGGCAAGGGGGAGGTCCTCCCCGGGGGGTGCCGCCTGCAGGGCGCCAAGGCGCTGCGCACCTACGTGAGCGCGACCTGGGCCTGTGACGGGGGCGAGGCGATCATCGAGCTGCGGCCCCTGTCGGCGGGCGTCGGGATCACGACCGCCAAGCTCGCCGTCGTGGCCCGCGGCGCGGTGCCCGAGGGGCTCGCCGACGCCGTCGCGGGGCGGGTCCGCGAGCGGGAGCACCGCTGGCACTGGATGCGGGTGCGCGCAGAGACGGAGCCCGCGGGGCGCCTCGTGCCCACCGAGCCGCCGCCGCCGTCTGCCGCGGAGGCGCGGGAGCTCGATCCCGCCGTCATGGCGCTCTACGAGAAGGGCAGGGCGCTCCAGGACGAGGGGCGCCACGACGAGGCCGTCGCGGCCTTCATGGAGGTGGCGCGCAGCAACCCGCGGCTCGGCGGGGTGCTGGGGATGATCGTCTCCAACGTGGCGCAGACCCACCCGGACGCAGCGCGGGTGGAGCGGTGGGCGGCCGCCGCGGACGCAGCGCCGGGGGATCCTCTCGCCGCGTTCGTCGCTGGCGTGGGCGCCCACTACTCCGCCCACTACGGGGCGGCAACCCCGGAGCAGAAGCGGGCGCTCTACGAGCGGGCGGTCGCGTGGCTGGAGCGGACGGAGACCCCCTACTCCTTCGAGCCGCGGGTGTTCATCTATTTGGCGGTCAGCCACTTCCGCCTCGGGCATCAGGCGCAGGCGGAGGCCCTCATCGAGCGCGCCATCGCCCTCGACGCCAACGACCCGGACGCCTACTACTGCCGGGCGGAGATCAACCACCGCCGGGATCCCCGCGCCGCCCTGAAGGACCTCGACCGCTACCTGGAGATGGCGGAGCAGCTCGCCGAGCCCGGCAACCCGGTCGCCGTGGCAAAGACGGACCGCGTCCGCGCCATGAGGTCCCACCTGGAGGACGTGCTGGCCGGGCGCGCGGCCGCGGACGAGGTCTTCGATCCCCTCGCCGAGACCCACGCGCCGGAGCCGAGCCCCGTGGCCGACGCCCTGCGCTCCTCGCCGCTGTTCGCGTGGATCATCGTCTTCGCGGCGCTCGTCGCCCTGGCCGTCGCCTGGCGGGCGATGCGGCGGCGCCCCGAGCGATGATCTCGTCCGCGTCGCTGGAGGCGGCGCAGGCGCTGGTCGCGGCCGTCGCCCTCGGCCTCTGCGCCGTCGCGCTGCCCGCCGCCCTCGTCGTGGCGGCCCGCCCGTTCCGCGGGCGGGAGCGCTGGTGGCTCTTTGGCATCGTCGTGGTCGCGGCCACCCTGCGCTGGGTTGCTCCGCTAGAGATGGTGACCGCCTTCGTGGGCTTCAAGCTCACCGAGCATGCCATCGCGCTCCTGCCCGTCCCCCACTATGGGATTGGGGGCACCGCCCTCTACCACGCCCTCTTCACGGTGCTGCCACCGGACCACGTCACGCTCATGGCCGCCAACGCCGTGATGGGCGTGCTCGCCGTGCCCCTGGTCGCGGCCTGGGCGGCGTGGCTCTTCGCGGACCGGCGCGCGGGTCTCCTCGCCGCGGCGCTCGTGGCCGCGACGCCGCTGCTGGTCCGCAACGACACGTCCGATGCGCTCCAGGTCCCGATGCTGCTTGCCCTGGTCGGCGGCGCCACCCTCCTGGCGAGGCACCTGCGCACAGGCGCCATCGAGCCGCTGCTCGGGTCCGCGCCGCTCCTCCTCCTGGCTGCGATCTGCCGCCCCGAGGGCCCCTTGTTGGTGGGGCTGTCCAGCGGGGTGACGTTGCTCGCCCGCCCTCCTGGCTCGCCCCCACTGTGGCGCTCGCTGGTCGTCGCCGCGCTGCTGTGCGCGGCTGTGCTGCCCCACGTCCTGCACTGCATCAACGCCGTGGACGCGCTCCGCCGCCAGAGCGGCCTGCCGGGCTTCGATGGGTCGGAGCTCTCCGTGCTGCCGTGGACGCTGGTGTTCCGAGACGTCTTGCTCAGGCCCCTGTCCTTCCCTGTCGGGGTGACCGCGCTGGGGGTCGCGGCCCTCGCGCTGCGGGGGCCCGGGAGGCGCCGCGCGGACGTCGCCCTCGCCGCCGCCGCGCTCCTCGCCGTCGCGGTGACCGTGGTGGACCTGGACGAGGCGAACATCGAGCGGGTGCAGACTCCGGCGGCGCTGCTGTGGACCGTGCTCGCCGCCGGTGGTGCGGCCCGCTTGGACCGATGGCGCAGGGCGCCGGTGATAGCGCTCGCCCTGGCCCTGGCGACGGCGCTCCCCACGGTCGCTCCCCTCTTCGCGGACAGCAACGAGGCGACGGAGGAGCGCCTGATCCGCGCCTCCCTGGAGGCGCTGCCAGATGGTCCCTTCACGCTGGTCCGCCTGGACGAAGAGGACAGGCGGCTCGACGACCCCGGCTCCACCCACGTCCACTTCCCGGACTATCTCTTTCGCCCGCCGGCGCGCGAGGGGACCCTCCGCTCGGCCGCATCGTTCCTGGCGGACCCGGACCTCGACGCCGCGTACTTCTTCTGGGGGATGCGCTGCTACGCCCGGTTCCGCACCCGCGGCACGCCCGCGCCCCACGGAGAGGACACCCACCCCGCGTGCTCGGCGATGCGGGCCCAGCTCGGCCTCGTCCCCGTCGTGGAGTGGGACGCCCCGAACCGCGGAGACGTCCGGCTGCCCCTCTACGGAGACGCGCCCACGCTGCGGGTCGGACTCTACCGGATCCTCACGGTCGAGCAGGCAGGTGCGAACAGGCTTTCGCGTTGACACCCCGATTATCGAGGGGCTAGTGTAGCGCCGATTTTCCAGAGGGCCCAGGCTGGGCCCACGCGCTTCGCCGCCGGGCGAGAGGGAGTGAGCGATGTCCAAGGCAGCCAGTTTTCGCAAGTTGCTCGCGAGTGACGGTCCCATCGTCATCACGGGCGCCCACAATGGAATCTCGGCGAGGCTCGTGGAGGAGGCGGGCTTCGAGGGAGTCTGGGCCAGCGGCTTCGAGATCAGCGCGTCCTACGCGCTGCCCGACGCCAACATCTTGACGATGGCCGAGAACGTGACCGTGGCCAAGGCGATGAACGACGCCTGCACGATCCCGGTCATCGCGGACTGCGACAACGGCTACGGCAACGCCATCAACGTGATCCGGACCGTCCAGGAGTATGAGAAGGCTGGGATCGCCGGCATCTGCATCGAGGACAACGTCTTCCCGAAGCGCTGCAGCTTCTACGCGGGCGTCAGGCGCGAGCTGGCCCCCGTCGCCGAGCACGCGGGCAAGATCCAGGCTGCGAAGGCCGCCCAGAAGGACCCGGACTTCGTGGTCATCGCCCGCACCGAGGCGCTGATCGCCGGGTGGGGCATGGAGGAGGCCCTCAAGCGCGGCCGCGCCTACGCCGACGCGGGCGCCGACATGGTGCTGATCCACTCGAAGAGCCCGAATCCCGCCGAGGTCATGGACTTTGCGCGCCGCTGGGACCGCAAGACCCCGCTGGTGTGCGTCCCCACCATCTATAAAGAGGCGACCGTCACCCAGCTCTACGAGGCCGGGTTCAAGATGATCATCTTCGCGAACCACGCGATGCGGTCGTCCATCAAGGCGATGCAGGAGGCGCTGAACCACCTGCACACCATGGGCTTCACCGGCTCGGTGGAGGATCGCATCGTCCCGCTGAAGGAGGTCTACCGCCTCGTCGGCGAGCCGGAGATGAAGGCCAACGAGAAGTGCTTCCTGCCGCCGGACGGCGAGCAGGTGACGGCGATCATCCTCGCGGCGGGCTATGAGAAGCAGCTCGGCGCCCTCATCGAGGACCGGCCGAAGAGCATGCTCGACGTGCGGGGCAAGACGATCATCCAGCGCCAGGTCGAGGCCCTCAACGCCGCGAACATCAAGAACATCGCGGTGGTGCGTGGCTACAAGAAGGAGATGATCGACCTCCCCAACATCCGCACCTACGACAACGAGGACTTCGCGGAGGGCGGCGAGCTGGGCTCGCTGTTCAGCGCGGCGCCCGAGCTCAAGGGGCGGGTCCTGGTGCTCTACGGCGACATCCTCTTCGACCGCAGCATCGTCGAGAAGCTGCTCAAGAGCCCCGACGACGTCACCATCGTCGCGGACCGGGCGTGGCGGGACACGCGCGTCGGTCGCCAGGGCGGGCGCCCCGACCTGGTCGCCGAGAAGCAGGCCCCGCCGGCGGGCATCCGGTACCTGGCGGAGGACGCGACGACCGAGGTCGAGGCCATCGGCGCGTCGCTGGACCCGGAGGCCGCCACCGGCGAGTTCATCGGCATGATGATGCTGACGGACGCCGCGTGCCGGAAGGTGGAGCAGGTCTACCGCGAGGTGATGGACAAGGCGCCCGCGGGCCGCTTCCACGAGGCGGAGAGCCTGCGCCGCGCGTCGCTGACGGACCTGCTCCAGGAGCTGATCCACCGGGGCGAGACGGTGGGCGCGGTCGGCATCTACAAGGGCTGGATGGAGGTCGACACCTTCGAGGACTACCAGCGCGCTTGGGCGACCCTGAAGTAGGCGGAAGGAGCCCGGCCCGCAGGCGCGCGGCCGGGCTCTCCGGACCTCACCCAGAACCGCCAGGAGGTGCTCATGGAGCCGAGCGACGGCAAGGTGTTGGTGCAGGCCCTGGAGAGCCATGGCTTCACGTTTGCGGCGGGGGTCCCGTGCAAGTCGCTGCGTGGCGCCCTGAAGCACGTGGAGTCCGGCGGCGGGGGGACCCCGATGACCTGGCTTGCCGCGGTCTGCGAGCCCACCGCGGTGGGGGCCGCGACGGGGGCCATGCTCGGCGGGGGACGCTCCGTGGTGTTCATGTCCGCGGCGGGCCTCGGGCGCAGCCTGACGGCCCTCTGGTCCCTGTCGCGGGCAGCGGAGCTCCCGCTGCTCCTCGTGATCGCCACCGACGGCGATGCCCACCAGGCGCTGCCTCAGGAGCACGATCTCGGCGCGACGACCGGCGCGCTCCTCGACGTGCTGGGGGCGGGCGCCGTGCACCTGCGGGCGGGGAGCATCCCCGCTCAGGTGGCCGAGGCGCTGTCGCAGATGGAGTCCACCCGGCGCCCGGTGGCGCTGCTCGCCGCAGGGGGGGTGCTGGCATGAAGCGCATCGAGGCCATCCGTCGCATCGCCGCCCTGATTCCCCCCGATGCGCTGGTCGTCGCCAGCACGGGGCGGGTAGGCCGCATGCTCTGCGCCGAGGGCGACGCCGACTCCCGCTTCTACCTCCTCGGGGGCTCGGGTCTCGCCGGCGCCGTGGGCCTGGGCCTTGCGCTCCAGCGCCCCGAGCGCACCGTGGTCGTCCTCGACGGGGACTCCAGCACCCTCATGAACCTCGGTGGCATGGCCAACGTGGCCGAGCGTGGGCCCGAGGGCTACTTCCACATCGTCATCGACAACGGCGTCTACGGCGCCACGGGCGGGCAGCGGACCATCTCCGACGAAGTCGCTCTCGAGGAGATCGCCTGGGCCTGCGGCTACACGCGGGCCGAGCGCGTGGACGAGCCGGACGCCCTGGCTGCGACCCTGGGCGCGCTGTTCGACGAGCCGGGCCCGGCCATGCTGCTCGTCGAGGTCGAGCCCGAGGACGCCCCCGGTGACGTCCCGCGCATCCCTCACTCACCGGCGGCGCTCGCGGTGCGCTTCCGGGCGGCGGCGGCTCGCGAGGAGACCGCCGCCACCTCCTGACCCCCGCTTCGGAGTCGAGACCCATGGAAGCCGTGATCCTGGCAGCCGGCGTCGCCCGGCGTCTGCGCCCGTACATGGACGACCAGCCCAAGTGCCTGCTGATGTTCGACGGGCGCTCTCTCCTTGAGCGGCACCTGACCTTGCTGCGCGAGCTGG
Source organism: Myxococcales bacterium (assembly GCA_045863395.1). Lineage (GTDB taxonomy): Bacteria > Myxococcota_A > UBA9042 > JABWCM01 > BTVJ01 > BTVJ01. The sequence goes on from BTVJ01000008.1 coordinate 90,467, forward strand.
GCGTCGAGCGCGTGACCATCGTCACGGGCCACCTGGCGGAGCTCATCGAGGGGCCGTTCCGCGACTTCCCCGGGCTTGCGGTCCGCTTCGTGCGCAACGAGCGGTACACGGAGGGCAGCATCCTCTCCATGCGCGTGGGACTGGACGGGATCGACCGCGACGCCCTGCTGATGGACGCCGACGTGCTGTACGAGCGCGAGGTGCTGGCGCGGCTGGTCGCGGCGCGAGGTTCGTGCTTCCTGCTCGACGAGACCGCGGACGAGACCGGCGAGGAGATGATGCTCGGAGCGCGGGACGGGCTGGTGCGGACCATCGCGCGGCGCGTGGGCGACGGCTGGGACGAGCGCGGCGAGGGCGTCGGCTTCTTCCGCGTGGCAGGCGAACAGATCCCCGCGCTGCTCCAGGCGACCGACGCGCTCCTCGCCGAGGGCCATAGCCGCGTCGAGTACGAGGCGGCCATCGACGTGTTCCTGAAGGACCACCCCGCGGGCTACGTGAAGGTGGGCGACCTGGCGTGGACGGAGATCGACTTCCCAGAGGACGTCCAGAAGGCCGAGGTCCACATCCTGCCGGTGATCCGCGGGCAAGAGCGCTGACCTCGGTCTGGCCTTGGCCCCGCTGGACTGACTGGGGGTCTCCCGCCTGCCGCTTGAAGAGTCGCGGGGCGCGGTTCGGTGCTGTGCGGCGAGAGCGCCCGTGGCCTCGGGGGCCGATGTGGCGATGCACATGCGCCACTCCCGACGTCATGAGGTCGACTTGACACGCGGCCCTTGCTCTGGGACGCTGAGCCCGCTCACCCAACACCCCTGGAGTTCGACGATGCCGCGCGCTTCCTGGATCTGTGCCCTGTTCCTGCTGCTCGCCCCCGCCGTCGCCCTCGGCGACGTGATCTCCGAAGACGTCGCCGCCTGTCAGGACAAGAAGAAGGGCGAGGCTTGTACCGACGGGAGCACGAAGGGTACATGCGAAGACTCCGAGTGCTGCCGCCTCGACTACAGTACGCGCAAGGGGAGCGAGCCCCCCCAGACCGTGTGCCGGCCCTGCCTGAAGTGCACGCCCAAGGCGGCGCCCGCTCCCGACGCGCCGAAGAAGGGCTGCTCCGCCGCCGGTCTGAGCCTCACGGGCGGCCTCAGCCTGCTGGCCGGCGCCCTCCTGCTGCTCAGGCTGCGCCGGCGCGCATGACCTCATCAGCAGTGTCGCCCGCGGGCGCGGCGTCCAGGCGGTGGCCGACCTTGGCTGGCCCCACCGCATGGAGTCCCTGTGGTCGCCTGCTGGCGGGCACCGTTCTGGCGGCGCTGGCTGCCACCGCCGCTCCTCTGCTCACCTACGGCACGTCGCTCGCTCTGTTCGGCCTCGCCCACGTCCTCGTGGAGCTGCGCTATGTGGACCAGCGCTTCGGAGCCCGCGTGCAGGCCCGCCTGCGGGGCGTCTTGCTGCTGCTCCTGGCGGGGGTGGTCGGGGCGCGCGCCGCGCGAGTCTCCGGCCTGCTCGACCCAGGCATCGCCATGCTTGCCGAGGTTGGCCTCGCCGCCGCCCTGGCGGCCGCGGTGGTGCCTGCCCTCGCGCGAGGGGGGCGGCTGCCTCCCCTCGTCGCGGGCCTCGTGGCGCTCGCCCTCGGCGCTGCGACCCTGATCGCTCCCGAGGCAGCCCTGCTCGCCGTGGCGGTCCTCCACAACCTGACGCCCCTCGGGTTCCTGGCAGAGGCCCTCCCACGCCCGGCCCGGCGCCCGCTGGTCCTCGCCTCTGCCGCCCTGGTCGGCCTCCCGCTGCTCGTGGCGACGGGCCTCCCGTTCCGAGCGCTTGCGGGCGTGGGTCTGGTCGCGCCGGAGGCCACGATCCTGCCGACGGGGCCCCTGGCGGACCAGTTCTCTGCCTACCTCCCGCCGTCGCTGCACCTCTCGACGTGGGCGCTCCACGCCTTCTCCGGCGCGGTCGTCGCCCAGTGCGCCCACTATGGGGCCGTGCTCCACGTGCTGCCGCGCCTCCCCCTCCCCGCCGGGACGGCCCCGACCGTAGTGCCCTGGCCCGCCGCCCGCCCCTTCCTCCTGGGCGTGGCTGCCCTGAGCGCGGCGCTGCTGGTCGGGTTCTTCCTGGATTTTCGTCAGGTGCGGCAGATCTACGGCGTGGCCGCTGCCCTGCACGCCTGGATCGAGCTGCCGATTCTGCTGCTCGCTCTGTCTGCCTACAGCCTCACGAGGACGAGCCCCACCGCGAATGACGCCGCGTTGGCCATGACGGACGCCAGCGCGGCCCGCGGGGCGCCGAGCGGCACGAGGCGCCCGTAGATCACGGCCTCGGCCACCACCACGGACGCCTCGATGAGCGCCGCCCGGGGCGCGAAGGGGAGGGGAATCCACCCGTTGGCCAGCCAGGCGAAGGGGTGGGTGACCAACGTGGCTGCGACAGCGATCAGGGCGAGGCGCACGGCGGAACACGCGCGGCGCGCGACGGCGAGCACGACGGGCACCTCGACGACCAGGGACAACGCCAGCGCCTCAGCCTGCGTCATGGGATTCCCTGGGCGGCATGGGGTCGTGCAGCTGTATTCAAGGGGGAGATGTAGATGCCCCTCGCAGGGACGTAAGCGGGGGGGGGACGCTCACATCTCACTGCGAGGGGCGATGTGCACTGTAGGCTCCACCCGATACCCGAGTCAAGGAGAATCTCGGCACCTGCTTCCCCCCTCGGAGGCTACGGGCAGCCGCAGTCGTCCGCGTTGTCGGACGTGAGGAGGCTCGGGTCGGAGAGCTTGGGGCACGCCCCCACCGGCGGCGATGCCCACGCCGCACACAGGGCTTCGCAGTCCAGGGACTTGGCCACGGCGCACTTCTTGGTCTCGGGGTCGCATACGGGCGTCAGGGTCTCCAGCACGTGGCAGTCGTCGCAGGCAGGAGGGTCCACGGGGTCGCAGGGGTCCGACGGGTCGCAGTTCTGCGCGATCCACCCGATGATCTGGTCCTGGTCCGACTGGCTGCCCACCTCCGGCTCCCCGCCGCAGGGGTCCTGCTCCGCGGGGCAGCAGGACTTGTCCGTCAGAAGCTGGCACTCGTCGTCCGTCTCGCACGCCCCAGGCTCTTCGGTGTCGACCTCCTCCCGGATGTCCTCGGCTGTGTCGCTCGTGTCGCCCCCGACGTCCGGCGCTGCGGCGTCCACCCCGGCCGCATCGGTCCCGCCGATGTCGGGCAGGCTCCCGGTGTCCGAAGCATCAGCCCCGCCTGCGTCTGCCGTCCCGCCGGTGTCAGTCCCCGCGACGTCCAGCGTGGGTCCAGCGTCAGCCTCCACGCCATCGGTCGCGCCCGATCCGCCCGTGCTGTCCGTAGGGTCCGCGTCGACCACGTCGGCCCCGGTCGCGTCCTTTGCGCCGCCACCGCCGCCTGGCGGCCCCGATGCCCCACCGCCACCACACGCTGCCAACACTGCGAGGGCGAGGATCCAGGCTCTGCTCATCGTCGCCCCCGTCACAGCTTCGAGACCTTCAGCGAGCACCCCTGCGGCGTGCTCGCCTCCATCACCACGTACCACGTGCCGGTCTCCTTGATCTTCGTTGCCGGCAGGAACACGCCCTTGACGGGTTCGCTGATCACCTCGGAGAGGACCACGGCGCCGGCGGGGTCGAGGACCTTCACCTTGTACGAGGGCTCCAGGGACTGGGCCTTCAGGGTGAGCTGATACGACGCCCCCGCCACCAGCTCGTAGCTCAGCACGTCGGGATCGCTCTCGCAGACCAACAGGTCGTAGGTGTCACCCAGCGTCCCCGGCGCCGCGTCCATCGGGGTGTCGTTCGGCTCCAGCGGGTCGTCGCCCTCGCAGTCCGGCACGTCGGGAGCTCCGACCATCAGCGTGTAGGAGATGTCCTTGGTCCCCGTGATCAGGAGCAGGTAGTCCCCCTCCTTCCACCACTTGGGCACCTTGAGGTGGAGGGCCGTGCCCACCTTGCCCACCGCGTCACCCTTGGCGAGCAGCGTGATGCCCTTCGGGTCGTAGAGGTTGAGCACGAGCTTGCCCTTCTTCCCGGAGTAGGACAGCTTGACGTCCAGCAGGTCTCCGGGTGCGAGGTGGACGCCATACCAGTCGGCGGGATCGGGCTGGCAGAGCGCGCCCACGATGGCGCCCTCGTCAGCGGCCAGCGCCACGGCGTCAGCCGGGGTGTCGTTGTCCTCGGACTCCTCCTCCTCGCAGGGGATGTCCTGGAGCTCCATGGTCAGGATGTAGGGCGTGATCGGGAACGGGTCCGTCGCCGCGATGCGGTCCACGCGGAACAGGATGGAGGGCAGGCCCTCCGGGTCATGGGCGACGAGCTCATGGGCCGCCACGCCGCCGTTGACCTCCGGCAGCGCCACCTCGTCGATGACCGTCGGGTCCGCGTCGTCGGTCAAGGCGGACAGGCCCAGCACGCCCGACGCCACCGACCACGCGATGGTCACCCGCGCCTGCTTGCCCGGGGGCAGCTCGACGCGGAACCAGTCCACGTCCCCGGTGCACAGGGTCAGGTCGTCCTGGAGGCCCTCCTTGAGGGGCTTGGCCTTCGAGAACACGTCATTGGGCTCGTAGGGGTCCGGGTCGCAGAAGCCCGTGTCCTTCGCGTCGATCTTGATCGTGTAGCTCGTAGAGAACGCGCCCGAGTCGCCCCGCACCCGCACGTACCAGTCGCCGGACTTGACGCCCTTGAGGTCCAGGATGCCTTGGCCGCCGCTCCCTGCAGCGATCTTCGGCTCGACGGCCGGGTCCTCGGAGACCAGCGCCAGCTCCAGCTCCCCCGGCCCGATGGGCCAGCTCGCGGCGACCAGCAGGTCGAAGGAGGTCGACTTCTTGAGCTTGAACCAGTCCTCGTCGCCGGGGCAGATGGCGAGGCCCCCCGACTCGAACGTGTTGCCGCTCAGGAGGGAGGCCGTCGCCTTCGTGTCGTTGGACCCGGGGGAGTCGAAGCTGTCGTTGATGCACAGGTTCTTCGGCGAGAGCCAGATGCGGAGCTGGTAGCTCGACACGACGCCGGCCACATGGCGGATGTGCAGCAGGAACGCGGACTTGACCGCCTGCTTGCCGACGCCGACCACGGCGAACGGGGCGTCCCGCTCGTCCTTGCCGACGACGGCGCCGTCGGGCCAGTGGCGCAGCTCCGCGTCGAGCTGCCCCCACGAGTCGTCGAAGTCCAGGCGCACGAGGAGCGCGAAGTCGGCCGGGACCTCCACGCGGTACCAGTCGTCGTCCACCTGATCGATGGTGAGCTGCTGGAACTCCCCCGCGATGATCACCGAAGCCGACTCGGCCGTGTCGTTCGGCTCGAAGGTGTCGGGGGCCGCGGACGGGGCCCCGCAGGTCTGGCCAAGGCAAGAGAGGCCGGAGAGGCAGTCCCCGTCCACCTGGCAGGAGGCTGGGCCCTGGCAGGCGTTGGAGGCGCACCCGATGGCCTGCTCCGGGCAGTCCGCGGTGGTGGTGCACTCGACGCACTGGCCGCCCACGCAGCGCCGCCCACCGGCGCAGCCGCCGTCGTTGGCACAGGGGTAGAGGTCCACGCACTTGCCGACGTCAACCTTGCACATGCCGCCGGCGCAGTCGGCGTCCTTGCCGCAGCCGATGGGCGACGCGGCGCACCGGCCGCGGGTGCAGGTGCGGTTGCCCACGCAGTCCACGTCGCCCAGGCAGATGGGGGGCTCGACGCACGTCTGGTCGCAGAGCTGGAGGCCCGGGCAGTCGGCGTGGCTGTCACACTTCTTCGGCGGCTCGACCACGTCGACGGGGGCGGCCGTGTCCGCGGTGAGCGGGGCGTCCTCCAGCCCGGCGGGGACGTCCTCGATGACCGGGACGTCGGGCTCGGAGCCGGCGTCCGCCGCGGCGTCCGGCGTCGTGGTGTCGGGGCCCCCGTCCCCTGCCGCGTCCTCGGCGAGGACGTCCTCCCCCGGAGCTGCCGTGTCCTTGGTGCCCCCAGGCAGGGTGCCGACCCCGTCCGAGCCGCCGTCGTCGCCGCACGCGACGGCAGCGAGGAGGCAGCAGAGCCCCGCGGCGTGGAGCAGGCGAGGGTTCGCGAAGCGCATGCGTCGTCCTTGGCGTGGGTCACGGCTCGACGGGGATGCTAGCAGAGCCGGGGGCCACTCGCCAAGGCGGCTTGACACCCCTCCGCCGAGCGCCGCATCCTGCGCCCACTTCTGAGGAGGAGCGCATGATCATCGGACTGACGGGGCGCAACGCCAGCGGCAAGGGGACGGTCGCCGAGTACCTGGTGGAGCGCGGCTTCACCTTCTACAGCCTGAGCGACGTGATCCGCGAGGAGCTGACCGCTCGGGGAGAGGCCACGTCCCGGGAGAACCTGATCCGCGTCGGCAACGAGCTGCGGGGCCGCTCGGGGCCGGGCGCCCTGGCGCACCGCATCCTGCCACGGTTGTCTGAGGACCGGCACTTCGTGATCGACTCCATCCGCAACCCGGTGGAGGTGGAGGCCTTCCGCCACGCCCGCAAGGACTTCGTGCTGCTATGCGTCGAGGCAGCCCCGGAGGTCCGCTGGGAGCGGCTCCACCAGCGGGCGCGCCCCGGCGACCCCCAGAGCTTCGAGGAGTTCACCGACCTGGAGGCCCGGGAGCTGGCGTCCGACGACGAGCGCACGCAGCAGCTCCTGGCGACGGAGGCCCTCGCGGACCACGTGGTCCGCAACGACGGGAGCCCGGCAGAGCTGACCGACGCCTTGTCCCTGCTCGTGCGCGAGCTCATGAGCCGGCTCGACCGCCCGGGCTGGGACGACTACTTCATCCAGATCGCGACGGTGGTCGCCCGGCGCTCCAACTGCATGAAGCGCAAGGTGGCGGCTGTCGTGGTCAAGGACCGGCGCATCATCTCGACGGGCTACAACGGCACGCCGCGGGGCGCCCGCAACTGCAACGACGGCGGCTGCCCGCGGTGCAACAGCATGGCGAAGAGCGGCACGGGCCTGGAGGACTGCCTCTGCTCCCACGCGGAGGAGAACGCCATCACCCAGTCCGCGTACCACGGCATCTCCGTCAAAGGGGCGACGCTCTACACCACGTTCTCTCCCTGCCTGCTGTGCACGAAGATGATCATCAACAGCGGCATCGAGGAGGTGGTCTACAACGTCGCCTACCCGATGGGGGAGCAGGCGCTCCGCCTCATCGCGGACTGCGGGGTGCGGATCCGGCAGGTGAGCCTGGAGGGGTGACGGCGCTCACGCCTCGGGCGGGGAGTCCCAGTCGGCGAAGCGGTCCTTGCCCTTCTCGCGGGCGAGGATGTCCAGGGCCGCCGCGGCCCCGTCCCCTGCGCTGATGATCGCCTGGCTGCGGCCCGGGCGCACCATGCGTCCGACGGCGTAGACGCGGTCGAGCGACGTGCGGCCCGACCGGTCCACCTGGATGGCGTCGCCGTCCATGGCGACTCCGAGCTGCCCTGACAGCACGGGGTTCTTGCCCTCGGACAGGATCAGGTGCCGGGCCTCGATCATGCCCCCGTCCTCCAGGGTCGCGGCGAACCCTGCCGCCGAGTGGGCGACGGAGGTGACCTTGCCCGCGAGGAGGGTGGCGCCGTGGCTCACCGCCTGCTCCCGCGCAATGCGCTGGAAGTCGCTGCCCGCGATGCCGGGGAGCCCCAGGTAGTTGTAGAGGAAGGCCCAGTGCATGGCGGTCTCGTCGGTCCCCACCACGGTGGTGGCGAGGCCGTTCTTCGCCAGGAACAGCGCCGCGGACAGCCCTCCGGGGCCGTCACCGATCACGAGCACGTCGGTCATCTTCGCATCTCCTTGGGATAGTGGGAGGGTCGAGGGCCGTGGAGGGCCCCGCCCGAGTGTTCGTAGCGACCATGACACGCTCCCGCGCCCGCGTCGAGCGGCGGGTCGGCCCGCGAGCGTCACCGGAGCGGCCAAGGCGGGCATCGATTTCGCCCAGGGAGCCACATCATCGGCTCCTTGGACAGGGTCCAGGCGCCGTCACCAGGTGAGCGGGAGCGCGGTGATTCTTTGCCGTAGACAAACGGACCCGCGTGTTTCAAAATGGGCGGCGCCTCCAGAGGCTCTGGCCGAGCCACGGGGCTCCTCGACCGAGGGGGCCGCGGCCCGGGCGTCCCGGTCGACAGGCGGGTCGACCGCGTTTCGACGGATCGTCGTGACCGGCGGCCGCGGACGCTGGCAGCACATCAACGGCGACGGCGGCGTACGCGCTCGGCGCACGGAGGGAGTCATGGCAGGACCATTCGGAGTGGGAGCCATCTGGGTCTACACGGTGCCCGAATCGGGCAACCCGGTGCGCATCGGGCTCGCGCACGAAGGAGCGGAGGCTGAGGGTGAGTCGCCCTTCGTGTTCGATTGGGACGCCGAGCTGGCGCTGCCCTCCGCGCAGGGCGCTGGCCGATGGCGGCTCAAGCGTGACAGCGGATCCTACATGCTCAACGCCCGGACGGACTACGACAGGTTCAGCGAGGCCGAGGCCGGCGCTCGCCGGGCGATGAGCCTGGACCGCAAGCGCGACAGCAGCAACATCAAGGAGACCAACTGGCCTTGGACTGCGTCGGGGAGAGACCCGTCTGGGCCCAACGAGCCATCCGAGATCGATCCTGGCTACATGGTGAAGCTCCTGGGCTGGGCCAACAACTCCTGGTCGCAGATCGTGGGTTATCTCTACCTTGGAAGCTCAGGCGGGAACCCGGGATACGAATACTGGTGGATCGGCCATGTGGCGAACTTCCGTGCGGCGCTGTCGGACCGCGGAGTCGTCCTGGCAGATGGGGTTCAGTGCTCGACCGTTGGAGCCGCCGAGGGGGTCATCAGCGCTGCGATCACGGCAAACGCCTTCCAACCGGACCCGACCCACCGTCAGAAGTATCGTACTATGGCGCCGGTGTCTCGGGGCGTCGTGCCCTGACCCCCCCCGGAGGCCCCCATGCCCCCTCGCCCCACCGTCGATGACACAGAGGTGTCGGAGACCGAGGCGAGCGACTGCTCGGGGCCGCTCCTCAGGCATCTCGGGACGCTGGTGGGCAACCGCTATCGGCTCGACGGCCTCCTCGGGGCCGGCGGCTGTGGGCAGGTCTATCGTGCCACGGATCGGATCTCCGGCGCGCCCGTCGCGGTCAAGCTCCTCGGCACGCGGGCAGGGGCGGACGTCCGGCGCATGCGGCGTGAGGTCACGGCGCTGCGGCTCCTGCGCCTGCCTGGCGTCGTGAACCTGCTCGACGACGGCGTGATGCCCGGCGGGTGGTTCGTCGTCATGGAGATCGTGGACGGCGCTCCGTTCCCGGGCGCCCGCCCGCGAGAGTGGAGCACCCTCCAGCCCGTCGTGCTCTCGCTCCTGGAGACGCTGCGCCGGGTCCACGCCCTCGGAGTCGTCCACCGCGATCTGAAGCCGGCCAATGTGCTGGTCACCGCTGCCGGACGGCCCGTCGTGCTCGACTTCGGCCTCGCGTCGGGGCGCGCCGTCGGAAGCCTCGTGCAGGGGGAGCGACCCGTCCTGGGGACGCCGGCCTACTGCTCGCCGGAGCAGGCGCTGGGAGAGCCGGCTGGCCCGCTCTCGGATCTGTACTCGCTCGGCGTGATGCTCTACGAGGCCCTCTCGGGCCTCGCCCCGCATCGCGGCGACACCTGGCAGGACCTCGTCGTGGCGCGCCTCTCCGCGGAGCCGCCGCCCCTCCGCTCGGTGGCGCCGCATGTTCCGTCCGACGTGGCGCAGGTGGTGGACAGGCTCCTCTCGCGGGACGCGGCCGGGCGCCCATCCTCCGCGGAGCAGGTCATCGCCACGCTCGGCGGGGAGGCCGACGCCACGGGGGCAACCCGGATCGCCGCGCTGCTTGGACAAGACGGGGGAGCGGCGAGCGCCGGGGACCTCCGCCGGCTCTTCGCCGGACCTGACCGCCTGCTCCACCTGCGGGAGGATGGGGCGCGGGTGCTTCACGAGCGGACGGGTGGGCGGCTCGACCGGATCGCCGAGGAGGTCACGCGCTGGGTCCATGCGGGTCTCGCTGCGTGGGAGGGAGAGCGCCTCATGGTCCCTCGTCACGCGCTGGATCGGCTGGACGAGGAGTGGACCATGGGCGGGCCCGGCCACGTGGACCTGCTGGGCGGCGCCGGCCTCCACGCCTTCGCCACCCAGGCGGCCGCAACGGCTCGCGCGGCCCTGGACGCCGGCCTGGCGAGCAAGGCGCTCGCCGCCGCGCAGGCGGGCCTGGCGGCGGTGCGGCATGGCGATGCAGCCGGGCTGGAGCTGGGGCTGCTGCGTGTGCTGTGCGAGGCGGCGCTCGCCGACGGGACGGCCAGGCCCGTGGAGCTGGCGCTGTTCGAGCTGGAGCGGACGCGGGTCGTCGGCCCGGAGGAGGCGCTCCTGGAGGAGATCCTGCGGGCGTCGCTCCGGGTGGGGCATGCCGTGGGCCCGGTTGCCCTCGACGCCACGCGGGACGCTGGGCCCTTCGACGACGAGGCCCTGGAGTCAGAGAGGCGCACGCTGCTCATCCGCGCCGCGCGAAGCTGCGCACCCGAGGTGGAGCGGGAGGTCATCGATGAGGCGGTGGCATGGTCGGACGCGGCCGACTCCCCGCACGCGAAGGCCCACGGGGCACTCTGGCGGGGGATGTGGCTCTACCGGTCCGGGCGATTCGCGGAGGCGGCGAACATCCAGCGAGCGGCCATGTGCGCCCCCGTGGCGCCGGTGCTTCGGACGTCGCTGATGATCAACGCGTCGAGCGCGCTCCTCGAGGCCGGCGCCTTCGAGGACTCCACGGCGCTCGCGCTCGACGCTGTGGCCCTGGCGGCCGACCTGCGCCACCCCCGCCTGGAGGCGCGGGCCATCCGCATGGCACGCACCGCGGCCTACCGGCGTGGCGACGACCTGCTCCCAGACCTGGAGCTCGTCGAGGCAGCGGCGGCCATCGCCCAGCCCGATGTAGAGGCGCTCGTCGCTGCGACGGAGGCCGGCTTCGCCATGCGGGCGGGGCACCTGGACGTCGCGGCGTCGCTGGCGCGCCGGATCGTCGCCGTCTGGGTGGCAGCGGGGCGCCGGTGGGAGCCTGCCCTCTTCTCTGCCCTGGCGTGCGCCTGCGAGGGGCGGGCGAGCGCCGACGACTTGATGACCAGCGTGGAGGCCGCGGCGACCTGCCCGGTGCCGGAGCTCGCCGTCCAGATCGTTGCGCTGACCGCGACCGCCGGATCCATCCGGGCGGAGACCGAGGCCAGGGCGCGCGCGCTGGTCGAGGCGATCACGCCGGGTCGCCGGGGAGTCCGCCTCGACCTGCTGAGCGTCCGGGAGTGCCTCGACGCCCTGGATGGCGCGTGGTCGCCGCGCTCCCTGGCGCCCCCTGGTCGGAGCACCGGCGGCGAGAGCGTCCCCTGATGGGATGGACACGGGCGTCGTGGTGCCCAGCGAGGGTCTCACGGGCCGGCGACCCCTCCCGAGGGGTGCCCCTGAGGGGTCGGGAGCCTTCCTGCGAGGCATCGGGACCCCTCCCGAGGGGTCGGGACCCGACAGGCGAAGGCCCGCCACCCCTTGGGAGGGGGCGAACGCGCTGGCATCGAGGCCGGCGAGCCCTTGTGAGGGGGGCGAGCGCCATCACCGCTGGAGATCGGGGCGCGTCCATCGAGCGCGGGCTCCGTCCACCCCGACCCGCTGAGCCTCCAAGCGCGCCTGGACACCCTGGGCTGCGCGCGCTCACCGCGCGCTGGAGTCCGCCGAGCCTCGCCCCGCAAACGACACCGTGCCGCCGGCGGCGTGATGCGGTATGATCCGGGCATGAGCCCGGAGCCCACGCTTAGCCACGAGACGGAGCGGATCGCGGCGCGCCCCCCCGAGAGAGACCAGGCGGAGCAGGTGGCGCTGGCCATCGCGTGGTCCGCCGTGTCGCCTGGGCGGGTCGGTGAGGTGGCGTTGCTGGGCGACGAGCCGGCCTGGCTCGGGCGGGGGGAGGCGCTGCCCGACGATGGGGGGCCGCGCCTCCTCTTCGGGCGGCAGCGGCCGGGCAGCTTCGTGCCGTGCGGGCCCCTGATGGAGCCCGCCGTGTCTCGCCGCCAGCTCCGGGTGACGCTCACCGGCGACGGTGTGGAGGTGGAGTCGGTCGGGCTCTGCCCGCTGCTGGTGGATGGCGAGCGGGCGCGTCACGTGGTGGTGGGGCCCGGAGCCGTGCTGCACCTGGAGGGGCAGCTCGTGCTGTCGGTGGTCGCGCGGCGCCCCATGCCGCGGCTCCTGCACTGGCCGCAGGATCACACCGGCCCGTTTGGCGAGCGTGACCTGCTCGGCCTCGTGGGCGAGAGCCCTGCCATGTGGCATCTGCGGGAGCGCCTGGCGTTGACCGCCAGGCTGGCGCCGCACGTCCTGCTCACCGGCGAGAGCGGCACCGGCAAGGAGCTGGCCGCCCGCGCCATCCATGGGCTGTCTTCCCGGGGGAGCCGGGCGGCCGTCGCCCGCAACGCGGCGACGCTGCCGCCGTCCCTCGTCGACGCGGAGCTGTTCGGCAACGTGCGCGACTACCCCAACCCGGGCATGCGCGAGCGCCGCGGGCTCATCGGCGAGGCGGACGGGTCCACCTTGTTCCTCGACGAGATCGGGGAGCTGCCCGAGGCGATGCAGGCGCACCTGCTCCGAGTCCTGGACGCGGGGGGCGAGTACCACCGGCTCGGAGAGGCGACCGTGCGCCGGTCGGACCTGCGTCTCGTGGCCGCCACGAACCGGGATCCGGCCGAGCTGAAGCACGACCTCCTGGCGCGGCTCCCGCTGCGCGTCGAGCTCCCGCCGCTGTCGGCGCGCCTGGAGGACGTCCCGCTCCTCGCCCGCCAGCTCATCCGGGACGCGGTCCGTGACAACCCCGCCATCGCCGCGGCAGCAGACCCCACCGTGGAGCCCGAGCTGATGGATGCCCTGCTACGCCACAGCTACACGACCCACGTACGGGAGCTGTCGTCCTTGCTGTGGGCGGCGCTCACCTCGTCGACGGGGAGGGTAGGGGTGACCGGAGAGGTGCGGGAGCGCCTGCTGCTGCGACCCTCGAGCGCGCGGACTCCGGGCGGCGTCGAGCCGTCCCGAGACGAGCTGATCGCTGCGCTGGAGGCCCACGGCGGCAACATCTCGCGGGCGTGGTCTTCTCTAGGGCTCTCCAGTCGCTTCGCGCTGTACCGCCTGCTCCGCAAGCATGGGCTGACGCCGGAGCGGGGCTGACCGGGAGGACGGTCGGGGAGACAGCCCCCCGGGTGCTGGGCGCCATGGACGTGGAGCCCGCGGCGCCACGGCCTCAGCGGGGTCTGTCGTCGCGAGGGTCGCCTGTACCGGTGAGGGCGGCCAGGTCCCACCGCAGCGCCGTCGCGTCCCAGCTCCCCGTGACGAACGTGTCGGAGCCCGGGGCGAAGGACACGCTCGTGATCACGTTCCGGTGCGCCACGAGGCGGGTGACGCGGCGCTTCTCTCTCAGATCCCAGACCATGAGGTCGCCGAAGATGTCGCCCGTGACCAGGCGCTGGCCGTCCGGCGCGAAGGCGATGGCCTCCGTGGTCGTGCCGTGGCCCTCCAGCGAGGCGATGAGCTTGCCCCCGGGTGACCACACGCGGATCCCATCCTGCCCGGCGGCCGCCAGGCGGCCATCCGCCGCGAACGCCACGCCGGTGATGCGCTCCTCCCCGAGCTCCAGCGTCGCGACCTCGGCGCCTGCCCCGTCGCGGAGCTCGACGGTGTTGCCGCGGACCACGGCGATGCGGGCTCCGCCGGGGCCCAGGGCCATGAGGTCTGCCGCGCCCTCCTCCTCCCAGAGGGTCCGAACCCGGCGGCGCGCCTCCAGATCGTAGAGGGCTGCTCCCTCGACCTCCGTCGCGACGAGGAGGGCGCCGTCGGGGCTGACCGCGCACGGAGTCATGAGGGACCCGGTGGCGATGGTGGTCTCGGCGCCGTCGGGGAGGGACAGGACGCGGATCGCGCCCTCCTCCAACAGCACGGCCCGCCTCCCCCCCGGCACGAGGGCGACCGCCACCACGTCGCGCTCGGCGACCAGCGCAGCGCTCGGGCTGAAAGCGCGCAGGGCGCCGTCCCAGGTGAGGGCGCCCTCGGGACCGATGGACACGTGCCTGACCCACCCCGTATGGCCGTCGTGGCTCAGCGTCGCGGCCCCCTTGGCCCAGGACCAGAGCTCCACTGCGTGGTCGCGGCCCACCACGAAGGCGTCCGCCGTCGGCCCCGCAGCGACCATGGAGTGAGGCCCGACGCGCACGCGGCGCTGAGGCTTGCCGGGGCGGGCGAGGTCGATGAGCGCCACGTGCTCCTTGGTGCGCACGATCACCTGGCCGTGGGGGGTGAGCGCAGAGCCAACGGCGTCGGCCAGATCCGGCAGGCGGTGCTCGATGGGCACGTCGCCGTCATCGTCCTCGCCGTCCTCGTCGTATTCGTCGTCCTCGCCCTCGGGAGCCACGACCGCCACGGCCTGCTCGTCCGCGACGACGAGCCGCCCGTCGGGGAGAAACCACGGGGCGCCCGAGCCCGCATGGTGGAGCGACACCTCCCCCGCCGCGGAGACCCGCGCCAGCTCGCCCTTGCTCGTAGTCACCGCCAGCGCGCCGTCGGGGCCAGACGCGATGGCACGCACCGCGCCCTCGGCCCCCGTCTCGACGACCCGCGCCGGCTCCCCATCCGCGCTGACGAACCGCAGGGCTCCCCCCGCGCCGCCAACCACCAGGCCGCCGTCGGGAGCCGTCCCGAGCGCCTTGCACGAGAGCCGGGTCACCGCCGCCTTGCGGCCAGCCGCCAGGTCCCAGAGCACCAGGCGGCCGAGCAGTGAGTCGCACGCCGCGAGCCGGTCGCCGGAGAGGAACCGCATCGGTCCGCCGCCGATCTCCGACTGGCGGAGCCTGTGCACGAGGGACCCGTCGGCAGTGCTCCAGACGGTGATCCACTCGCCCTCCTCGCCGCCGGTGGCGAGGAGCCGCCCGTCCGGCGAGAGGGCGACCTCCTTGACCTCGTCGGGCGCGCGGAGGCGCTCGCTGCCGAGCCGCGCGTCGGCGCAGGCGAGGGCGTCTCCGGCGGAGTCGGTGCGGGGCGCGCAGAGGGGAGGGCGCAGCAGCCGGTCCTCGCGGCCGCGGTGGCGAGTGACCTCCATGCCCACCTCGTCCGGGTCGTCGCCCCTGTCGGCTCCCTTGCCGACCAGGTCCCGCGCCAGGTCCCAGCGCACCACCGTCGTGTCGTCGAGCGCCACGAAGAGCTGCCGGCCCGTCGGGTCCAGCGCCACGGCGCGGATCCGGTCATCAGGGCGCCGGATGTGGGCCCGGACGGCGCCGCTCTTCGCGTCGAGCGCCCAGACGTGGCCGTCCGAGTCGCCTGTGATCAGCTCGCGCCCGCCAGCGGCCCACACCGCCGTAGACAGCGTCATTCCCCCGCTGACCGCCGACAGGGTGGGGGCTCCCGTCGCCACGTCGAAGAGCCACAGGTCGTCGCCGCCCGCGGCCCCGAGCGTGCGGCCGTCCGGAGAGAAGCCCACCCAGCGGAGGGTCTCCGGGTAGGCGTCGTCCAGCCTCGCGACCAGCCTGCCCGTGGCCCCGTCGTGGAGCCGGACGATCCCCATGGTGTTGCCCGTCGCCAGCAGGGCGCCGTCCGGGGACCAGGCGAGGGCTGAGACGGTCGTATCGTCCTCCCAGCGCTCCCAGGCGATGGGCCCCAGCCCACCGGTCTGCACCAGGACCGCTCCGTCGCGCCCGCCCGTCGCCAGGCGCTGCCCATCGGGCGACCACGCCACGGCGGTCACGCCGCGCTCGTGGGTGAAGGCCGAGGCCAGGAGCTGGCCCGAGGCCGTGTCCCAGACCCGCGCGCGCTGGTCGAGGCTCCCCGCGGCCAGGCGCGCCCCGTCGGGCGACAGCGCGAGGGACGTGACGCGCGCGGAGCCCTCGCCGAGGCGCATGAGCTCGGTCCGGCTCGCCGTGTCCCAGACCACCACGTCCGAGCCGCCCAGGGCGTAGAGGCGCGCGCCGTCCGGGCTCACCGCCATGGCGCCGACCGGCGCCAGGTGGCCGCGAGGCTCCCGGGGAATCTCCGTGCCGTCGCGCGTCCAGGACCGGAGCGCCCCGTCCCCCCCGCCGCCCCAGATGGTGCCGTCTGCGGCCATTGCGACCGCGGTCCCGCCGAGCGTGTCCGTGAGCAGGGTGGCCCGGCGGCCCGCACGCTCCAGGAGGTGGATGGCTCCGTCGTAGCCGGCGGCGACCGCCACGCTGGCGTCGTCGGCGATGGCGAGGCTCGTGATCATGTAGGACGAGCCGGTGTCCACGGTGGTGGCCAGGTCCGCGTCGAAGAACCGCACGACGCCTGCCCGATCCGCAGTGACGAGGCGACCATCGGGCGTGGACGCGAGCGCCGTCACCTCCGAGTCTCCGTGGGGCAGCCCGCGCGGCTCTGCCACGCCCATGGTCCAGACGCTGGCACCCGTCGCGCCGCCTGCAACGACGCTCTCGCTGGTCACCAGCACCGCCCGCACCTCTCCACCCAGGCTCCCGGCGTGCCGCGCGGCGCCGGTTGCGGCGTCACGGACCTCGACGGACCCCTCTTTGCACCCCCACGCGACCAGCGCCCCGTCGGGCGACAGGGCGAGGGCGGTCACGGAGCACGTCACCGCCACGCGCTTGCGCTCCGCGCCCGACGCGACATCGACGATGGCGACGCGCGCCCCGTCCCCGTAGCCGCCGGTCGTCGCGAGGGTGGTGCCGTCGGACGACAGGGCGACCGGGTCGTTGGTGTCGAAGGTGCGCAGGTGCGCGCCGGTCCCGGGGTCGACCAGCGTGGCGCTCCTGTGGCGCCGCGCCGCGACGAGGGTCTTGCCATCCCGGCTCACCGCGAGCCAGTCGAGCCCCGGGACGCGCCACCGGGTGGTGCCGTAGCTCACCTCCTGCGACGGTGAAGGTGGCGCCGGTGCCGCTGCTTGGGGGGGCTCGGGCGGAGGCTGCGTCGCCCGCACCTCGGCCTGCTCCTCGGAGGGCCGGGTCACCACCGCGACCGCCGCGACGGCACCGAGGACGAGGAACGCCAGACCGGCGCGCATGGCGGCTTGAGAGCTCATGACGGGCCACCACCGTAGCGCGGCGAGGTCCCTACGGCAATGGGCAAGGCGGAGTGGCGGCGAGGCAGATCCCCGAGCGGCACTGTGCGCGCACACTCCCGCACGGGCCACCGCTGTGCGCGCACGCCCTCAAGACACCCCGGTCTGTACGTTTTCAGCATGAATCCAGTCAGTTGCGCCAGCAGCGCGCCCTGGCACGGCGGTTGCGAAGGTCCCCGGCAGGTCAGACAGAGAACCCCATGGAGCAATAGGAGGTCCCATGAAGACTCGATGGAAGCTCGGAGCGTTGCTGGTGGTCGCGGGGCTCGGAGGCGCGTGCGACTCCACGCCGACCCCTGGGAGCAGCGTGGGGGGCAGCTCCCTCATCGCGACGGGGACGGTGCGCGGCCAGGTGGGCGGCGAGATCGGACAGCGGGTGAGCCCGGCGCTCGCCGCGTCCGGCTCGGCGTCCGGGACCATCCAGGCCACCGCCGTCCGTGCCGTGGACCTGGGCGACGGGTCCGTCCTGGCTGCCGGGGTCGTCGGCGCGGACGGCGCCTTCGTGTTGCACGGCGTTCCCACCCAAGAGGCGCCGTTCCTGGTGGAGGCCATCGACGCGGCCGGCGAGATCGTCGCCCAGGTGCTCGTGCCCGGGCCCCTGAAGGCGGGCAGCGAGCTCGTCACCATGCCGCTCGGCGCCGAGACCACGGCCGAGGCGCAGGCCTGGGCGGAGCTGGCCTCCGCGGGCGCAGCGCCGGACCCCATCGCGCTGTCCATGCTCGTGAGCGCGGAGATGGCGTCCTCCCTGTCCGCCGGCGCCAACTGGTCGGAGGCCGTGGGCGCCGGAGTGCAGGCGTGGGGTCACGCCCTCGCCCACCTGTCGTCGGACGCGACCGCGAGCGCCGTCGCAGAGGCCCGCGCGCAGGCGTGGGCGGAGCTGGCCGCCGCGCTGGACGCCGCCGCCACCGCCGAGGAGGAGCAGCAGGCGTGGGCCACCTTCTCCTCCAACGTCACCGCCGCCATCGAGGCCGCCACGGGGCTCGACGCCGGCGCCCAGGCCGCGGCCACTGCGGCAGCCGGGCACGCCATGCTGGCGGCGACCGACGGGGCGCAGGTCGGCGACGCCGCGGTCACCCACGCGGTGGCGGCGAGCGCGGCGCTCTCGGCGCGGGCCCACCAGCAGGCGCAGCTCGACGCGGCGGCCGAGCTGGACCAGAGCGTCCTGGCAGCGGTCGAGGGGGCCTACGAGGCCTGGTTCGAGGCGGTGGCGAGCGCCACGACGCTGGGCGCCATCGAGGCTGCTCAGGCCGACCTGGCCGCGGCCCTGGACGGGGGCGCGGAGTCTGCGCTTGGCGCAGCGCTGGGCCTGATCGGCGGCGACGCCCAGGTGGCGGCCATCGTGGGCGCGGCCGCGGCGGCGCAGGGCTCCCTGGACGGCGCGCTCGGCGCATCCGCCTCCCCGGAGGGCATCGCGGAGGCCTTCGCGAGCTTCCACGGGGCCATGCAGGCCGCCGCCGAGGCCGCCATGCAGGGCGGGGCCAGCGCGCCCCTCGTCGACCTCGCCGCCTCGGCGGCCGCGCAGGCGGCGTTCGCCGGGTCGCTGGTCCCGCCGAGCACCGGGGAGGGTGCGGCCGTCGATGGGGCGCCTGCCGGCGACGGTGAGGCCACGGTGGACGGCGCGGGCGACGGCCAGGCGACCGGCGAGGGGACGGTGGAGGCAACGGTGGAGGGGACGGTGGAGGCTGCGGGAGACGCAAGCGCCAGTGGGAGCGCCGGCGCACTGGTGGAGGGCCTGGACACGGGCATGGCCGGGGCCGTCGATGCCGCCGTCATCGCCATCGACGAGGCGGGCGCCGTGACGGTGATCGGGGACGGCACGGTCAGCGGCGGCGTGTGGACCGTGGTGCTCGACGCTGCGGCCCAGGCGGAGCTGGCGGCGCTCGTGCTGACGGACCTCTCCGGCGAGATCGTCGGCGCCGCCTTGATCTCTGGCGGCGTGGACGGTGGCTTCGAGGCGCCCGACCTGACCGCGCAGACCACCGCCCAGGTGGAGGTGCTGCTCGCCTCTCTGGAAGGGGGCGCCACCCCCTCGCAGGTGGACATGGAGCTGCTCGTGAGCTTGATCTCCGGGGCCACTGCGACCGCCATCGTCGCAGAGGACGGCGCAGCGGCGGCCAGCGCGGCCCTGGAGCTGGCGGCGGCCGTCCAGGCGAAGGCGGAGCAGGCGGGGGCCTCCTCAGCGATGATCGTCGCCGAGGTCTCCGCGGCCTTCGAGGCGGCCATGGCGAGCTCCGGCTCGACGCTGCCGTCCGCCGTGGACGCGGAGACGCAGGTGGCCAACGCCATCGCCGCCACCGCAGCCCTGCAGGCGGCGGGGAAGTCAGGGGCGGTGGCCGCCCTCCAGGCGCTGGTCCAGGCGACGGCGGAGGCCACGTCCGGCAGCGAGATCCAGGCTGCCGGCGCTGCCTTCGAGGAAACCCTGCTGGCGAGCCTGAAGGGCGATCTGCTGGCGGGCCTCAGCCTCCCCCTCGGGCTGGACGCTGCCATGGCGGCCTCCGCCGCGGCCAAGGCCGAGCTGGCAGCCACCATCCAGCAGGTGGTCGGGGAGGGCGACGTCGAGACCCAGGCGGCGCTGATCGTCCAGGCCTTCGCGACCTTGAGCGGCGAGACCTCCACCGCCTTCGAGAAGCTCCCGCTTGGCAGCGCGAGCGCGACCATCGAGGCCATCACCCTGCTCAACGCCGGCCTCTACGGGACCTCCTTCTAGGACCCTCAGAAGCTCCACGCGGCCGTCGCGAGCGCTCCCCCGGGGATGGGAGCGGCGCTCACGGCGGGCGCGTCCACCGCGTCGGCGATCAGCAGCGCCACCCCCACCGCCAGCGCGCCGCCCCCCACCGCATAGCCCACGTTGGCCACCGTCGCGAAGGTGTCGGCCTCACCGGCGAGCCGCTCGTGCTCGCTCCGGGTGTGGTCGCGGGGCAGGAGCCCATTGGCCTCCTCGGCCCGCTGGTCCGCGAGCACACCCAAGGCTACCCCCGTCGCGAGCACCGCGAGCCCCACGCCGGCCGTCGCCCAGCCCGCGGCGGCCAGGTCGCCGGATGGCGGCCCTGCGAGAGCGGGCCCGTCCGTCTGGAGCACGGGCTCGGGCGCGGGCTCCGCCGCCGGTTCGGGCTCCGGGAAGGGCTCGAGGACCTCGATGATCGCCTGGCCGTGCTCGGCGATGACCACCGGAGTCTCCTTCGCCACGTACCCCGCGCGGGTCGCCCGAAGCGTCTGCGCCCCCACGGGCAGCTCCACCTCCAGCGGGCTCGTGCCCAGGGGGCGCCAGGATCCGCCAGCGTCCCGCACGCCGACGTCCGCCGCAGGCTGGGTGGCGATGCGCACGAGGCGCACGCCGCGGTTCTCCCGGTCCGTCTCGCGGAGCACGCGGAGCTGGAGCTCCACCACGGCCCGGTCCGGGGCCTGGGGCAGGAGCCTCAGGTAGTCTTCGTACCCCTCGATGGCGTCTCTGATGCGCCCCCCGCGCTCGCTGCACTTGCCGATGTTGAAGGCGTACCGCTCGCTGGGCACCGCCGCCTGAGCCGCCCGGTACGAGGCGACGCAGTCGTCGTAGCGCCCCTCGGCAAACGCCTGACGGCCGGCGCGGTCGTGCTTCTCCGCATCTTCCCGTGCGGTGGGGGGCGATCCATGCGCTTGAGGCAGGTGCGCCCAGGTCACCGCCACTGCGAGGGCAACGCGCCTCATGGACCGTCCACCTTCAGCAGGAAGTGCTGCTTGTTGCACGTGTCCACCGAGAAGTCCACCGTGCCAGCACCCTGTGTCCAGGCCCCCTTGCTGTCCAGCCCACCCTGGAGGCCGGGCAGCTCCGTCACCTTGCCCCCGACGTCCACGCTCACCTTGCTCAGCGTCCCGCTGACGGCCTTGGGGAGCAGGCACGGGACCTGCTCCTGGACATTGAAGGCGCCGAAGCGTGCCAGCCAGCGGCTCTCCGTCGTGGTGTCCCAGTCGATGCTCGCCCCGCCGTCGGCCTTGGCCACGAGCTTCACCGCCACGAGCGCAGTCGGGTCCGCGGGGGTAGCCTGGGCGCTGACGTCGAGCTGCACTGCAGCACTCTTTGCCGCGGTGATGCTGCCAGACGCGGCGAGGCTCTGGCCGCCCCGGGTCACTCGCCCCTGGAGGAGCAGCGAATCGTTCTGCCCGGTCACACGCAGAAACACCGCGTTGTCGCAGGCCGCCACCTCGGTGAGCACACCGCCCGACACCGCTTGGACCGGGTTGGGGCAGAGCCCCAGGTCGACGAAGGCGCCGTTGGCGGCGGTGACGGTGCTCAGCTTCAGACTCCAGTGGATGGGCAGGGGGGCGGGGCCTGCATCGACGTCCCCAGAGCCCGCGTCCTGGGCGCCCGCGTCCTGGGCCCCCGCGTCCTGGGTGGAGTCACCCGCGTCGGGGCCAGCGTCCCCGCCCCCAGCGTCCTCGAGGACTCCGACATCCAGGGCACCTGCGTCCGGCACACCGCCGTCGTGTCCCGGATCACCGAGGTCTCCTCCCACGGCGTCCGCGAGCGCCAAGTCGTCTCCCACGTCTACGGCCGCCCCGTCTCCCACGGCATCCGTGGCACCGGCCGCCCCGTCTGGTCCACCCGCGAGCCCGTCGCCGAGGACGTCGCCTGCCACGCACGTCCCCGAAACGCACCGCTCCCCGACGAAGCACTCCGCGTCCGATGCGCAGCGGTCGCGGGGAGCGATCTCAGGGACGCAGGCAGCGCAGGCGAGCAGGGGCAGCAGGAGGCGCATGGTCTCCCTATACCGGGCCGCGGACGGGGAGCGCAAGGGCGCGCCCTCGTCGCCCACTACTTCAGCTCGGAGGGATCGTTGACGAGGCGACCTGCCTCAGGCGACTGCTCGCGGGCGCCGACCTGGGGAAGAATGCGCTGGAGCACCACGTGGGCCTCGCGCTCCCGCTCGAAGGTCACGTCCAGATCGACTGCCGTGTGGCCGGCGAGCGTGACCCTCACCCGGCGGGGCGGCGCCGAGGGGCTCGCCGTGAGCGGGTGCGGCGTCTTGCCGAGGACGCGCCGGTCCTTGCCGCGCCCCTCGCTGACCGTGGCGCCGGTGGGCGACGACGCGATGGTCACGGTCACCTCTGCCGCGGCGGGCGCCTCGACGGGTACTTCGCCCGGCGGTGCCACCGCGGGACCGCCCGTGGGCAGCGCGGGACCGCTAGGGGGAAACGCGGCCGCTGCCGTGTCGGCAACCGCCAGGGACTCCCCCGCCGGGACCGCCGCGACCATCCGGGGCGCCTCCTGGGACGCCGCCTCAGCGACTGGCTGCGCTTCGCCCTCCCGACGACGCTCCGCCTGCCCCTGGGCCTCTCCGCCCGCCGCGAACCCCACTGGCCTCTCCCGTCCTCCCTCGGAGGCTGGTAGCGCCGCGAGGACCGCCGCGCTCACGACGACGACCCCGACGACCGCGGCCGCCAGCAGCCTCCAGGGGCCGCCGCGCGTCGCCGCAGGCTCCGAGGCGACCTCTGGTCGCGCGACGGTCTCTGCGTCCGCGCTCCCCGGCACCCGGCCCCGGAGAACGGCCGTGGGTGCGTCTGCGCCGCCTGCGGCCACAGCGGGCATGGCAGGCAGGCCGCGTGTCTCCTCGGACATCGGGGCGCGGACGGTGGTCATGCCGTCGACGGGGCGATGAACCGTAGGGCTCGGGCGCGCCTGTCCCCCCGAGGATGGCGCGCCCGCAGCCCGGACGTGGCCCTCGCCCTCGGCCAGATCCAGCTCGGCGATGACCGCTGCCGCCGTAGGGGGGCGGTCCTCGCGGCTGCGCGCCATCATGCGCTGCACCAGGTGGTCGAGCAGCGGAGTGACGTCGGGCGGGATGCTCCTCCGCGTCACCGGGGCGATGCTCGGGGCGTCGTCGCTGACCCCCGTCTCCAGCAGCGACGGTGGGTCCTTCTCGAGGCGCGCCATCAGCATGTCGATGGTGCTCGGCCCGGCGAAGGGCAGCCTGCCGCTGAGCATCTCGAAGAGCATGACCCCCAGGGAGTAGATGTCCGCCCGGGCGTCGAAGGGCTGCCCGCGGGTCTGCTCCGGGCTCATGTAGCACGGTGTGCCGATGACGGTGCCCGTCGCGGTGACCCGACCGCCATCCTCCGGGTTCAGGAAGCGCGCGATGCCGAAGTCGAGCACCTTGACGAAGTCCCTCCGCCCGCCAACGGCACAGAGCGCGATGTTCTCTGGCTTCAGGTCACGGTGCACGATGCCCTTGCCGTGGGCCTCGACCAGCGCCTCGCAGATCTGGCGCGCGATGGCGCAGGCGCGCTGCTGCGGGAGCGGCGCGTCCACCGCGAGCACCTGGGCGAGGCTCCGCCCGTCGACCAGCTCCATGGCCAGCCAGAGGAGGCCGTCGCCGGTCTGCCCGAAGTCGTAGGCGGTGACCACGTGCGGGTGGTTGAGGCGCGTGGCGGCCCGGGCCTCGCGCAGGAACCGCCGGACGCTCTCCTCGTCACGGACCAGGTGCCGGCGCAGCACCTTGAGGGCCACGGGCCGGTCCACGGAGAGCTGCGTTGCCCGGTAGACGGTGCCCATGGCCCCCTCGCCGAGGACGCGGCCGACGCGGAAGCGCCCGTCCACCACGTGGCCCTCCAGGCTCTCCGGCGGGGGCGCGGCGACCAGGCGAGCCCCGTCCGCGGTGCAGTGGAGCACCTCATCTCCGTACTCTGCGCCACATGCCTTGCACAGCTTCATCGGGTCGAAGTCTAGCGGCGCGGCGCCCGCGCGTCGAGGCACCGCCAGTGTGTCCCGGCCCTTACGCGCCGACCGTCCGCAGGTACTCGTCCTCCAGGGAGCGCCCGGCCGCGCGCAGGGAGGCCAGCTCGTCGGCCGGGATGGACCGCACCACCGCCCCTCCGTGGAGCAGAACGACCCGGGTGCAGATGCGCTCCATCATGTCGAGGATGTGGCTGGTGAGCAGCACCGCCGTGCCCTCGCGGACCAGGTCGGCGAGCAGCGAGCGGGCGCGTGCCGTGGACTGGGGGTCGAGGCCGTTGAGGCTCTCGTCGAGGACCAGCACCTTCGGCTGGCCGATGACCGCCGCCGCGATGGCGAGCTTCTGGCTCATGCCCTCGCTGTACTCGCGGCACAGCCGGTCGCGCGCGCCGGTGAGCTCGAACAAGCCAAGGAGCCGCTCGGCGCGGGCGGCGGCCTCCCCGGCATCGAGGCCACGCACGCGGGCGACGAAGCGCAGGTGCTCCTCGCCGGTCAGGAACGGGTAGAGCGCCGCGTCCTGGGGTACGTAGCCCAGGTGCCGCTTGGCCTCCAGCGGGGCCGTGAGCACCGAGTGGCCCGCGACGAGGGCGTCGCCGCTGTCCGGGTGCTCCAGGCCGCCGATGACGCGCAGGGTGGTGCTCTTGCCGGCGCCGTTGGGGCCGATGAGGCCGACCAGCTCTCCAGGGGCCACGGTGAAGGACACATCGCGCACGGCGGCCACGTCGCGGTAGGTCTTGGAGAGGGCGCGGACCTCGAGCATGGGGAACCTCAGAGCGGTGGGAGCAGGGCGATGGCGGTGGCCGCGGCTCCGAGCGCCCCGAGGCGCACGGTCCAGGCCACGGGCCGCACGGCGGGGAAGGCCGCGAGCCCCCACCGCACGGAGAGGGCGCCGAGCGCGAGGGCCACAGGGGCGCCGACGAGGGCTGCGAGGGCGGCCCCACCGAGCCCGTCGGGGCCGAGGAGGCCCGCCGCTGCCGCGAGCCCGAGGGCCGGCGCCTGGAGCACGGCCACGGCCAGCAGGCGCGCGCGTGCGATCTCCCCCGCGGCGACGGGCAGCGAGCGCCCTGCGGACGGGGGCTCCAGCTCGGGCCCCAGCAGCCGGAAAGCGGGGTTGAACAGGGCGCCACCGACGGCGACGAGGAGCGCGCCCCACTCCCAGCCCGCGCCGCGGGCGTGGAGCAGTGCGCAGGCGCTGGCGAAGAGCACGAGGGCGACCCCGTCGACCCGGTGGCGGCGGCTCAACTGCACGACATCCTTCGTGAACACCTCGCGGGCGCTCCCCTCGAGGAGGCGCGCGGCCCAGAGCCCCCGCACGTGAGAGGGCAAGTGCTCCTCCCGCCAGGGCGGCACGATCTCCGCCTGCCAGAAGCGCGGGAGGATGGATGCATAAGACGCGGCGAAGGAGACCAGCGCCGAACGGATCGCGGCCGCAGCAGCGACCAGCGCGACGGCACCGGCGAGCAGCAGCGGCTTTGGGTTGCCCACCTGGAGCGAGGCGCGCGCGGCCAGATCGAGGACCACGGTGGCGACCAGGGTCGCGGCGAGGGCCAGCGCCGGAGAGTAGAAGAACCAGGCAGCCTCGGACGGCCCCAGGCCGCCGGCGAGCCGCCGCTTGACGTCCGAGTCGCCGGACAGCATGGCGGCGCCGGCCAGCAGGTGCGCAAGCAGGGCGAAGGGCACGGCCACGGCGGAGGTCAGCGCGACGACGGCGGCCGCGGCGAGGCCCAGCGGGGCGGCGCGCAGTGACAAGGGGGCGACCACGAGCAGGGCGACGGCGAGCAGCGGCAGGTGGAGCAGCGCGACGCGGACCGCGGTGTAGCGAGCCCAGGCGCGGGGCTCCACCGGCAGCGGCGCGAGCACTCGCGCCTCGTCGGTGCGGAACAGCGCCTCGAGGACCGTGTAGGACGTGATCATCGCGAGGGCCACGGCCAGCCAGAAGCCGAGCTCGCGGGCTGCCCCCGCCTGGTCCGAGGCCTCCAACACGGCGTCGGCCAAGCCACCGCCCGCCAGCAGGAGCCCGGCCGCCGCGCCGAGCCCGACCGCGCCGACGGTCAGCCGCGCGGCGACGGGTTGGCGGGACAGGCGGTTTCTCGCCATGCGGGCGCGGTTCTCTGCGAGCAGCCTATCCATGGTCAGTCAGCGCGGCTTCCGAAAGGTGAGCAGGTTGTTGAGCACGAAGTTGAACACCGTGCCGAGCGCGATGCCCGTCAGGTTCGCCACCCAGGGCTCGGCGGCCCCGAGCGCGAGGATCACGTTGCCCGCCCCCGCCTGCACCGCGTATCCGCCGAGGCTCACGGCGTAGTAGGTGCCGAGGCGCTGCCAGAAGTGGGCGCGGCCGCGCTTCTCGCGGTCCCCCCAGGTCCACAGGTCGTTGAGGAGGAAGTTGCCGAAGCAGCTCACGGCAAAGCCCGCCGCCTGCGCGACGTTGAAGCGCAGCGCGTCGGGGAGCGTGGCGGCCAGGGCAAAGATGGCGAGGAACACGGCCATGTTGGACGCCACGCCCGTGCCGCCGACCACGCAGAACTTGAGGAAGCGCACGCGCTCGGCCCCGAGCAGCGCCTCCAGGCGGGCCTCGATGCGTCTGATCACGGCTCCTCCCGAGGGCCGCCGCCCGTGAACAGCCGCACGCGCTCGAGCAGGGACACCGGCAGCCGCTCCGCGATCAGGGCGCGCACCTCGGCAGAGTCATAGAGCTGGCTGAAGTGCACGAGCACGACCACCTCGTTCTCGAACGCCTCGGCGCGTGAGGCGAGGTCGTCCACGTGGATGTGCCCCCCTGCCCGCACGGCCTCGCGGGGCTTGCGATCATCGACGAAGGTGCACTCGATGAGGAGCACCCGGCACGTCCGGACCAGGGGCTCCCTGTCGATGAGCTCCGGGAGGGTGTCGCCTGTGTACGCGATCAGCGGCTCGTCCACCACCTCGAAGAGGTCGTGGGCGCCGTCGGCCCGCAGCCGGGCGATCTCGAGCCCCGGCAGCCCAAGCCACGGGGCCCGGAGCTTCTGCTTGCGCCGCACCACCACGTAGCCCAGGGTCGGGATCACGTGGGCGCTCTTGAACGGGACCACGTGCAGGCCCCGCCGGAGGGGGATCTCCTCATGGGGGCGCGCGTCCACCAGGCGCACGTCGAAGGCCCTGCCCTGGAGGCGCCCCCACACATCCACGAGCCCGCGGACCTCGTCGCCGATCCATGCGGGCACCACCAGCGTCGCCGTCGGCATGCGATAGAGCATTCGCATTCCGAGCCATGCGTGCAGCGACCCCATGTGGTCCGGGTGGGCGTGGGTCAGGAGCAGGGTCTTTGCCGTGACCGTCGTGTGGGGGCACGCGCCCACGTCCCACGCGACCCCCAGCTCCGGGACTGCAATGCTCGTCGCGATACCGCCCGTGCACACACCGGTGATCGTCAGCCCTCCGACCGTGAGGGTGGCCCCATGCCGATTGCTGGTCTCCGTGGTCGACGCGCGCGGGCTGCTCATCGGCGCCCCAGGTCCCGGAGGAGCTGGCGCGCCTCCTGGCGGTAGGGGCGGGCGATCAGCCGCCACTCGCCCTCCGCCGGGGCCGCCAGCACGTGCCTGAGCTGCGCGGTGGCCTCTCGTCGTCGCCCCACCTTGGCGTAGGCCTGCCCGAGGAACAGGTGGTTGAGCGGATTGGTCGGGTGCTTGCGCACGGCGGCCTCCAGGAGCTCCAGCCCCTCGTCCACGTCTCCGACGCCGGCAGGCCAGCTCGGCGCCTTGACGAGCAGGGCCCCGAGGATCCGGAGCCCGCCGCCCTCCATGAAGTCGGGGTGCGTCTCCGCGAGGTGCCTGGCGGGCTTCTCCACGGCCTCCTGCGTTGCTCGCCCCGGGGCGAGCTGGTGCATGGCGTTGAGCCCCGCAGAGGCGGCGGCCCAATAGTGGCCCTCGGGGCGCTCGGGGGTCACCGCGATGGCCCGCTCCGCCAGCTCCTCGGCCTGGCGGGCCATGCGGCGGGCCAGGTCGGAGTTGCTCGCGATGGTCTCGGCCAGCAGCGTGAAGCCGCGAGCGGCGCGCCAGAGCACCTCGAAGTCGTCCGGTGCGAGCTCCAGGGCCCTCTCCATGGCGGCGGCGGCCCTCCCGAGGACGCGGACGGATCGGCTCCGCTCTACGCCGCGGTCCGCCATGGCGATCAGCTCCGGCACGTTCGACGGCAGTCGCTCCCGCTCCAGATGGAGGCGCGGTCCCCGGGGCATCAGGGAGCAGCCGGCGAGGGCGACCCCGAGCACCGCGGCCACACCGATCCACCAGGCGCCGTCGCGTCGACGCGCGCCGACTGCCACTCCCGACGGGCGCTCATGGGTGCTCATCGCGGCGCATTGTACCGTGGAGGGGGGGCAATGCAACTTGACGGGCAGGCCCGTCGCGACGTGCCCCGCGACCCGGCCGGGAGGCTCGGGGCAATGCCCGGCGCCTGGACCACCGCGCCCATCCGGGCTACCCTGGCGCGCATGTGCTCCCCCGAGGCCCGCACCGCCCTGGTCAAGTCCCTCGCGCTGGAGGCGGGCTTCAGCCGCGTGGGCATCGCCCCCGTGGGGCCGCTGGCGGCGGGGCCTCGTTTCGTGGAGTGGCTCCGCCGGGGCTACCAGGGTGAGATGGACTACATGGAGCGAGAGCCGGAGCGCCGCGCGGACCCTCGGGGAGCGCGAGGCTGGGCGCGCAGCGCCATCGCCCTGGCCCTGGACTACCATACGGATCACCCGCTCAGCGTCGACGTCCCCGACGATCGGGACCGGGGCTGGATCTCGCGCTACGCGTGGGGTCGCGACTACCACTACGTGGCCTTGAAGCGCCTCCGGGCCCTGGAGTCCACCCTCAACGCCCACGCAGAGACCCGCGGTCGCCACCACTGGTACGTGGACACGGGGCCGCTCCTGGAGAAACCCCTCGCCGCGCTGGCGGGACTGGGCTGGCAGGGCAAGAACACGCTGCTGATTCACCCCAAGGCGGGGAGCTGGTTCTTCCTGGCCTTCCTGCTGTCGGACCTCGAGCTGGTGCCCGACGCACCCATGCCGGACCTGTGTGGTACATGCACGCGGTGCCTCGACGCCTGCCCGACGGCGGCCTTCCCGGAGCCGGGAGTGCTCGACGCGCGCCGCTGCATCAGCTACCTGACCATCGAGCAGGAGGGGGACATCCCCGCCGAACACCGGGGCGGGGTAGGGCGGCACGTCTTCGGGTGCGACATCTGCCAGGACGTGTGCCCGTGGAACCGCAAGGCCCCCACGGTGGACGAGCCGGACTTCGAGCCGCGCCCGGGGATGTTCCACCCGCGCCTCGACGCGCTCCTGGCGCTGGACGAGGAGGGCTTCCGCGACGCCTTCACCCGGTCGCCGGTCAAGCGCCGCAAGGCCGCAGGCCTGCGTATGAGCGTGGCCTCGGCCATGCGCCGGAGCGAGCATGGCTGAGGCGCTCGACCCGGTCGTCCCCATCGTCCTGCGGCCTCGCGAGCGCCCCACCTCCTCGCCCAGAGCACCGCTGGCCGCATCGGGACGGGTCGCCCTCGACAAGGTCTCACTGCGCATCATCGGGCTCACGGGCGAGGACGATGCCGTCGACCTCCGGGAGCGCTTGCGCCGCCTGCCGGGTGTGGAGGCCGCCCAGGTGGACTTCGGGCCGGAGCACGCGACCGTCTGGGTGTCCGATCCCCGGACGACGCCCGCCTGGGTCCGGGAGGCGGTGCGCAGCGCAGGGTTCGAGGCGATCCCCGAGGCGGCTCCGCCAGCCAGGGAGGGAGCCCGGCGGCTGCGCGTCGAGCTGCGGCGCCTGGCAGCGGTGGCCGCAACCGGGGTGCCCGCGTGGCTGCTCGATCTGGCATCCGGCGTGACCGTGGCTACGGGGCTCCCCACGGACGCCTACCGGCGCGACCTCCAGCTCTTCCTCACCGCGATCACCGTGTTCTGGGGCGCCCGGCACCTCTGGTGGCGCATGGTGAGCCGGGCTGGGCTCGGGCGCACCGAGCTGCTGTCCGGTCTCCTGGAGGAGGGCCCGGCGGCTCTCGCCATCGCGCTCGGTTTCGGGGCCGGTCTCATCGGCTTTGGGGCCGGGCTCTCCCTCGGAGTGCTCGGCACCACCGCCGCCCTCGCGGTGCTGGTCCAGGCGGGGCGGGCGGCGGAGGAGGCCATCCGGCAGCGGGTGCTGCCCGGCGACGAGGCGCTCACCACCGGCCTGCCCGAGATGGCCGTGGTCCAGTGGGACGAGCGCGAGTTCCTGGTCCGTGCCGACCACCTGGTGCCCGGGGACCTGGTCGTGGTCGGCGAGCGCGACGTGTGCCCCGTGGGTGGCTACATCGAGCAGGGCGCCGCCGTCATCGACGAGAGCCTGATCACCGGCCGCGAGAGCCCCTCGGAGCGCGTTGCCGGCGACCAGATCCTGGCGGGGGCTGCAGTGCGCACGGGGCGGCTCGTGGTCCGGGCTCGGCAGGTGGGGGCGCGCACCCTCCTGGCGCGGGTCACGCGGATGTCCCACGCCGTGCCGCGGACCCGGGGGCCATCCACAGAGGTCGCGGCTCGCCTGGCCATCGCCGTCAACGTCGGCGCCGTCGTCCTCGCCATCGCAGCGGCCGTGGTGGCGAGCACCCAGGGAGCGTCCCCCATCCTGCCCGCGCTGGCGGTGCTCGCGGCCGTGGGCACGCGGGCCGTCATCCTCTCGGTGCCGGTCGCGGTGGGCGCCGCAAGCGCGCTGGCGGGGCGGCACGGGATTCTCCTGAGGGACGCGGCGACCTTGGACGCGGCCGCGGACGTGAGGATCGCGGCTCTCGGGAGGGTCGGGGTGCTGACGACGGGGCGCCCAACTATCCCCCAGCTCAGCGTGCTGGTGGACGACGTGAGCGAGGAGCGCATCCTGGCGGTCGCCGCGGCCGTCGAGCGCGGGGTGCGGCACCCCGTCGCACGCGCTTTCGTCGAGCTGGCGGCTGAGCGAGGGGCCAGCGTCGCGGGTCTGGCGATCAGCGGCACGCGCCGCGTGCCGGGTCATGGGGTCGAGTCGACGGTGGACGGAGCGTCCGTGGCCATCGGCAACGAGGCGCACATGGCTGCGCTCGGGATCGCGCTGCCCCCCGTCGACCACCCTCTGGGCCCGCTCGACATCCCGCTCGCGCCCAACTTCATCGCCATCGGAGGGCGGGTCGTGGCCGTGGGCTACGTCCTCGACCCGGTCCGCGAAGACGCGGCGGACGGCGTGTACCTGCTCCGCAAGCGCCGCCTCCGGCCGGTCCTCCTCACGGGCGAGGATCGCCCCGTCGTCGACGCCCTCGCCCGGGTGGTCGGCGTCGCGGACGTGCACGCGGGAATCCCGCCCGAGGAGCAGCGCCGCATCGTCGCTCGGCTGGCGGAGCAGGGCGGGGTCGCAGCGGTCGTCGGCGCCCAGAGCGACGTGGGGCTCCTGGGCCCCGCAAGCGTCGGCTTCCTGCTGGTCTCAGACAGCCGGCTCCCCAACGCGGACGCAGGCGTCACCTTGCTTCGCGGCGCTCTCGACGGCGTCACCGCGACGGTCTCCATCGCCCGGAAGCTCCGTCACGTCGTGCGGGTCGGCCACCTGCTGATCGGCGCCTGGCACGTGGTGGTGTTCGGCCTGGCCACCCTGGGCGTCATCTCGCCCGTGGTCGCGGCGCTGTCCGCCATCGCCCTGAGCCTGGCGGTGACGGAGAACGCGCTTCGAGCCTCGGCCGCCACCGTGGAGCCGCCGCGTCCGCCCAGGTCCATGACCCGCCACTGAGCCACCTCGCTTTTGTGCTTGCTTCGCCGAAGGGGCCGTGCTACAAACCGCGTCACTTTTCGGCGGGGCTGTAGCTCAGCTGGGAGAGCGCCTGAATGGCATTCAGGAGGCCGTCGGTTCGATCCCGATCAGCTCCACTGAAATCGGGGACCTAGCCAGTCCTCGGACGATGCCCGGCGCCCGCGTCGGGCATCGAAGACGAAGCCCTCGGAGTCCTGCTCCGGGGGCTTTGTCGTTTCTGGAGTCCTTGCCAATGGGAAGGGACCGGGCCCGGTCAGCTGTTGGAGCGCTCGTCACCACTCCCGGAGAGCACCCATGGACATGATCGACCGCAGGAAGGCTCTGGAGCTGATCGTCGCGGGAGCCCTGGCGACGAGCTGCAAGGGCACCGCACCCGCCCAGGAGGCAACCGTCATCGAGCCGAGAGCCCCGCAGGCGCCACCGCCCCCGACCAACCCCGTCGCCGTGATCGATCCCGTCGTCGCCGTGACGCCCCTCGGGTTCCCCTGGCGCACCCAGGACCCCTTCCTGTTCTGCGTGCACCACGATGATCGCTATCCCGCGGGCAACGACCGCATGGGGCCAGCGGCCTCCCTCGCGGGGCGCATGATCGGCCGCGACTTCGAGGGCAAGGACGGCTGGCGCATGTACCACGGTGAGACGGTGCCCGGGTTCCCCGAGCACCCCCACCGCGGCTTCGAGACCGTCACCGTCGTCCGCACGGGCCTGCTGGACCACGCCGACTCGCTGGGCGCCGCCGCGCGCTACGGCCGAGGGGACGTGCAGTGGCTGACGGCAGGCGCGGGCATCCAGCACGCAGAGATGTTCCCCCTCCTCGACCAGGCGGGCCCCAACCCCGTGGAGCTGTTCCAGATCTGGCTCAACCTGCCCGCGGCGCGCAAGATGGCGAGGCCCTACTTCTCCATGCTCTGGGCGGACACCATCCCGCGCCGCGTCACGCCGGAGGGGGCGGAGGTCGCCGTCGTCGCCGGGCGCCTCGGCGACCTCGTGCCGCCGTCCCCGCCTCCCGAGTCCTGGGCGTCCTCAGCCGAGGCCGACGTGGCCATCTGGACGCTCAAGCTGAGGCCGGGAGCGCGCTTCACCCTCCCGGCCGCCAACGCGGGCACCAACCGGAGCCTGTACTTCTTCCGGGGCTCGTCGCTCACGCTGGCCGGCCGCCCCATCCCCGCGGGCCACCAGGTGGACCTCCTGGGAGCCGTAGAGGTCTCCCTCCTGGCAGGCCCCGACGAGGTGGAGCTGCTCCTCCTGCAGGGGCGCCCCATCGGCGAGCCGGTGGTCACACACGGTCCCTTCGTGATGAACACTCAAGCGGAGATCCAGCAGGCCTTCGCCGACTACCGTCGCACCCGCTTCGGAGGCTGGCCCTGGCCGTCGAGCGACCCGGTCCACCCGCGCGCCGAGGGGCGCTTCGCTCGTCACCCGGATGGCCGCGTCGAGCGACCCGCCTGATCACCGGACGAACCAGCGCATGGTGAACGCCCCCTGATCAGGCGACGCGCACTCCGTATTGTAGTAAAGTTCTGTGTTT
Source organism: Myxococcales bacterium (assembly GCA_045863395.1). Lineage (GTDB taxonomy): Bacteria > Myxococcota_A > UBA9042 > JABWCM01 > BTVJ01 > BTVJ01. Next base: position 123,483 of record BTVJ01000008.1, read on the forward strand.
ACGCCTGACTTCTTCATGACCCAGTCGAGCTTCAGACCGGACGTCGAGGTGTTGCAGCAGGCGTGGGCAAAGATGCCGTCGCCCCACAGGCACATGCCGTTGGGGTTGAAGGCGCCGGTCCAGGGGGGGGTGTACCAGCCCGCGCTCCCGCCCCCGATGCTCGAGCACTGGAGGATGGACGTCGTCCGGGTCAGGAGCACGTAGACCTCCGTGTAGGCGAAGGGCACCCCGGTCAATGTGTACTGTCGCGGCGTCACCCCGCAGCCGGTCCCATGCCCCGTCCCCACGACGTCCGAGCCGCTCCAGCTCGCGGTCCCCTTGCTCACGGAGATGCTCGCCAGGTTGGCGTTCAGCTTGGTCCAGCCGCCCCCGTCCGTCGTCATGTCGCACGTGACCTGGAACGGCGCCGCGAAGCCGTTGCTGGGATCTAGCCAGTAGGTGCCGCTGCCGGTGGAGTAGCCGCTCTGCAGGATGTCCTTGCACGACCGCGCCGGCTGCTTGGGGCTCGCGCCCGTGGGTGGCAGGTCGGCGACGGGGTGCCAGGACTTGCCGTCACAGACCTCGACGAGCGTGCCGCTCCAGCGCAGGGAGCCCGCCTTTCCAGAGGTGCAGTCCGTCGCGTCCGGGCCCAACTGTACATAGGTGGCGCTGCGGAGCGCTCCGGCCCTGGCGAGGCCCGCTACGTCCAGTGGTGCAGAAGGGGTCGCGGTGCCGACCCCTACGCTCCCCGTGACCGTGGCGTTGCCGGTGATGGCGAGATCACCGAAGCTCGACCCGCCCCCGAACTCCACCTTCCTCCACGCACTGTTGGCGGCGCTCCGCACGCGCAGACCCTCGGTGGCCTGTACCCCGAGCCACCCGGTCCCTTGGTCCACCAGCGCTGCGGTCCCCACTCCCACGGCGCACCCGGAGTAGCCGGAGGTGCAGGCGTGGAGTCCTCCGCTCACGGTGACGTCCCCGGCCAGCGCGAGGCTCGCGGCAAGGTCACTGCTGCCAACGCACCCCGTGCATGCCAGGTCTGTAGCGGCTCCACCAGGGGTCGCCGCGCCCGCATAGCTGAACCCTGCCTTCTGCGCGGTGACCGCTCCGTTCTGGAGGTGCGTGGTGCCGATCGCCTCCGCCGCCAGCTCCGTGGCGCCAACGCAGCCCGTGCAGTCCAGGTCCAGCGCCGCTCCTCCCTTGGAGGACGCCCCCGCGTAGGCGAAGGACACCTGTCCCGACGCGACACACGACGAGCACGTCAGCGCTCCGGCGCTCGCCGCCACGGTCGCGGTCTTCGCGGACTCGGCAGTGGGCACGCTCCGAAGCGGGCGCCGGGGCAGCACCTGTCCCCCCACGGTCGCCTCCAGCCACAGGACCGGGTGCTGAGCGAAGAAGCCCTCAGGGATGGACGCCAGGGTCACGTCGTAGACGCCTCCCACGACGTCCACCGGGGCGCCGGTCTGTGTGAACAGCGCCGAGCCCCCGGTCTCCGCCGCGAAGAGCTTGAAGCCCATGGTGAAGGAGCCGCTCGCGGGGGAGCCCCCGGCCGTGTGCAGCACGCCCTGGAGCTCCACCTCGACGGCGTAGGCTGGCGTCGCTGCGACCAGACAAAGGATCGCGACACGTGCCCACATGCTGACCTCCCGAGCCGGTGGCGACAACCGTCAGGGTGCCCCGGAGTGGCTCCCTGGATCAAGCTGGGACGGGCAGAGTCGACGGCGCGCTCGGGTGAGGGCCTCGGGAGGGTGCGGGCGCAGCAGGGATCGAGGCTCTAGCAGCCCTCGTCCACCAGCCCGTCGCAGTCGTTGTCGACCGCATCGCCGCAGGTCTCGCCAACACCCGGGTTGATGAACGGCTGGTTGTCGTTGCAGTCCGTCAGGTAGTCGCTCCAGGCGTGGTTCTTCCAGCAGGTGCACTTCCACTCCGCCGTGTTGGCGGTGCCGAAGCCGTCCTGGTCCACGTCCGGCGCCTGGAAGTTGCAGCCCGCCGAGTTCTCGGCGTCCACGACGCCGTCGCAGTTGTCGTCCCACCCATTGCAGGTCTCGGGGAACGTAGGCGCCACGGCCGACTCGTAGGGCTCGCAGTCCAGCCAGTCGACGGTCCCGTCGTTGTCGTCGTCCGGGTCGCAGGCGTCGCCCATGGAGTCGCCGTCGAAGTTCGCCTGGTTGGTGTTGGCCACGTACGGGCAGTTGTCCCAGGAGTTCGGGACCTGGTCGCCGTCGATGTCCAGGTCGCAGGCGTCGCCGATGCCGTCGCCGTCCATGTCCTCCTGGTTCGGGTTCTTGACCAGCGGGCAGCTGTCGTTGGCGTCGTCCACTTCATCGCCGTCCGTGTCCGGCGTGCAGGCGTCGCCCACGCCGTTCATGTCCGCGTCCTCCTGGCCGGGGTTGGGCACGAGCGGGCAGTTGTCGTCGTCGTTGGGCGTACCGTCGTTGTCGGCGTCCGGATCGCACGCGTCGCCCACTCCGTCGCCGTCCGTGTCCGTCTGGTCCGCGTTGGGCCAGCTCACGCAGTTGTCGTCCGGATCCTTGACCCCGTCCTTGTCCGTATCGGGGATGCAGGCGATGACCGGGTCGCCCGCGCAGATGCCGCCCGAGCAGATGGTGTTCTCGGTGCAGACGTCCCCATCATCGCAGGGCCCCGAGAACGCCACGTTGGTGCAGCCCTGGGTCGGGTGGCAGTAGTCGGCCGTGCACGGATCGCCGTCGTCGCAGTCGCCGATGTCCGTCACGTGCAGGCAGTTGGCCCACGGGTCGCAGTAGTCCTGGGTGCAGGGGTTGCCGTCATCGCACGTGGTCAGCACGAAGCCGATGCAGAGCCCGTTGATGCACTGATCGACCATGGTGCAGTTGTTGTAGTCGTTGCAGGGCTTGTTGTTCAGGTGGTAGACGCAGCCCTTGTCGGGCTCGCACGCGTCCGTCGTGCAGGCGTTGCCGTCGTCACAGTTGATCGGCGTGTGCACGCACAGCCCCTCCTGGGTCTGGCAGTGATCGATCGTGCAGGCGTTGCCGTCGTCGCAGGGCTCGACCCCGTCCACGGGGATCCCCATCACGCAGGACCAGCACCCCATGTCGAGCTTGTGGTAGCAGCCGGCCTGGCCGTCGCCGTCCTTGTCGTAGGGGTCGCAGGAGTCCTTGGTGCACAGTGACAGGTCGTTGGAGGTCGGGTCGTCGTAGCAGTTGACCTCCTGGTAGGCGCACTTGCCGGTGACCGTGTCGCAGAGATCGATGGTGCAGGCGTTGCCGTCGAAGCACTCCGCGTCCACCGTGCAGGGCTTGACCGTGTAGTTCATGCACCCCAGGTACTTGTGGCACCAGTCCTGGGTGGAGTCGTTGCCGTCGTCACAGTCCTCCGGCGTATGCACACAGAAGTTGTTGACGCACTTGTCCGTGACACAGGCGGTGCCGCTGTTGCAGTCGTCGTCCGTGTAGCAGCAGTCGAGCGAGCTGCACTCAGGATACCCCCCACCGATCGGTCCGGGCTGACCGCCCAGGTTGGGGATCACGTGTACGCAGTTGTCGATCTTCTCGCCGAGGGGGTCGCCGCCCGGGATGATCAGGCCGGCGCCGATGCCCGGGTCACAGTAGTCGTAGGTCATGGGGTCGCCGTCGCCGCACTTCTTCTTGTGGTGCTGGCAGACGCCGTACTGGCAGATGTCCACGGTGCAGGAGTCGCCGTCCTCGCACTCCTCGTGGCTCGTGCACTTGCAGGGGTAGAGCACCGGCGTGAACGTGCAGCCGGGGCCGAAGCCGTCCTGGAAGTTCTCGTTGCACGAGTCGAAGGTGCAGGGGTCGCCGTCGTTGCACGGCATGGGCTTGAACTCGCAGTTGCCCGTGAGTCCGTTGGGCCCGATGTCGATGGAGCAGTGGTCCGTCGTGCAGGAGTCGCCGTCCATGCAGGCGTTGAACACGCAGCCCCCGACCGCCTTGTCGCAGGTGTCGAACGTGCAGGGGTCGCCGTCGTCGCAGATGGCCGGGATGCCGGTGCAGGCGCCGTCCTGGCAGGAGTCGTTGGCCGTGCAGGCGTCCCCATCGTCGCACAGTCCATAGTTGGGCTCATGGAAGCACTTGCCGGTCGCCTGGTCGCACCCGTCGTCGGTGCAGGGGTCGCCGTCACCGCAGGCCATGGGCTGACCGGCCTTGCAGGAGCCCCCGGCGCACGCGTCGTTGACCGTGCACAGGTTGCCGTCGTCGCACGAGGCGTTGTTGGGGGTCGACACGCAGTCGCCGCCCACACACCCGTCAGTGGTGCAGGGGTTGCCGTCGTCGCACCCCTTGGCGGTCCCCACGCAGGCCCCATCAACGCACTGGTCGTCCAGGGTGCAGGAGTCGCCGTCGTCGCAGTAGCCTCCCTGGGGCTCGTAGACGCAGCCCGACCCGGGCTTGCAGGTGTCCTTGGTGCAGGGGTTGCCGTCGTCGCAGACGAGGCCGCCGCCGCCCGGCGTGCACACGCCGGCCTGGCAGGTGCCCGCGGGCTGGCAGGCGTTCCCGGGGGCGCATACCCCACCGTCGGGCGCGTTGGCGAGCTTGCACTTGAACTTGGTGAGGTCGCAGAGGGCGACCTTGCAGGCGGGCGCGTTCGGGAACGCGGCGGCGCAGTCGGCGTCCGCGATACACTCCTTGGGTGGGTCGATGGTGCCGGGGCCGGTGTCTTCCGCCGACGCCGTGTCCGGCTTGGACCCCGCGTCGTCGGGGGTGCGCGCAATGTCGGCCTCGCCGATGTCGCTCACCTGGACCACGTCTGGAGCGGCGATCTCCTGGCAGGCCCCGGACACGCACTCCTGCCCGCTCGGGCAGGGGTTGGACTCGCTGCACTCACCGCCCCCGGAGGCCGGGAGGTCACAGGCGGCCAGCGCAAAGAAGGTGGAGAACGATGCAGCCAGCAGAGTAGGGCGGCGCATGTCGAGGCCTCTCAGATGACTTATCCGCTGCGGGACCGCATCAGGGACAGCGTCTCGAAGCGGATGAAGATGATCCCAGGTCGGGTGCAGTGTACGCCCCATCCCAGCAAAAGCGGAACCGGTAGATACGACGATTCGGTTACATTGAAAAGGACGTTGACGTCCGAACGGACTTGAACTGGCGGGAATTGACGCATCCCCCCCGGGGACGTCAGTCGGTGACCTCGATGAGCTGGGACTCGGCCACGGACTTCTCATCGGGCTCGTAGTACGGGTAGGCCGCCGCGCCGCCGTCCGCCGCCTTGACCGGCATGGTCGCCAGCAGGCGGTAGGTGTAGGCCTGGTCGGCCATGGCGGGCAGCTCGAACATGTAGAGGGTGAGCTGCTTGCCCGTCTTCTCGAACTTGCTGAGCAGCCCGTCCGCCTTGTACGCCTCCAGGTCCTCGTCGACCACCTGGAAGCCGGGCGGCAGCCCCACGGTCACGAGCACCATGGACAGGGTCGCAGCGGTCAGGTTCTTGACCGTCACCGTGGCCTGCACCGTGTCGTTCACCTGGAGCGAGGTCTTGTCGTAGGCGACCGAGATGGCCAGCGGCCCCTCGGGGTCGCCGGACACGTCCGCCCACGGCAGGTGGTGGCTGCTCACGACGTTGTAGCTCACCTTGCCGGTGCCGGCGAAGGCGAGCGTCACCGTGTGGTCGCCGGTGGTGGCGTAGGCGGCAAGGTCCACGGTGCTCATCACGTCCCACTGGTCGGCGGTGAGCATCACGTCCTTCACCTTCTTGCCGTCCAGGCTGATGGTGACCGCGCCCACGGCGCCCTCGCTGCCGATCTTCGCCGCGGTCAGCAGCGTGCGCAGCGTCCAGACCGTCGCCGAGGTGGGCCCGAAGTTGCCCTGGGCGTCCTTCTTCGACAGCAGGTAGGTGATGGCGCCGTCGACGGTCGCCTTGTAGCCACCCGCCACGAGCATGGCGTGGGCGACGACCGCGGTGGTCTCCACCGCCGCCGAGTCCCCGTAGCCGTAGAAGACGGTCTGGGCGTCGCCGGTGTCCCAGTACACCTTGTCGCCGTCCACCTTCTTCATTGCGTCGAGCTTGGACAGCAGCTCGGAGAGCAGCGGGTCGCCCGGGGTCGACACGGCGAGCGCGTTGGCGACCGTCGCCAGCGTGTAGGCATCCTCGTCGCCCTTGAGGCCGGTCTTGAGGTAGCCGACGCCCTTCGCGAGCTCGGCCCCCGTGAAGCCCGACGTGCCGAGCGCCCACACCACGAACGCCGAGTTGCGGATCGTGCTCGACTGGAACGAGAAGAACTCGCTGATGTCGCCGGGCCACGAGCCGTCGGGCTTCTGCTGCGCCGCGAGCCAGCTCTGGGTGCGCGCCAGCATGGCCTCGTCCACCGGGAACACGGCGCGCATGTCGGAGAACTCCATGACGCCCAGCGCCGTGACGGTCAGGAACGGGGCGGGATCCTGCGTCCCGAACCAGGAGAAGCCGCCTCCCGGGTGCTCATAGGTCAAGAGCCGCTGGTAGCCCTGCGAGATGTAGGACTCCGCCTTGAGCTGGATCTCGGGCGTCACCTGGCCCGTCTCCTCCATGTAGGTGGTGACGAGCACGTTCGGCCACGTGGTGCTGGTGGTCTGCTCGAAGCAGCCGTAGGGCACCTGGAGCATGGAGTCGAGCCCCTCGACCACCTGGCTCAGGAAGGCCGGGTAGATGGTCACGTGCAGCGCCTCGCTGCCGGGCACGGCCCCCGCCGGGAAGCTCACCGTGTGGGTCACCTCGCCAGGCGGCAGCGCGCCGGACACCGACGCCGGGAACGCCTTGCCGTCGGGCACCACCCGGACCACGCGGGCCACGGCGTCCTGCTTCTTGGTGCCGATGCCCTTCACGGTCAGCTTGTGGACGCCGACGGTCTCGACGCGCACCGGGAACTTGGCGACGGTCACCTGGCTCGGGGCCAGGTCGAGGGTCGCCGACGTGGCGCCCAGCGCCGTGAACCACGAGCCACCCTCAAGGGTGATGGTCACGGACTGGGGCTCCGCCAGGAAGTTGTAGACCGCGATGGGGAACGTCACCTCGTCGCCGCGGGTGAGCTGCGCCGGGAAGTTGATGTCCACGAAGAAGTCCTGGAACACCGTCACCCCGAACACGCCCGCGCCGAGGCGCCCGTCCGCGGAGTGGGCCATGGTCGAGACGCGCCACTCGGTGATGGAGTCGGCCATCTCGAGATCGACGGTGGCCGTGCCGTCGGGCCCGGTGATCAGCGCCGGGTTGACGTACAGGGTCTCCGGGAAGTCGTCGCGGACCTTCAGGGGCTCGTCGCCACCTTCGCTGGTGGTCGGCTCCTCGCCCGCCTCGGGGGGACCCCAGCCGCCGCCGCCGCCACCGGCGCCGCCGTCGGCGCCCGCGTTCCAGTCACCGTCGTCCATGCCGCCAGCCTGCGGGGTGTGCTTCTGGCGGATCTCGTCGGGGATGCCCAGGTCCTTGTACGTGAGCAGCGTGGACCAGTCGTCTGCCGTCCCCTTCACCTCGTCGGGGCCGAGCGTGATCAGGCGGAGCGGCGTCTCCCAGCCCCAGTCCCGCTCTGCCGCCCAGGCGTTGCCCCAGAAGTCGTATGCCGCGCCCAGTGTGATCGTCCGCTCGACGACGGCCTGCATGTAGTCCATGCCCAGGCCCTGGCAGTACCAGTCGTTGGAGGTGCACCCCTCGCTCTCGAGGTCGGCGATGGCCTTCTTCGCGGCCGCGGCGTAGATGGCCGACAGGGCGGTCTTCTCCTTGTCGAAGTACGGGATCAGCACGTCGCGGGCGTCGGTGACGATCTTCGCCCAGCTCGCCTTGCGGATGCCGCTCGTGCCGGGCACCGTCATGGCCGCGAACGCCGCGCCGGCCTGGGTCTGCGCGGCCTCCGCCTTGGCGTCGTCGTCGGAGCCCGCCCCGCCGAAGATCAGCTCCGGCACGTTCCAGCTCGCCCCGTGGATCTCGTACTGGGGCTTGCTGACCGCGTCCTCGATCTCGAAGAAGGTCTGGAGCAGGCCCGGCTTGGCGTCGATGAGCGCGAACACCGCCTCGTCCACGATCTGGACGCCCAGGGCCGCCACCTTGGGCTTGCCGTCCTCGTCCTTGACCGTGAAGGTCAGCTTGGCGGGCTCCCCCGGCTCGTAGATGGGCTTGTCCGTGTCGAAGCTGACGGACAGGGCCGAGCTGGTCTTGACGAACAGCGTCTTCGACGCGCGCACCACGTTGCCGTCCGTGTCCACCACGTAGGCCTCGATGCGGTTGTCGCCGAGCAGGCTGCCGTCCACGTCCATGGTGAAGGTGGCCTTGCCGCCGTCGATGTCCACGGTGCGCATGTCGATGACCTGGCCCTCGTTGAGCCAGTCGACGTAGGCGTGGCGCGACGCGCCGCTGACGAACACGTCGACGCTCAGCGTCTCGCCCACCTCGTAGATCGCCTTGTCGGTGCGCACGAGGACGTGGTCCGACCCGATCTGCTGGTCGAACTGCACCGTGCGCGTCGCGGTGGTCGTCCCTGTCGTGATGGTGAGCTTCAGCGCGGAGGCGCCGCCGGTCGGCGTGGCGATGAGGCCCGCGTGGCCGAAGGCGTCCGTGGTCAGCGTCGAAGACGGCAGCCACGTGCCCTCGACCGCGATGGAGGCCCCAGCCAGCGGCGCGCCCAGCGGGTCCGTCACGAAGAGGTGGACCAGGTTCTCGGTGCCGGGCACCAGCACGCCGGCCTCGGGCACGGCCACCACCTTGAGGGCGCTGGCGCTGACCACGACCGGCACGTACTTCTCGACGACCTGCTCCGCCTTGTCCGTCACCGTCACGATGAGCTGAACGAGCGCGTCGCCGCCCTCCAGGGGCAGGCCCACGAGGCTCGGCGGCAGGGTGAGGGTGAAGCCGTAGTGGCCGTCGGCGTTGGTCGTCCCGCTCACCTCCTGGAAGGTGGACCACGACACGTCGTAGCTCTGGGCCACGATCTTCACGTCGGCGCCGGCCACCACCTTGCCGAAGAAGTAGTCGGCGTCCACGAGGCCGGTCACCGTCGCGGCCGGCATGTACCAGGACTGGTCGAGGCCCACGCCCAGCTTGAACTTCGGCAGCACGTAGTGGCTGACGGTCACGGCCTTCTCGGTGACCACGTCGTCGAGGATCGCGCGGACCTTGAAGGTGCCCATGTTGACCAGGGTCGCCAGCTTGAGCTCCGTCGCGGCGATGCCGTACTGGTCGCTGTCGATGCTCACCTTGTGGATCTTGTTGCCCTTTCCGTCCTCCACCTCGAAGGTCACGGGCTTGTCCGCCACGGGGGCGAGGCCCGGCTTCTCCAGGGCAAGCGCCCGCATGTGGATGGTCTGGCCGGGCTGGTAGAGGGGCTTGTCGGTGGTGAGGAGCACCTTGCGGCCCTTCTCCGAGACCGTGATCGTGTCGGCGACGACCGCCATGGTGCCCTGCGCCTTGCCCTCCGCGACGACCTCCATCTCCCCAGGCGTGGGGAGGGTCACGTCGAAGATCGCGTCGCCGGTCATGCCGGTGATGCCTTCCAGCACCGTCGCCTTGCCGGCCTCGTCGGTCAGGGTGAGCTTGACGGGCACGCCCTCGAGCGGGCCGTGGCCGATGGGGTCGTTGGCCAGGACGCGGTAGGCCGCTCCCTTGCCTGCGAGCAGCGTCTTCGGCCCCTCGAGCACCACCTCATACGGGGGCACGAGGTGCAGCAGGCTGCGGGTCACCTTCAGGGGCTTGTCGCCCTTCTGCTCGACGCGCAGCACCCAGGCCGCCAGGGCCGGCTGTGACGTGGCGCTCTCGGGCAGGGCCAGGGTCGCCTCCAGGGCCTTGGTCTGCCCCTCGGCGATGTCGTAGTGCACCGTGATGGACGACGCGACCTTGGCGCCGTCCACCTCGACGATGCTCGCCGTCAGCGTCCCCTTGGCCGAGGCCACCATGGCCAGGGCGGGGATGGAGACGACGAGGTTCTTGCCGTCCACCGTGGCGGTGATCTTTGCCTCGTCGATGGTCAGCAAGCCGTTGGATGGTGTGTCTGGTGTCTTGATGTGGTCGCCGGGCTCGGTGGTGCCGCCGGGCCCCTTGTCTACGCCGGTGTGGTCGCCGTCGCTCTCACCGCACGCGGCCAGCCCCAGCGCGAGCGGGAGCACCAGCACCCGCGCGAGCCCTCTCAGTCCGTGGATCCTCATGTTCTCCTCCGTGCCGCGGTGCGGCGATGGAATGATCCAGAAGCCAGGGCTGCAATTCGCAGGCCAGTCGTGCAACCGCTCGATTGTATGGGAATGGTGGCGCCGAAGCGGGGGGCGGGTGTAGCAGAATTTCCCACTGTGTTGACGGAGCGCGGCGGTCCAGAGGGTCTCGTGGGACCGTCCCACCGGGCCGTCGTTGGACCCTAGCGCGAGCGGCTCAGCGCGCGCTTCTCGGCCTCCTGGATGAGCTTGACGTTCTTCTGGTCGACCGGGGTGAGCTTCACGTCCTTGGACTCTCCGCGGGGCAGCGGGAGCAGGTTGGACGGGACCTCCGTCGAGGTCTGCCCGATGCCGTCCGGGCGTGGGTCGTAGAAGAAGCGGTTGAGGTCCTCCTTCTCGAACTTGTAGCCGTGGCGGGCGTAGGACGCGTTGCGGAGCTTCCAGAGGGTCAGAGGGGTGTAGCAGGCCGGCTCGCTCGGGCACAGGTCGCCCTTGCCCAGCGCCTCGCCGCGCAGCACGGTCTGGAGCGCCCCCGCGAAGTCGTCCATGACCGCGCTCTCGAAGAGGCTCATCTTGCGGCCGGCCATGCCCTCGACGTACTCGCTGGCGCGGGTGCAACGCCAGTCATCTCCCTCGCCCGGGCAGACGGCCGAGACGTGGCGCGCGATGGCCTTGAGCTCCTCACCGGTCAGCTCCAGCTCGATGGGGTGGCCGTAGCCGGGGTCCAGCGAGAGCGCCTCGGCGTCTACCTTGGGGCCGTAGGCGGTCTTGAGGAGCAGGTCGATGCAGCCCTGGGTCACCTCCTTCGCGGGGCTGGTGGCCTTGGGCCACGCATCGACGCAGTGGGCCTGGGTCGGGGGCGCGGACAGCATGACGACGACGGACAGCGCAAGCAGCATGGGCTCACTCCTCGGGGTTTGAGATGTTGCGGGAGGGTACCGCGGCGACGAGCCTCCGTCGAGGCGCGAAGGATCGGCGCAAGGTGGCCGTCAGGCAGCGGGCTTGCGGCCGCGGCGCTCGGCGCGGAGCCGGCGCCTCTCCTGGGCCTCGGAGTAGCGGCGCCGGTCCTCGTCCGTCTCCGGGAGCACCGGAGGGATCGGCGTGGGCTGTCCGTGCTCGTCGAGCGCCACGAAGGTCAGCCAGGCGCTGGCCGTGTGGGCGCGCTCGCCGGTCAGCGGGTCCTCGGAGTCCACGCGGACGCCGACCTCCATGGAGGTCCGGCCCGCGTAGTTGACCGCCGCGCGCAGCTCCACGATGTGGCCCTGCCGCACCGGAGCGACGAAGTCGAGGGCGTCGATGCTCGCCGTCACCACGACGCGGCGCGCGTGGCGCTGGGCCGCGATGGCCGCCGCGATGTCGATCCACGAGAACACGGTGCCGCCGAACACGGTGCCGAGGGCGTTGGTGTCCGACGGGAGGACGTGCTCCGTCTTGTGGACCCGGGACGCCGAGACGGGCTTCGGCGCGAGCGGCTCGCTCACGCCTCCTCCCGGCGCTGGGGGCGGCGGCGCGTCGGGCGCTCCTCGGCCCCCTCGGGCGCCGCCTCGGGCGCAGCGGCCCCACTGGCGACGGTCGCAGCAGTCGCCGACGCCTGCTTGTCGAGCTGCTTCTTGAGGTTGGCGACCGTGGTCTCCAGCTCGCGGATCGTGCGGCGCAGCTTCGCCACGTCCGAGCGGGTGACCAGGTTGTAGCTGGTCGCGAAGCCCTGCACGCGCCCCTCGATGGTCTTGTGGACGTCGGCGCGCACGTTGATCGCCTTCAAGACCGCGCGCTGGAAGCGCGGGTCGTTCAGGACCTTGCGCGCCGCCGGGGAGGACATGGCCTTGGTGGCCTGCTTCTTGATGTTGCTCACGAGCGAGTCGAGCATGGTGGAGCTCCTTTGAGGGTCGGGTCGCGTCCTGCGACGTGGCGGGCCATGTACCGCGACCGGACGCCCGTGTCAACGCGCTCCGGGCTGCGAGGGAGCACCGGCCGCCGCCGCCCGGGAAGCTCCCTGCGCCGCCTGTTGTTCAACACGCGCGGCAGCTTGCAGGCGGGGGACGCTCGGCGGTTTGACACCGCTCCGGAATCTGGACTAGAAGGGTGGTCATTGCGCGCGGCAGGCGCGCCACACCTGGGAGGCCGACATGGCACAGAGCGATCCGACGCCCCCCGTCAAGGCGAAGGGCAAGAGGTCTGCGTTCCCGCTGATCATCGGCGCCATCGTGCTGGGCGGCGCCGTCCTGATCATCGGCTCCAGTCAGGGGGCCTACGACCTGCAGATCGCCGAGGTGCTCGCCAACAAGCAGGACTACGTGCAGCGTGAGATCAAGGTCTCGGGCATCATCGCTCCCGGGTCCCTCAAGGGCACGACCGAGGACGGGTCCTTCCACTTCGACATCCAGGACGAGAAGGGCAACAACCTGACCGTCCACTTCACCAAGCGCCTGCTCCCCGACCCCTTCGCCGAGGGGCGCGAGGTCATCGCGCTCGGCCGACTGCAAGAGAACGGCGTGCTCCAGAGCAGCAACATCACGGTGAAGTGCCCCTCCCGATACCAGGAAGAGGGCATGACCGAGGAGCAGGCCGGCAAGTACTACGAGCAGAAGTACAACAACGGTCACAAGGCCCAGAACTGACCCTCCCGGGGCCTCATGCAGCAGACCGGTCAGTTCATCCTCCACATCACGTTCCTGACGACGCTGGCCACCGTGGTGGTCGCGTTCATCGGGGCTCGGGTGAAGAGCCTCGACCTCATGCGGGCGGCTCGCTACGGGGTCTACGCCGTCTGTCTGCTCAACGCGGGCATGGCGGCGGTGATGATCCAGTCGCTGCTGAGCCACGACTTCAAGAACATGTACATCGCGACGTATACGGACGTGGACATGCCCACGGCCTACGTGCTCGCGGCGTTCTGGGGGGGCGAGAAGGGCGCGCTGCTCCTGTGGGTCACCGTGCTCGGGGCCTTCAGCGCCATCGCCGTCACGCAGAACCGGCACAAGGAGCCGGTCTACATGGCGTGGACGACGGGCATCCTGATGAGCGCCTTGCTCTTCTTCTATATTCTCATGGTCTTCGAGGCGAGCCCCTTCGAGCAGTTCTTGACCTTCGCGGGGCCGGAGGACGGGCAGGGCATGAACCCCCTGCTCCAGAACCCGACCATGACCATCCACCCGCCGAGCCTGCTCACGGGCTTCATCGCGTTCACGTTGCCCTTCGCCTTCGGGCTCGCGGCCCTGATCACCGGGCGCCTCGACGACGAGTGGACCCAGGACACTCGCACCTGGACCATCGTCTGCTGGGTGTTCCTGACGACGGGGCTGATCCTCGGGGGGGCATGGGCCTACGAGGAGCTCGGCTGGGGCGGCTACTGGATGTGGGACCCGGTCGAGAACGCGGGGCTCATTCCCTGGTTCACGGCGACGGCCTTCCTCCACTCCGTGATGATCCAGGAGCGGCGGCGCATGCTGCGGCGCTGGAACTTCTTCCTGGTGCTGCTCACGTTCCTGCTGACCATCTTCGGCACCTTCCTGACGCGCAGCCAGCTCATCGACTCGATCCACGCCTTCGCGGACTCCAAGCTGTCGATGTACTTCCTTTGGTACATGGTGGTCATCGGCACGGTGTCCACCGTCGCGCTGGCGTACCGCTGGCGGGAGATGGCGCCCGACGCCCGCATCGACCACTTCCTGTCCCGGGAGAGCTTCTTCGTCCTCAACAACATCCTGCTCCTCGGGAGCGCCTTCGTGGTCTTGTGGGGGACGCTGTTCAGCAAGGTCAGCGAAGCGGAGACGTTCCAGAGCGGGTACAACAAGGTGGTGGGGCTCTACAACGCGACCCTCGGCGGGCTGCTCGGCCCCATGGAGCAGCTCACCCAGGCCGTGATCCTCAACGAACCCTGGTTCAACCGTGTGATGGTCCCCATCGGGCTGCTCCTGCTCCTGCTCACGGGCATCGGGCCGGTGATCTCCTGGCGCAAGGCGACCCGCAAGAACTTCCGCACCAACCTGCAGAAGCCGCTGCTCTGGTCTTCGGTGGTGTCTGTCCTGGGCGCCATCGCCTGGGGGGTCCTCCGCGTGACCGAGCTTCGGTCCTCCATGGTGGCCGATGCCTTCGCGCGCTGGTTCGACGACGCCAACGCCTTCGTGGGAAAGCTCCTGGTCATGAAGGGCGACGCGGGGGATGCGCCCGCGATGCCGGTCGTGACCCTCGGGGACGCCTACGGGCGCTGGGCCGACTCCCTCGGGCGTGCAGACGTCTATGCATTCCTCGCCTTCTTCTTCTCGGCCCTGGTGGTGGCGACCGTGGGCACCGAGTTCTGGCGGGGGACGCGGCTCCGGCAGTCGAAGGCGGGTGGCGCCTTCGTGTTCAACCTGATGCTCCTCACCATCCGCACGCCGCGCCGCTATGGGGGCTACATCATCCACCTGGGCGTCGTGATGTGCTTCATCGCCTTCGCGGGCGCCGTCTTCAAGGACGAGCTCCCCGAGCAGCCCCTCTACCCGGGGGACCGCATCGCCGTCGGCGGCTACCATGTGACCTTCGCCCGCTCCGACGACATCTGGCACGCCGACGGGGCCTACGTGTCGTCCAAGGCGACCATGGTGGCGCTGGAGGGGGAGAAGACGGTCCCCCAGGCCGCGGTGGACGCCCTGGCGGGCCGCCTGGAGTCCGCTGGGCTCGTGCCCTTCCACGTGGAGACCTTCCGCGGCAACCCGGCGGTGCGGCTGCGCTTCGGCAACGAGGAGCACCGCCGCCGCGTGCAGGAGGATCTGTACGTCCGGAGCTACCTGCTCACGGCCTTCGAGGTGCTCGACGCGCCGAAGGACAAGGCGGAGCTCCAGCTCCAGCTCCGGGACATGGACGCGGTGGCGGTCGTGCCCCAGCTCATGATGAAGACGGCGCGCAACGTCCGGGAGTTCTTCGAGGATCAGGGCGGGACGGTCAAGGCGTCCTTCGTGCCCGGCTCGCCCCTGCTGGCGCTGCGTTTCCCGACCGTGGACGCGCGGGACGCCTGGCTCGCTCGCGCCGAGGGGGAGCCCTTGCTTCGTGACGTGGTCGGGGGCTGGATGGACCCGGACACCGGCGCCGTCGAGATCGTGCCCGCCGGGGTGGGGTCCTTGCTGTACCCCGAGGTGCGCTTCTACAAGAAGCACGGCACGCCGACCACGGAGATCGCCATCCAGTCCAAGGTCCTGGAGGACCTCTACCTGGCCATGCGCCCTGCCGCGGGTCAACCGTTCATCAACCTGCTGGCCGTGGTGTTTCCGTTGGTCTCATTTCTCTGGGCCGGCACGCTGATCATGATCATCGGCGCGCTGATCTGCCTGCTCCCGCGCAGCATCACGGGCCTGGCGCGGGGCGCCGGGGCCGCGCTGATCGCCGGTGTCCTCCTCGTGCCCCACCCGGCGGCAGCGCAGGACGAGGCCTTCGAGGAGGGCCACGGCGACGAGATCCCGCTGGTCGCGCTGCCCGACGACGGCATCACCACCGTCGAGGACGCCCGGACGCGACTGCTCGAGGCGCTGCGCTGCCCCGACCGGAAGCCCGGCGGCTACACGATCCGCGACGAGCCTCTGCTGGAGTGCGCGACCGCGTCGGGCGAGGAGCTGCGGGCCCGCCTGGATGATGACCTCGCCCGCCTCCGGGCCCTGCCGCCCCGGGACGCCATGCACCGTGTCCTGGAGGGCTTCCTGCACCGCGACCCGGCCAACGAGCGGCTCCTGCGCTTCGGCGAGGCGGACTTTCACCACATCTTCGGTCGCATGGTGTGCACCTGCGGCTGCACGGGCGGCATGGCCCTGTCCAAGTGCCCGCTGTCCTGCGGCAACTCCAAGTCGTGGAAGACCCGGTTCAAGGTGCTGCTCGCCGAGGGCTTCGACCGTGAGCAGGCCAAGGGCGTCTACCTGGCCTCCGTCAACGCCGCGCGGCCCAAGGGGCAGGCCCCCTACACGGTGGACGACCTGGACGCGGACCCGCAGAAGGCCCTGAGCTGGGTGGTGCCCGCCGTGGTCATCGGCGGGGCGGCCGTCACCTTCGTGTCCGTCATGGCGGGCATGAAGCGGCGGCGGGCGGCGGCCGCGGCTGCGCCTCCCGCGCCGCAGCTCAGCGAGGCGGACCGGCGCCTGCTCAAGGACGAGCTCGAAGAGCGCGACGACTGACCCCACCGAGGCTCCTCCCGATGTACCTCCTCATCCCCATCGCGCTGGCTCTCGTGCTGGTCCTGGCGGGCTACCAAGTGGCGCGGCTGGTCCTCGCTGCCTCGCGGGCTGTCCGCGGGCGCACGCACTCGGCGGAGGACGTGCGCATCGTGCACCTCCGAGACGAGCGGGAGCGCTGCCTCGCGTCCTTGAAGGAGCTCGAGAACGATCTGGAGATGGGCAAGCTGAGCGCCGAGGACTACGACGAGCTGCGGACCTGGTACGAGCAGCGGGCCGTCGAGGTGATCCGATCCCTGCGCGAGCTGGAGAAGGGCGCGAGGGCGCTCCTCGTCGCCATCGCGTTGGTGGGATGGGGGGGCAGCGTCCGGGCGCAGGAGATGCCACCCGGGCACCCACCCATCGACGGCATGACGCCGGGGGGAGCCCGCGCCGGGGATCCGTTCCCGGCCAACACGGACGCGGTGGTGCGGGTCATCCACACGGACGCCACCGGCGCCCGGGGCCCCCGCGCGGGCGTGCGGATCATCGCGGAGGCCATCGAGGGGCAGCGGGACGAGGCCGTGGCGCTGGCCGTGTGGAGCGCGGTGACGGGCCCCGACGGCGCGGCGCGGCTCGGACGCATCCAGGTGCCATCGGGGTCCACGACGCGCGTGATGGCGGTGGTGGGGACCACGCGGTTCTCCCTCGGGAGCCGCACCGGCGGCGAGTGGGTGATCCGCACCTGGGACACCACGGAGGACATCGACGCCCTCTCCATGGACGGCCGCGTGGATCTGGCAGTCGAGGAGGGCGCGCTGACCGTCCGGTTGAGCTGGACGCTGATCAACACGTCACCGGTCGCCATCGATCTGGCGTCCCGCGAGCGGCCCGTGCACCTGCCCCTGGTTGGACCCGTGGCCATGGGGGGCGTCGTCTCCCGCGGCTTCATGCCTCCGCAGGCCACCAAGCACACCCGCGTGGGCGTGTCGCCTGACATGGGCCGCGTGTCCACGGAGGGGGGCGGCTTCGCCTACCGGGGCCTCATCCCCCCCGGCGAGAGCGTGAACGTGCGCATCGGCTACCCCCTGGACTACCCGGCAGACGACATGACGGTCGGGGTTCGGGCAGAGGAGGTCCCCATCCGCTCACTCCTCTTCACTCTGGCGCGCTCGCCGCGCCTGTTCCCGGAGCTGCGGCTGTCCGTGCCCGCCGTGGGGGCCGACGCGGACCAGGGCCGGGACCGGGTCCTGATGCTCAAGGCCATCGACCCGCTTGAGACGGGGGCGGAGGTGACCCTGACCCTGCGGCACCTGCCCGTCCACGGGCGCATCGGGCGGTGGGCCGCGACGGGCTTCATGGTCGCGGGCGCCGTCGTGCTCGCCATCGCGTTCCTGCGGGCCCGGGTCACGAGGCGCGGGGAGCCCTCCGCATGACCGGGGCGCTCCGGTCCGTCGAGGCCCGCGGCGTCAGCAAGATCTACGAGCGCCGCTTCGCCGTGCACGACGTGTCTCTGCGCCTCGAGGCCGGGACGGTGACCGGTATCGCGGGGCACAACGGCGCGGGCAAGACGACGCTGTTCTCGCTTCTCTCTACGCTCGTGGCCCCGTCCCGCGGGCAGCTCCTGTTCGACGACGTCCCCGCCGGCGACTGGGACCGCACGGCGCTGCGGAGCCGTATCGGGCTCCTGGGGCACAAGTCCTTCCTCTACCCGGACATGGACGGCCTCGAGAACCTCACCTTCTTCGGGCGCCTCTACGGGCTGCGGGCAGCTCTGGACGACCGCGTCCGCGAGGCCCTGGAGGCGGTGGACATGTGGGGCGCCCGCCGCCGCCGTGTGAAGCACTGCTCCCGCGGCATGGTGCAGCGGCTGGCCTTTGCGCGCGTCCTGGTGCAGGACCCTGCGCTGTGGCTCCTCGACGAGCCGACCACGGGGCTCGACACGGACACCAAGGCGCGGCTGCTTCATCTGGTGGCCGGGCAGCGGACGCGCGGGCGCATCGTCGCCGTGATCAGCCATGAGGCGGACACGCTCGCCCAGCTCTCGGACCGCATGCTGCGCCTGCACGGCGGGCGCATCGAGGAGCACCCGTGAGCGCGCTGGGGCGGGCCGTCGATGGGGCCCGGCACGTGGGGACCATCCTCCGCAAGGACCTGCTCGTGGAGCTGCGGACCAAGGAGGTCCTGCTCACCATGGGCCTGTTCGCCGTGCTCACGGTGGTGATCTTCTCCTTCGCCTTCTACGTGGACGACGACCGGGCCCGGGCCTACGCCCCCGGCATCCTCTGGGTGACCGTGATCTTCAGCGGCACCCTGGGGCTCAACCGCCTGTTCGACCGGGAGCAGGAGAACGACTGCATGAGCGCGCTCATGCTCTCGTCGGCGGGGCCCAAGGCCATCTTCCTCGCCAAGTCCCTCGGCAACCTCCTGTTCACGCTGGTGATGGAGCTGCTGACCGTCCCCCTGATCCTGCTGTTCTTCGATCTCTCCGTGGACCGCCCGGCGCTGCTCCTGCTGGTCCTCCTGGCGGGCACCGTGGGTTTCTGCTTCGTGGGCACCCTGTTTGCGGCCATGCTGGTGCGGGCGCGCATGAAGGAGGTCCTCCTGCCGCTGGTGGTCTACCCGGTGGTCGTGCCGGTGATCATCGGGGGCGTCAAGGCAACCAGCGGGATCCTCAACGGTTATCCCACCGACGAGGTCGTGGAGTGGGCGCGCCTGCTGTTGGCGTTCGATCTCGTCTTCGTGGTACTGTCGGTCTGGCTCTTCGAGCGGATGTGGGTGGAGTAGATGGCCCAAGTACACAAGGGTGGCCCGCCGTTGGTGGAGGCGGGCAGGGCGCTGCTGAGCCCCTTCGGCGCCGCGTGGACGCTGGCGCTCGCCGCCACGCTCACCGCCATGACCTGGGTGTTCTTCGTCGCTCCCACCGAGCGCACCATGGGCATCGTCCAGAAGATCTTCTACTTCCATGTGCCCTTTGCCATCGCCATGGGCGTGCTGTTCGTGCTCACGTCCGTCCTGTCGCTGGCCTACCTGCTCAAGTCCGACGACCGGGTCGACGCGGCGGCTGCGGCGTGCGCGGAGGTGGCGGTCCTGTTCGGGGTCATCGTGCTCGTCTCGGGGCCGCTCTGGGCGCGGAAGGCCTGGGGCGCCTACTGGAGCTGGGAGCCGCGGCTCACGCTGACCCTGCTCACGGTGTTCATCTATATCGGCTACCTGACGGTCCGCGGCTTCGCGGGCGAGCGCGGCTTCGCGCGGCGGGTGGCGGCCGGCCTCGGGCTCATCGGGGCCCCGGCCTGGTATCTCATCCACATCGCCGTGGAGCGCTGGGGCGGCACCCACCCCAAAGACGTGGTGTACGGCGAGAGCGGCGGCCTCCAGCACCCGGACATGCGGACCACCTTCTTCCTGGGGCTGGTCGCGGTGCTCCTGCTCGCCGTGGTCACCATCTGGACGCGGATCAAGGTGCGGAGGCTCGAAGATCGCATCGAGGCGCTGGCGCTCGACATGGAGGCCAACGCCATTCAAGGGGAGCACTGAGGAACCGAGGAGCAGACGTGCCAGAGAACGAGAGCCAGGGGGCCGAGGGCGCTCCCGCAGAGTCGGAGGTCGCAGCCCCGGCGGGGCAGGGCGCACAGGGGGCGACCTCGGTGGTCGTCCAGCCGTCCAAGGGGAGCGCCGAGAAGGAGTCCGTCCCCGGCGGCCCCCTGCTCATCGGCGCCTATCTGTTCATCTGGGTGGCGCTGTTCGCGTGGCTGCTCTTCGTGCGCCGCTCGCAGGTCCGCCTGGAGCGTGAGGTCGAGCAGCTCGAGGAGCGCCTGGACCGCCACATCGGACAGACCCGATGACCAGCTCCCACATCTTCTACATCCCCCTGATGGTTCTGGTCGGCCTGGTGCTCGGCTTCGTCCTCGGGCGCAAGACGGCGGCGGCGGAGCTGGAGCAGCAGCGCCGCCGTGAGGAGCGGCGGGCCGGCAGGCGCGCCGAGCGCAGCGAGTAGCGCATGGTGCGGCGCGTCCTGGCGCTTGTCGCTCTGCTCGCGGTCGCCCTCGGGCCTGGCAGCACGGCCCGGGGCGCCCCCCCAGCCAGCGCCGCCCTGGGTGTCCCCACCCTGGATGCCACCGAGTACGGCATGAACGACGGCGCCTCCTTCGTCATGCCACCCGCGGACGTGGTGGCGCTGGCCAAGGAGCCCGGCGTCGTCCTGTGGCGCTTCCATGGCACAAACTGGATGAAGACCGGGCGCACCGGCGTGCCGACCACCCTCGACGAGCTGAGCCACGATCACGGGCGCCGCCCCATCTCGGAGCTGGTGGCCGGCTGGCGCGCCGACCTGGACGGGGACGGGACGCCGGAGGTGCTCCTCGCCGCGGTCGGCGAGGCGGCACGGGGCCGGACACAGTACGGTGCCACGCTGCTGGCCCGCCGCGGCCCGCGCTGGGAGCTGCTGTTCCACTCCCAGGAGCTGCCGGGCGAGACGTATCAGGTCGAGGACCTGCGGGACCTGGATGGCGACGGGCGCGTGGACGCGATCCTGAGCGCCAGGGCGGGCACCGCGGACTTCTACACCTCCTGGGCCGTGCTGGCCTTCGATGCCCGGCGGGAGCTGCAGCGCTTCGTGACGCGGCCGCCCGACTCCTTGCACCTGATGGACCTGGACAAGGACGGCCGCTTCGAGCTGGTCGTGCGGCACCTGGTGAGCCGCCGGGGCCTCTCGCACTTGTGGACCTTCGTCGACAAGGTCCTGTCGTGGGATGGGCAGCGCTTCGTCGAGGAGCCGCCCCGCTTCGTGAAGTACCAGGACGAGGTGGTCAAGCGGCGGCTCATCGACGAGCTCATCGACCACTACGACGGCGACCCGGTGGTGCTGGCCATCAAGTCTGACGTGCTGCGGGACGTGCACGCCAAGGTGCTCGCCGCGTCTGGCAAGCAGCCCAGCGTGGACCGGCCGGTGGAGCGGTCCCGGGAGCTGGCCAAGGCAGGCCAGCGGGAGCAGGCGGCCAATGTCGTTGCGCGGGCCATCCTCCAGGCCCCCTATGACGTCGGGGCGCTCCGGCAGGGGGTCAGCGTCGCGCTCCAGCGGGGGCGCTTCGTGGAGGCGCTCCACATGCTCTATGCGCTGCTGGGCATCGTCCCCGACGACATGCTGGGGTGGCGCCAGATGGGCTTGTGCTTCGCGCAGCTCCACGAGCGCTCGGCGGCCATCGCCTCGTTTCACAACTCGGTGCGCCTGGGTCAGGACTTCGACGCGCGCCTCGGGGAGCTGCGCCGGGCGACGGTGCGGGAGAGGAGCGCCCCAGTGAAGGCCGCAAAGGTGGCGGCCATCGCCGTGCTGGAGGGCAAGCCCCTGCCCGACCCGGTGACGGAGCCCTTCGGCGACTGACGCGGGATGCCCGTCGCGGCGGCGCTTGTTGAACACGGTGCGACGAAGTCCGAGTTGACTGGACGATTGCGGCGCGTAAAGTCTCGTGCTTCGAGAGACGGATTGCACCAAGGAGCGAGGAATGATCGAGTTCACGACGGCGGCGGTAGAGAAGGTCAAGGAGATGGCGCGCAAGGAGAGCCTGGACACCTGCGGCATCCGGGTCATGGTCGTCGGCGGCGGCTGCTCGGGCTTCAGCTACGACATGGACTTCGAGGAGGCCGAGAAGCCGGGCGACCTCGTCACCGAGCTGGACGGCCTCAAGGTGTACGTGGACTCCATGAGCTACCAGTACCTGGAGGGCACCACGGTGGACTACGTGGAGACCTTCAGCTTCTCGGGCTTCCACTTCAACAACCCCAAGGCCACGAAGACCTGCGGGTGCGGCTCCTCGTTCAGCGCCTGAGCGTTGGGGGAGCTTCGTTGCGTCCTGGGGCAACCGGTGTAGAATCCGGGGCTCTGACTGCCCCGCACCGAGGGCCCTCACAGGAGCCGCACATGAAGCCTGTCCGCCTCTTCGCTCTCTCCGTCTTCTTGCTGGCCGCCTGCCCCGACTCGGGGGCCGTGGTGTCCGGGGGCGGGGTCGACGTCAGCGACGACCAGGTGAACGGCCCGGCGGTGTCGGACGCGCTCATCTTGAAGAAGCTCGGCGGGGACCCCGATGGGGAGTTGGGCGCCCTGGACGGCGGCTGGGACGGCACCTCCGACGACATCACCGTGCAGGACGCGGCCTCGCCGGACGCGGGCGCCCTCATCGATGCGGCCGAGGACGCTGGGGGGACGCCCGACGCCGGACCCGCCCAGGACGGCGGCCCCAGCGACGGTGGCCCCGTGGACGCGGGCTCCCCGCTGGACGTGGCGCTCCCGCCGGACGTCGCCGACGTCGGCGCGCCGGACGTCGCGGCCCCCGACACGGGCCCCGCCCCCGGAGGCACCGCCGCGTGCTTCGCGCTCCTCGGCGCCACCTGCGACAAGCTCGACCAGTGCGCCGGCGAGGTCCCCTTCGGCGGGTCCCAGTTCGCCCAGTACGCGGCCCAGTGCGAGTCCATCGTCGCCGACCCGGACGGCCAGGTGGAGGATGGCTGCGCGGCGGCCAAGGGCCTCGACGACGTGACGCCGGCGGAGGCGGCCGCCTGCGTCGCCTCCTTCGATTGCGGCCTCTCGGGCCTCGGTGCCCTCGCGCAGGCGCTCTATCCTGTCTTTGATGCATGGCAGAAGAAGGAGGACTTCGGAGGGAAGATCCCCGGGGCGGTGGAGGCGCTGCTCGCCGCCTGCAAGTAGGAGGCGCCATGGGCGAGATCCAGGCGGAGGGGCGAGAGGGGCGCTTCTGGCACCTGCTGGATGACGGCCGCATGCAGTGCGACCTCTGCCCCCGCCACTGCCGCCTCCATGACGGGCAGCGGGCCTTCTGCTTCGTGAGGCAGCGCCAGGGCGACCGCATGGTGCTGACCACCTGGGGGCGCAGCACGGGCTTCTGCATCGACCCCATCGAGAAGAAGCCGCTCAACCACTTCCTGCCCGGCACGCCCGTCCTGAGCTTCGGCACCGCGGGCTGCAACCTGGGGTGCCGCTTCTGCCAGAACTGGAACATCTCCAAGTCGCGCGAGGTGGCGCGCCTGTCGGATCTCGCGCTGCCGGAGCAGATCGCGGACGCCGCCGCGCGCACCGGCTGCCGGAGCGTGGCCTTCACCTACAACGACCCCGTGATCTGGGCGGAGTACGCAATCGACACGGCGATAGCCGCCCACGAGCGGGGGGTGCGGACGGTCGCGGTCACCGCCGGCTACATCGGGGAGCAGGCCCGAGACGAGTTCTATTCCCACATGGACGCGGCCAACGTGGACCTCAAGGCGTTCACGGAGACCTTCTACGAGAAGCTGTGCTTTGCGCACCTGGCGCCAGTCCTGGAGACCCTGGAGTGGATTCACCGGAGCACCGACGTCTGGCTGGAGGTGACCACCTTGCTGATCCCCGGCCACAACGACACCGACGAGGAGCTCCACCGCCTCTCCGCCTGGTTCGCCGAGCACCTCGGCCCCGACGTCCCCTTGCACTTCACGGGCTTCCACCCGGACTTCAAGATGCAGGACGTGCGGGCGACACAGCCCGCCACGCTACGACGCGCCAGGGACATCGCCCGCGGCTACGGCCTCCGTTACGTGTATACGGGGAACGTCCGCGATCCCGAGGGCGACGCCACGCTCTGCCCCGGCTGCGGCGCCGTCGTCATCCAGCGCGACTGGTACCGGATGGTGCGGTGGGAGCTCCGGGGGAGCGCCTGCGCCGCGTGCGGTACCGAAGTGGCCGGCGTCTTCGAGGATGCCCCGGGGGGCTGGGGCGCCCGCCGGGAGGCCGTGTTCATTCGTTGATTGCCCGCTGGGCCGACGCGCCCACCTTCCGCCGCGCGGCGACGAAGAGCGACTGGGTGACGAGGCTGCGACGGCCGGTGTCCCACCCCAGGTCACCGCGGTCCAGCACGGCGAGGAAGGCGTCGACCACCTCGCGATCCACACGGGATGCCTCCGCCGCCGCGCGCGCCTGCTCCAGCCACGAGCGCGCTCCGCCCAGGTCGCCGCGGCCCAGGCGCAGCGACGCGTGCTCCAGGGCCTCCCCCACCTGGAAGCCGCGGGCGTTCTTGCGCACGGCGAGCTGCTCCCGTGTCTCCTCCCTGGGCAGATTGCGCACGGCGGCGCTCGCCCTCGCCGTGGCGTTGCCCAGGTTGACCATGTCCTTGTAGCGCAGGGTCACGTCGGCGATCGGCCCTGGCTTGTCCACCCACAGCTCCAGCAGGATGACGTGGCTGTCGCCGCCGTAGAAGTAGGGGATGACCGTCTGGAGGCCGTCGTCGTCGTCCCCGCGATCTGCGACTACCCCCAGCGTGCGGCTGATGTGTTGGTCGGCGGCCACCTCGCGGGCCTTGACCTGCGCCACCTCCTGCTGGTCGAGCACGCGGCTGCCCAGGATGCGGATGGCCTCGACCCCCGGCGCCAGGCGGACGTTGACCCGCACGAGGCGGGCGACCACGCGGGACAGGGCCTCCAGCTCCGTACGCACCGCCTCCCGCGGGTCGCGCCCCTCCAGGCGGTGGTAGTTGCCGTAGCCTGCGTCGTTGACCTCCCACCAGAGGCCCGCGCCAGCGCCGGTCTCGATGACGGAGGTGACCATTCCCCGCAACGTCAGCGCGTGCGCGACCTGGCGCGCCGGCCCGACCCGCCCGCCGTCGAGGCCCCGAGCGACCACCAGCACCGTCTGGGTGCCCGGCAGCGTGGTGCGGTCCTCGGCCGCGCGCCCGAGCAGGTCGCCGGCCATCTCCATGGCCCCTGCGAGGGCGCCGTCCGGGGAGCCCGCGACCGTGCCCAGCGCGTCGAAGGCCTGGGCGAGGGGGCCCCGCAGCGTCCTGATGCGGCCGAGGGGGGCGAGCACCTGCGGCCGCTGCCCTGAGACGATCACTCCCAGGTGGTCTTGAGGGCCGAGCTGGGTCAGGAGCTCGCTGGCCACCGCGAAGGCCATCTCCGGGTCCTCGTTGTGGGCCGGGCCGTCGATGACCAGCACCACGTCGAGGGGCGGACGCCGCCAGCCGTACCGCTGGCTCCCCTGGAGACCCACCTGCAGAAGGACGCGCCCGGGCCGCTCCAGGAACCGCTTGTCCACGTCCACGGTCACGCCGATGCCCGCGTCCTCGGGAGGGTCGAAGGGCTGCACGTAGCCCAGGGCGCGGGAGTGGGGGAGAGGCTCGGCCAGCGCCTCGTCCAGGCGCCGGGCCCGCTCCTGGAAGGCCGCGTCACCGCCCAGGTAGGTGTTCTCGAAGTAGAGCTTGCGGGGCAGGAACGAGGTGGGGCGGGTCTCCTCGCGCTCCGTCGCCGTGACCTCGGCCTGGTCCAGATCCTCGAGGCCCGTGTCCTTGCCGCGCATGGTCGCGTTCCGGCGTGGGCCCGCCGCGACGCCCTTGTCCACGGTGCGGTAGCGGCCGTCCTCGACCTGGTTCTGGGCGCGCTCACCTCGGGGCCCCCGGTCCTTGTCGTCGTCCCACTCGTCTCGCTTGCCAAAGGCGCCGGACTCGTCCTCCTCGTTGACCGGGGCCTTCTCGATGATCGAGGCCTTCTCCGCCTCCTGCTGGACCTTCTTCTCCGCCTCCCGCCGCACCTGGAGCACGACCTCGTGCTGCCCCGCGCCGATGGTCGCGGGCAGGTCCATGGGCTTCTGCTCCGTCAGGTAGCCGTCGGTCGTGACGACCACGGGCGGCGGAGCCGGGGCGGCGGGAGCCTCCTTGGCCTTGGACTTCCCGTCCACAGTGGCGACGTTGGTGGCGAAGGGCTCGGGCTCCTCGGGGGGGAGCTCCCAGTCCCCGGCGGACCCGCCCTGGGGCTTGGGGGCCTCCTCAGCGGCCTTCTCGCCGCTCGCCGCCCGTGGCTCGGAGGCGCTGGGTGACGAGGCGGGCGGGCTCGAGTCGCTGGACGAGAGGCACCCGGCGAGCACGAGAGAGAAGGCGAGCGCGAGGCGGTTCATCTACCTCTCCATGGCCTTGTTGTCGCCGACCTTGCGCCGCCCCGCCACGAACAGGGATTCGCTGACGGCGTCGCGGCGGGTCTGATCCGCCGTCAGGTCCCCCGCGTCGAGCGCCTGGGCGAAGGCGTCGATGACCTCCCGGTCCGACGCCGGGGCGTGGGCGGCCGTCTCGCGGGCGCGGCCGAGCCAGGTGCGCGCCCCCTGGAGGTCGCCCCGCTTCAGGCGCAGCGACGCGTGCTCCAGCTCCTCGCCGATGCGGAAGCCCCGCACGTTGCGCCGCACGGCGAGCTGCTCCGCCGTGTCCTCCCGCGGCAGGTTCCGCGCCGCCACGCTCGCCCGCGCCGTCGCGTTGCCCAGGTTGACCATGTCCTTGTACCGCAGGGTCACGTCGGCGATGGCCCCGGGCTTGTCCACCCACAGCTCGATGAGGACCACGTGGCTGTCGCCCCCGTAGAAGTACGGGATCACCGTCTGGAGGCCGTCGTCGTCGTCCCCCCGGTCGGCGACCACCCCGAGCGTCCGGCTGATGTGCTGGTCGGCGGCCACCTCGCGCGCCTTGACCCGCGCCACCTCCTGCTCGTCGAGCACCCGGCTGCCCAGGATGCGGACCGCCTCGACGCCGGGCGCCAACCGCACGTTGATGCGCACCAGCCGCGCGACAACCCGCGACAGGGACTCCAGCTCGGCGCGCACGGCCTCCCGCGGGTCCCGCCCGGCGACCTGGTGGTAGTTGCCGTAGCCGGCGTCGTTGACCGCCCACCACAGCCCGTCCCCGGGGCCCGTCTCGATGACGGACGTCACCATGCCCTTCAGCGTCAGCTCGTGGGCGACGGAGCGGGCAGGCTGCACGCGCGCACCATCCAGCCCCCGCGCGACGACCAGCACCGTCTGGGTGCCGGGCAGCGTGGCGCGGTCCTCGGTGGCCTTCTCCAGCAGCGCGCCCGCGTGCGTCATGGCCGCGGCCAGGGCCTCGTCGCTGGACGCCGGGATGGCACCGAGGGCATCGAAGGCCAGCGCCAGCTCGCCCCGGAGGGACCGGATGCGCCCCAGCGGCGCCAGCACGCGGGGCCGCGGACCGGCGACGATGACCGCCAGGTGATCCTGAGGGCCAAGCTGGGCGAGCAGCTCGCCCGCCACCTGGATCCCCACCTCCGGGTCCTCGGCCAGCGCGGGCCCGTCGAGCACCAGCACCACGTCCAGCGGCGGGCGGCGCCACCCGTAGCGCAGGCTCCCCTGGAGGCCCACCTGGAGGATGACGCGCCCGCTCCGCTCCAGGAAGCGCCGATCCAGCTCCGCGGTCAGCGACAGGCCGGCGTCCTCCGGCGGGTCGAAGGGCTGCGCGTAGCCGAGGCTGAGGGTGTGGGGCAGCGGCGCTCCGCCCAGCGACTCGTCCAGGCGCCGCATCTGCTCGCGGAAGGCCGCGTCCCCGCCCAGGTACGTGTTCTCGAAGTAGAGCTTGCGCGGCAGGAAGGACGCGGGGCGCTCGTCCTTGCCGTCACCGTCATCTTCCTTCAGCCCCTTCTTGCCGGTCTCGGACCGCTTGTCGGCGTCCGGGACGTGGACGGTGAAGCGCGCCTTCTCTGGCGGCGTGGGGGCGCTCCGCTCCGTGTCCTCGCTCTCCGCTTCGGGCGCCTCCTCCAGGGGCTCGTCGTCGGCGATCATGTCACCGTCGACGATCCTCGCCTCGTCGATCTGCACGATGCGCCTCGCCTCCAGGCTCGCCGTGGAGCCGGCGCCATCGCCTCCGAGAGCGAGGGTCCCGTCTATCTCCCCCTGCGCAAAGTCGAGCTCCCCCTTGTGGAAGGCAGGGGCCTGCGCCTGCTGCCCCTCGAGGGCGCTCAGGCGCGCGTTCACGGCCTCCTGGGCCACCTTCGCCGCGTCCTCCTTGCCTCCGAAGTCGTCTGCCCCCGGCCTGGCCTCCCCCCCGGCCTCCTTCTTGGACTCCTCCTTGGACTCCGCCCAGCCCATGGGGTCGGCGGCGGGCATGGGCTGGGGGGCGGTGACGGTCGTGGTCGGCGTCGCCCCCGACGTCGGGGGCTCGTCGGCCAGTGCCCGTGAGGCCTCGGTGGGCCCTCCCTCCTCCACGGACTGCCCCTTGGAGCAGCCCGCCAGGGCCACGGCGAGAGATACAGCGAGGAAGAGCCTCATGACCGGCCCTCGCGGCCCCGGCGGGTCCACCCGACCACCCCGAGAAGGAGGAGCGCCACGAACAGGATGGCCAGCTCCTCGGGCACGACGTCGAACAGCGCGAGCTTGAGGAGCGCCAGGAGCACACCGACGCCACCAGCGATCCAGCCGAGCTTCCCAGGGCACCCCGTCGCGCGGCGCCACACGGCGAAGCCCAGCAGCCCCAGAGCGAGCAAGCCCAGCACGGCGTTCACGGCCCGCCCGGGCGTCACGGCGAAGGTCATGGTGATCGCCGGCGCGGCCTCGCTGGGGTCGAGCACCGGCAGGACGAACAGACGCTCCACCGTGTCCTCCACCGACGGCAGCGCGATGGGCACCACCTGGCCCCCGCCGTAGGAGCCAGGCCGCACGGCGCTCTCGATGGCGCCCTCGTCGAGCTTCGTGTCCACCCGCAGCAGCGCCAGGTGGGCGGGCCAGCGCACCAGCCACTGGAGGTTGGTGATCAGCATGTCGGCCTTCGGCGCCATCAGGTCGGCGGACGAGAGCAGGCCGAGCGGGTCTCGCCGCATCTCGTAGGTGACCTCGACAGGGACCGTCCGCCCTTTCGGGAGCGGCACCGCGAGGGCGCCCTTCTCGTCGCTCACGGCCTTGACGGGGCTGCCGTCCGCGGTGACCGTCCACACCTTGGCGCCCTCGGGGAGCTCCAGGCGCAGGAACTGGCGGTCGTCGTTCACGACCACGTAGACGAGCCGCGTGACGATGTGCCCGTCCTGCAGCACCGTGGTCTCGAGCCACCCCTGGTTCACCGCCGCCTTGAGGGTCTCGACGGTCTCGTGGCGCTTGATCTCCAGCTCCAGGTTCCAGGGGGTGTGGGCGTACTGCCAGCCCATGAGCAGCTCCTGCACGGCGCGCAGGCGGACGGCCTTCGGCAGATCGGTCACGTCCACGCGGCGCAGGTCCCCGGCAGAGACGGGCTGGACCTCGATGCCCGTCTCGGCGCTGACGCCGAAGCTGCCCTGCTCGATCTCGGCGTTGAGGACGCGCACGTCCGGCAGCGCAACCTTGCCGAGCTGCTTCGGCAGCAGCACCTCGAACTCCACGTCGAGCTGGATGGCGCCCTCCAGCGCCTGGGTGAAGCGCACCTCGTGGGCCTTGCGCCCCGGGCCCGCGTCCACGTCCTTGGCGGCCTCGGCCTTGTTGAGGCTCGGGGCGGTCACGCCGAGCACGGTCACCGCCTCGGGGAACGACAGCATCACCACGTCCTGCCGCCCGCTCTTGACCTCGACCTGGACTTGCGCGTTGGCGACGATGGACCCGTCCTTGACGGCGTACAGCGTGAGCACGCGCGCGTCGAAGCGCACGTCGCGGGCCTTGGCGGTGGCGACGGTGGAGCCGATGGGCCCGGGCGGCCCGATGTGCTTGAAGGCCTGGCTCACCTTGCTTGTTAGGCCCTGGCGGATGTCCGCCGGCAGCGCGTCCTCGCCCACCTTCGTGTACTGGGTCTGCTCGCCGGGACCGAAGCCCACCTTGTCGCTCTCGAGGAGCGCGACCACGCCCACCTCGCGGAACACGCCGAGGGGCCGCACGACGGGCACGTCGACGGCAGAGCCCTCGCCCTTGGCGATGACCGCCTCCAGCTCCAGCTCCAGGGCGTAGGCGCCTTCCTGCTCGCGGCCCAGCATGATGCGCACCTGGCGCGGCGCGTCGTCGGTCTTGGCGAAGGTGCGCCAGTCCTCGATGGAGTCGCCGGTCACCTTGTAGAGCACGGCGTCCTCGGGGATCTGGACGGGCAGCTCCTTCACCTTGCCGCGCAGCACCTCGTAGCGGATGTGCACCTTGGAGCGGACGACGCCCTCCTGGATGGTCACGAGCTGGATCGTCTCCGCGTTGATGCGCTCGAGCTGCTCGGGGGCCGGGCGCGCCTCCGTCCAGCGCACCGTGATGGACGTCGTCGGCGGCAGGTGGGCGCGGGCCGTCGTGACCGCCTCGTCGCCCTCGCCGCGGACGTCGGTGCTCACGGGCACCTCGGGGAGCAGCGTGACCTCGCGCTTGCCGCGCACCGTGGTCGTCACCTGCGTGATGGGGACCTCGTCCAGGGTCAGATGCACCGCCGGCTGCCCTTGGGTGCGGTCGACGCCCATGCGCCAGGTGGCCGCGAGGGTGTGGCGCCCCTTCCCCTGCAGGATGGCCACGTGCCAGCCGTCACGGACGCGGGTCGGGACCGTCGCCGTGCCCTCCTTGACGGACACCAGCGCCATGGTCGCCGGGGCGAGCCGCACCTCGCCCGCCGCGCCTGCGAGCCAGGCGTCCACCTCGGCGGAGAGATCGACGGCGTCGCCGTTCTCGGCCACGAGCAGGCTGTACGCGATGCGCTGCACGCCGTCCCCACCGCCTGCGCCGGGCCATCGCACGGCCGCCGCGACGGTGGCGGGGAGGCTCACCTGGACGCCGTCGCCGCTCGGGGTGGTGGCGCCGCCCGGCCAGACCTCCGGGACGCCCCCTGCGCCCGCGATGGTCAGCGTCATGCCCGGGGCCGGGGGAAGGGGAATGAGCGCGATGAGGCCCCCGCTGGCGCTCGCTCGGACGGGCACCAGGTAGGTCAACGAGATGCTGGCGCTGTCCGTGCCGTCGGGGAGCAGCGCCACGTGGGCGGCGCCCCGGCGGAGCAGCGCGGCGTCGCTCCCGGCGACGGACGCATACTCCAGCACCACGTCCGCGGGCAGGAGCGGCACCTCCGCGGCCCCGCGCCCGCCCTTCTGCACGCGAGCGTCGATGCTCACGCGCACGAAGGGGTCCCCCTCGGTGGGTGCAGCGACGGAGCCGCTGCCACGGCTCCAGGTGACCGCCGGGCCGTCGCCCGAGGCGAGCTGCTTCATGAGCCGGTCGTAGCGCTCGAGCGGCAGGCGGACTTCGCCCGGGGGCTCCTGGGCGAGGGCGCCCGACGCGAGGACGAGGGACAGGGCAACGAGCAGGCTGCGCACGGTGGACCTCCAGAGCGGGGTAGGGGGCAAGACGCCCCGAGAATACCGCTGGTCCACGCGCAATGGGGGGAAAAGTTCTCTGAGCGGGGTCAGTCCTCGTCGGACTCGGCGTCGACGTCGCGCTCTGCACCAGGGACTGGCGGGGCCTCGGCGTAGTGTGCGGCACCGAAGCTGAACATGCCCTGCTTCCACGGGCCGCCCACGGAGACCGCGCTGACCTGGATGCCGCCTTCGCGGAGCTCCTCCATGGCCTTCCACATGACGTGGGCGTTGGTCCAGCCGCTGCGCCGCTCCGGATCGTGCCCGGCGAAGGCCCCCCACCAGGACGGCGGGCCGAGCAGCACCACCTGATCGACGGCCGCGAGGGGTGTCACCGTGGGCACCTTGCGCTGGATCTCCGCCAGGATGCGCTCGCGCACCCGCGGCTTGTTGAGGTGGGCGACGCAGTCGAGGCCCTCGACCAGCGCGAGCAGCGGGTGGGTGTCCTGCACCCGCACCGCCGCCACGCCCAGGCTCCCGTCCCCAGCCAGCAGCATGTCGGCGCGTGGCGTCACGCGGACGGAGCCCGTCGCGCTCGGGAGGCCCCGGAGCGGGACAGCGGACGCCAGGACCTTGAACGCCCGCTCCTGCGTGGTCACGTCTCCTCTGGCGGCAAGGACGTGGACCATCTCCCAGCGCGGCAGGTCGTCGGGGCTCTTCCAGTCGTCGTCGTCCTTGCCGCTCTCCGTCAGGAACGGCAGGTCCAGGTGGTGCTCCGGGCGGATGACGTCCGCCTCGACGGTGGCGACGTAGAGGTCGAAGAGGTTGTTGGTCTCCAAGAAGGCGCCGACGATCTCGACCTTGTCGTCGCCGCCGCGGCCGAAGCGAACCGTGCTGCTGTACGCCAACATCTGGGGCAGCGTGGTGAAGCGCATGGGTGAGGTCCTCCGTGTGGTCGGCCCATCGTAGCGGGGCGCCACGCGCAGGTCCAGGGGTCAGGGCCAGGTGGCGGAGAGGGCGCCCAGCATAGCGCCACGGGCGCTGGCGGTCACCCGCGCGTCGTGGCTGAGGCCGACGGCGATGCGGGCATCGCCGCGGGTCTCCAGCACCACGACCGCCCCCTCCCGGGTCATGCCGAAGTCCGGGAACACGGGCGCCCGCTCGACGTGGACGGTCGCTCCCGCCGCCGTGAGCAGGAGGCGACCGCCGGCCCAGGTCAAACTCATGACGCCGTCGAGGGGCTCCACGGCCACGTCCGGGTGCAGGTGCAGGCGCGACCGGACGGGGAGGTCGCCCGCGTTGACGGAGTCCAGGATCAGGAGGTCCGCGCCGAGGAGCAGGCGCCGCCGATGGACCGGACGGCCCGGCAGCAGGGGCCAGGGGACCTCCGCCACGGCCTCCGCTGCAAGCCCGCGCTCCCCGTGGCCGAGCAGCGCCGCTGCGGCGCGTCGCCCCACCCGGAACGCGGACCACAGCTCGATCTGGTCCCCATCGCCTATCTGGACCGTGCTGTGGGCGGCCGTGGAGCGCGACCAGGCGCGGGTCGGGTCGTCCGCGTAGCCCCGGATGCCCGCGTTGATCACCACGCGCTGGCGGCCCACGGACAGCTCGAAGCTCAGGGCGTCTGCGTGGGCGTGCCCTGGCTGGTGGTCGGGGCCGATGGGGCCGCAGTCCATGACCAGGTGGCGGTCAGGCGCGCGGAGCACGACGAGGCCCGTGGGCACGAGCGCGACGGCCCGGCCCTCGACGTCGCCTGTCAGGGCGCGGGCAAGGGCTGGGTCGAAGGGCTCCCGGCCGTTTGAGTCATTGAAGGCGGGGAGGCTGCCGTCCGGGTGGCGGATGGTCTCCTGGAAGCGGGCGGCCCGGGCCGCTGCGTCGGCGACGGGGCCAGCCAGGGGGTCACGGGCGGCGGCGAGGACGGCGCGGAGCTCGCACAGCCCGGCGGTGACCAGCGCGTGGTACATGGGCGAGCGCTCGTAGTGGCCGCCATCGGGGAGGATCTGGGCGTCCACCTCGCGGCGCAGGAGGGCCCGGATGGTGGGGCGGAGGCGCCGCAGGACGGGGTGGGACGGCAGCAGGGCCGCCGAGACGGCGAGGGCGTGCAGGTCGGCCAGCAGGTGGTTCGCCCCGAGGTGGACCTCCAGGTGGGCGGCGAGCCAGCAGGCGCCCCGCGCGATCTCGGCGCACAGGAGCCCGCGGGTGGCCGGCGTGGCGAACGCCAACGCCCGCGCCAGGTTCAGGGTCCGCAGCGCCGTGGGGTAGGGGTCCCAGGGGGGGCCGCTCAGCGTCGCGCAGCCGTCGCGCCACCCGCGCACGAGGCGCGCGAGCCCGTCCTCGTCGCCGAGCTGCGCCAGGATGGGGAGCTCATCCAGATAGTTCAGGTGGTAGCACCACAGGAGGCCGTGCCCGCAGTAGCGCCAGTCCACGGGCCAGCCCAGGTCGGCCGTGCGGTGGAGGTGCTCGAAGCGGCCTGCGAGAGCGGCGCGCGCCGCCGCGGCCTGGGGCGTCGCGGGGAGCAAGGCAGCGGTGGTCTCTGCGAGCGCCGAGAGGACCGCGGGCGACGGGTCCCCGGCGGCGCGCCCCAAGGCGGAGAGCAGGAGCCCCGCGCCGGGCGGCGGCGGCAGCCGGCGGCGCACCTGGTGGAGCGCCCAGGCGGCGGCCTGCAGCGGCTCCAGGTGTCGCGCCGTGCGCAGGGTGAGGCCGAGCTGTTCGAGCGCGCGCATGGCCCGGAGCGTAGGCGGGAGGACCGGCCGGGGTCAACGCTTGCCGGCGCCGGCAGGGCTGCGGTAAGGTGCGCGCGGAGGGAGCTGCAATGACCACATCGCCGACGGTCGGCACCGAGATCGATGCCTACTGCCCCAAGTGCCGCCTCAACCTGGACGTGGTGATCTCTGCCGTTCACAACGGGGAGATCAAGCAGGTCCAGTGCCGCACCTGCTTGAACTTCGTCGAGTACAAGCCGCCGGCAGACCCGCAGGTGAA
This sequence comes from Myxococcales bacterium, assembly GCA_045863395.1. Lineage (GTDB taxonomy): Bacteria > Myxococcota_A > UBA9042 > JABWCM01 > BTVJ01 > BTVJ01. The sequence goes on from BTVJ01000008.1 coordinate 157,663, forward strand.
GAAGGACGTCCTGGTCAAGCGCCTGATGAAGCTCCAGGACGGCAAGCGCAAAGGGCCTGCGGCGAAGATCCCGCCGGCGCCGCTCCCTGTTGCGCGCGCCCGCTGGGAGGACCTGACCGACCAGGTCGACTCCCGCTCGGCGCGCCCCTACGACCGGCTGCGGCGGTACGAGCCCGGCCAGCTCGTCCTGCACAAGAAGCACGGCATCGGCCATGTGGAGAGCGCGGACGAGGAGGCCATGCAGATGGTGGTCCTCTTCCGCGAGGGCCTGGTCACGCTGCCCTTCAACGAACCACTCGACGACTGAGCGAGGAGACGAACGATGGCGATGGATGACGACTTCGTGAGCCCGGAGACCGCGGAGGCCCAGGTCGTGGCCATCCACGACCGCATCCGGCGCAACGCCGACGAGATCCGGGCGCTCCTGCGGGACGACCTGCCGGCCTTCGTCGCGCGGGAGATCAAGACGCGCTTCGTCGAGGACGCGGACCTCTCCTCGCGCATGGGCGAGGCGCAGGTCAAGGCGCTCAAGGAGGCGGCGGCCAGGGCGGGCGCGGCACTGGCGGCGCAGGTGGACGAGGCGCTGTCGCCGCTCGACCCCTGGCTCGCCGGCCTGACCGTGGAGGAGGGCGGCAAGCACCTGGAGCAGAACCCGGATCTGTGGGCCCGCATCGCCCGCCCCGCCGCAGAGGCCGTGGAGGAGGTGCTCGACACCAACGGCTTCCCCCGCCCCGCCGCGGGCCACGGCGTGGCGTACAAGGAGCCGGCGCGGTTCATCGGCGGGCGGTACCTGCCGAGCCTGGCCGAGCGCTACTGGAAGGCCATCGCCGACCTGCGGCGCATCACCGAGCAGGCGGAGGCCCAGGCCAGGGCGCGCAGCCGCTCGGAGCTGGCGCGGCGCTGGGACGACGCCTAGCCGCAGCGCTGGGAACACCCCCAGCCGCGAGGCTCGCCACCGGTCACAGACCCCCGCCCGCCGGAGCACTCGGCCCTACACTTCGCGATCCTCTCCCGATAGACTACGCTCCCCGACGCGCTCCCGCGCGCACCGCACGGAGGAACCATGGCTCGACGCACCGCGCTCCTGTTCTTGTCCGCCCTGGTCGGGTGCTCCGACGCGACCAGTGGAGCCAGCGGCGGCAAGTGCCCGCACCCGATGATCGAGGTAGCTGACACCTGCGCCTGGCCCGATCCGAACGCGCAGCCGGACGGCAGCAGCGCCAGCTATGACTCGTCCATCGGTGACGGCAACCCGTTCGGCTCCAAGGACGGGGGCCTGGCAGACGTAGTGGAGGACGAGAAGGTCTGGCACGACACCACGGTCATCGATCCCAACGACATCCCGGACCAGCCGGATGTGCCCTGCACCGAGGGGGAGCGGCGCTGCTTCGACACGGCGACGATTCAGGTCTGCAAGCAGGGCGTGTGGATGGTGGAGCTGCTCTGTCCCGGCGACCTGGAGTGCAAGAACGCGCTGTGCGTAGAGGTCTCCAGCTGCGAGCCGGGCGTCATCGACGGCTGCTTCGGGCCGACCGCGATCCGCCAGTGCGACGAGGTCGGAAAGAGCTGGGTCCAGGTGCCCTGCGCGGCGGGGCAGTTCTGCTACAAGGGCCAGTGCGGCGACCAGATCTGCGGCGACAACGAGAAGAGCTGCCTCGACGTCTCGACGGTCGGTCAGTGCGCCGCCGACGGCAAGAGCTTCGAGTTCTTCGACGACTGCGGCGAGGGCGCCGTGTGCGTGGGCGGCAAGTGCCTGTCCGGCTGCGAGGCGCTGGTCAAGTACAACAAGAGCTACATCGGCTGCGAGTACTGGGCCACGGATCTCGACCAGTACGACGAGTCGGCCATCGGCGGGCTGATCCCCGGCATGAAGAACCCGCCGGACGCGCCCTGGGGCATCACCATCTCCAACCCGGGCAAGGTCGAGGCGGCGATCACGTTCGTGACCACGCTGCCGGCGATCCAAGCCGAGCTGGACAAGATCCTCGACAAGACGGTCCCCGCGGGCAACGCCAAGGCCTTCACCTTGCCGACCATGAACGTGGACGGCACGGAGATCAGCCAGAAGTCCATCCAGGTGCTGAGCGACCGCCCGGTGTTCATGCACCAGTTCAACCCGATCAACAACGAGGACGTGGCGTCCAACGACGCGTCGCTGCTCCTGCCCGTGCACGCGCTGGGCGACGAGTACTACATCACGACCCTGCCGAGCAGCCCCACGACTGACTTCGGCTTCAAGTTCGAGGGCCAGCGCTCCTACTTCACGGTGATGGCGGTCATGAACGGCGTCACGAAGGTGACGGCCAAGGTGACCTGCGACACGCTGGCGGGGGCGAACATCCCCGCCATGAAGGCTGGCGAGGAGCGCACCTGGGAGCTCAACAAGTTCGACGTGCTCAACATCGAGGCGGACGCCAAGCTGGCGATCCCCCCGAAGCCCGAGCAGATGGGGGACCTCACGGGCACCCACGTCTACAGCGACAAGCGCATCGTGGTCTTCAGCGGCCACGAGGAGGCGGTGGTGGCGCCCGACGACACGAAGGACTCCTGCTGCGCCGAGCACCTGGAGGAGCAGATGTTCCCCGTGGACTCCTGGCGCAAGGACGTGCTCGCGGTCAAGACACGCCCCAGAGGCGGCGAGCCGGACGTCTGGCGCGTCCTGAGCGGCGTGGACGGCAACAAGATCACCACCATCCCGCCCATCAACGGCCTGAACGGGCAGACGCTGGGGAAGGGCAAGTGGGTCGAGGTGATCACCCCGCAGAGCTTCGAGATCTCGGGGACGGGGCCCATCCTGGTCGTCCAGTACACGGTCAGCAACAACCAGACCGACGACTGGACGGGCGACCCGTCGCTGATCCAGGCCGTCCCCACTGCCCAGTTCCGCGACAACTACACGATCATGGTCCCCAAGAAGTACAAGGCCAACTACGTGACGGTGATCCGCCCCGCGGGCGCGCAGATCGAGCTCGACGCGGTGATCGTGCCCGACTCGGAGTTCAAGCCCTTCGGCAGCGGCGCCTACCAGTACGCCTACTTGACCGTCGGCGAGGGCGTCCACTACCTCAAGTCGGAAGAGAAGTTCGGCGTCAGCCAGTATGGCTGGAGCAGCGTGGTCTCCTACGGCTGCCCCGCCGGGCTCGATCTGGGGGCGCCCGACCAGCCCTGACGCGCGAGGCGCTGTGGCGAGCCGGCCCCTTCCCTCCGGCGGAGGGGCGTCGACCTGCACGTTCCGGCGTCGCCCCCGCGGCTCTCGCAGCGGCTCAGGGGGCCTTGTGCTTCAGGGTGACCCGTGGGGAGACGGGGGTCGTGCCGTCGAGGATGCCCGCCACGGTGGGGTCACCCAGGACGTGGTAGCGCAAGGCGGCGAGCAGGAGCGTGTCGACGATGGCAAAGCCCTCTGCGTCGGGGAGGGCCTTGCAGGCAGCGTCGCCCAGCACCGCGTTGCCGAGGCCGAAGAGCTGGTGGCAGCCGCCCTCGATGTCTGCCCAGGTGAGGTCCACGCTCGTCGCGGAGTCGAAGACCGCCGCAGCGCTCGCCGCGTCGAGGCTTCCAGTCATCTGCAGGACCGGGACGGGGGAGGTCGGGGGCCAGGAGAGCAGGTCCGAGGCGCCGCCGGCCATGGGGACGAAGAGCCGCGGGCGGGAATCCGAGAGAACCTCGGCAAACGCGGCGACCAGGGCTGGGGAGCAGTCGGGTAGCGCACCGGCGTCGCACTTCGCCTGGATCGCCACGGGATCGAACGGGGTCCCAGCCATCGCCCAGGTGGTGGTGGTGCCGAAGCTGTGGCCGCTCATGGCGACGCGGTCGGCGTCGAGGGCGCCGGCGAGCGGGTCGGGGGGCGCCAGGGTGAGCACCAGGTCGAGGGCGGCGCGCACATCGAGGACGCGCTGGAGGAAGATGGCCAGCGGGCGCGGATCCGGCGTGTCGAGCAGCGTGTTGCCCTTGTGCTCGGGGGCCACCGCCACCCACCCGTGGGTGGCCACGTAGCGCATCAGCTCGGCGCTGTTGCCCGCGAATCCCATGTGGCCGTGAGAGTGGACCAGCACCGGGTGGCCCGCGGGGTAGGGCGACGGCGCCTTCGGGGCGTCCACCGTGACGTTTGGGTCGGGGAAGAGGCCCAGGTAGGTAGGGGTCTCCTCGGTGGGGGCCGCGGTGGGGTACCAGACGTGGACCTCGATGGTGCGCTCGGGCAGGTCCCCCGGGGGGGTGTAGGTCGTGTGGAGCACTCTGTAGCCGACCTGGAAGGGGCCGTCCTGGTCCACGGGCCACGCGAGCGGGTCGGTGGACGCGTCTTGGCCCGCGTCGGCCGCGTCGGGCGGTGCGTCCGCGTCGGCCGCGTCGGGCGGGGCGGGCGGGGCGGCCACGTCGGTCCCGCCGTCGGGCGGGGCGGCCACGTCGGTCCCGCCAGCGTCCACGGAGGCCGTGTCGCCGGCGCCTGCCCCGTCCGCGCCGCCACCGGCGTCCTGCACCAGATTGCCCGCGTCCTGCCCCGAGGGGCCGCCCGCGTCGTCTTCGCACGCCCACAGCGCGAGCGCGCTCCCGAGGAGGACGAGCGGCAGGGCACGGACAGTGGGGCACCGGTGCATGGCCTTCCTCACGCTGGAGTGGAGTGGGCACGGTAGCACGCACCAAGACCCTGGGGCCAGAGCCCGATTGCGCCCCCGGCTCCATGTGCGCTACTGTCGGAGCCCACATGCTCTACGCGTTCATCCAGTGGCTCCTGCGGACAGGCATCCGCGTGTTCTACCGCCAGATCGAGGTGGTGGGGCGCGAGAACGTGCCGGCCGAGGGTGGCGTGATCTTCGCGGGCAACCACCCGAACTCGCTGCTGGATCCCATCCTGGTCATCGCGCTCGCCGGGCGCCGCGTGCGCTTCGCAGCCAAGGACGTGCTGTTTCGCAGCCGCATCTTGCGCTTCTTCCTCGACGGGCTCGGCGCGGTTCCCATCGCGCGCCGCTCGGACCACCCGGACGGCCCCCTCGACAACGCGGGCACCTTCGACCGCCTCCTCGACGTGCTCGGGGCGGGCAACGCCATCGGCATCTTCCCCGAGGGGCTGAGCCACGACGAGGCGCACCTCGCAGAGCTCAAGACCGGCGCCGCCCGCATCGCGCTGATGACCGCCGCGCGACACCCGGGCAAGCCCCTGTGCATCGTGCCGGTGGGGCTGACCTACATCCGGCGGCGCCGCTTCCGGAGCCGGGTGCTCATGCAGCTCGGGCCGCCCATCCCGGTCGGTGACGCGGAGGCCGCCGCTTGGGCCGCGGACCAGCGTGGGGCGGCCCGCGCGCTGACGGGCGCCATGGAGCAGGGGCTCCGCGCCCTGACGGTCAACGCCAGCGACTGGGACACCGTGCGTGTGCTGGACGGCGTGCGGCGTCTCTACCAGCCGGCGCGCATGCCCCTGGAGGTGCGCACCGAGCTGGCCCGCCGCTTCAACGAGGTGTACCCGCGCTTGAAGCAGGTCCCCGAGATCCAGGCCACCTTCGCCGCCGTGAGCGCGTGGCAGGAGCGGCTGCGGGAGGCCCACCTGGAGGACCGGGACCTGCTGCGCAAGATGGGCGCTGCGGAGGTCCTGGCCCGCATCGGGCGCCACGCCCTGCTGCTGCTCGTGTGGCTGCCCCTGGCCATTCCCGGCGCCGTCGTCCACCTGCCGCTGGCGCTGCTGGCCGCGTGGACCGGCGCCACCTTGTCACCGCGGAAGGACGTCATCGCCACCACCAAGTTCGTGGTGGGGCTCCTCGGGATGGTGCTGGCCTTCGTCGGGGTGCTCCTCACCCTGCTCCTGACGGCTGGCTTCCTCGTGGCCGCGGCCGCCGCCTTCCTGCTCCCGCTGTCGGGGTGGGCCACGGTGCAGGTGCTGGAGCGGGGAGCCGCCATGCGCAATGTGCTGCTGACCCTCTCGCGCCTCCTGCGCCTCGGCCGTGAGATCGAGGACCTCCGCGCCGAGCGTGTCCGTCTGGAGGGCGAGATCCTGCGCCTCGTCGCCCGCCACCTGCCCGCGGACATGGCGCCCCTGTTTCCTGAGCGGGCGGCTCAGGGTGCCTCACGAAGTGTGCCTCCTGCATGAGCACCGTCGTCCTGCTCCACGGGCTGGCGCGGACCCGCCGCTCCCTGGCCGGGCTCCAGCGCCACCTGGACGCCCTCGGCTACGAGACCTGGTCCTGCACGTACCCGTCGCGCTCTCTGGGCATCGCGGACCTTGCGGCGTGGATCTCCGAGGCCATCCAGCGCGATCTGGGGGATCGCCCGCTGTACGCGGTCACCCACTCCCTCGGCGGCATCCTGGTGCGCCACATGCCGTCGCTTCCCTGGCGCGGAGTGGTGATGCTCGCTCCTCCCAACCAAGGCAGCCGGGTCGCGGCCCTGCTGCGTGACCACCCCCTGTTTCGCCGCTTCTACGGCCCCGCGGGGCAGGACGTGGCCGACCCGAGCACCTGGCCGCCCCCGCCGCGCCCGTTCGCCGTCATCGCTGGCACGGCAGCGCCGACCCTCGGAAACCCCACGAGCTGGGGCACCCGCGCGTTGGGTTTGATTCCCGCCGGCTGCCCCAGCGACGGCACCGTCCTGGTGGACGAGGCGCGGCACCCGGACGCCGCCGCCTTCGTGACGGTCCCGGCGAGCCACACCTGGATCATGAACCACCCGGACGTGCGCGAGCTGGTCGTGGAGCTGCTGGAGCAGTTGGGAGCATAGGATCAGCGCCGGGCGACGCTCTCGAGGAAGGCGGCGTAGTCGGCTGCGATTCGGGCGCGATCATAGTGCGCCTCCACGAAGGCCCGCCCTGCGTCCCCCATGCGCCGCACCAGCCCCGGGTCGGCGCGCAGGCGCGCCAGGGCGTCGCACAGGGCGTCGGTGTCCTCGGGGGGCACGGCGATGGCCGCCCCCGAGCGCAGCGCCACGTCGCGGGCCTCGCCGGCCACCGAGATCACGAAGGGGCGGCGCATGGCCATGATCTCGAACATCTTGGACGGCAGCACCTCCGTGAACAGCTCGGCCTTGCGCAGCGGCACGAGGCAGGCGTCCGCGGCGGTGTACCAGCGCACGACGTCGTCCTTGCCCACCGGCGGCACGAAGGTGGCGTCGACCCCCATGCGCGCCGCCTGCTCCATGATGGCGGGCTTCTCCGCGCCGTCGCCCACGAAGGCGAAGCGGAAGTCCTGCCGCAGCCGCGCCGCCGCGTCCACGACGGTGGAGAGTGCGTGGCTCATACCGTGGGTGCCGAGGTAGAGCACCACGAAGTCCGTGTCTCGGAAGCCGAAGGAGCGGCGGATCGCGAGGCGCCCAGGGTCCGGCGTGAACCGCTCCAGGTCGACGCCGTTGGTGAACACGGCGATCTTCGCTGGGTCAACGCGGTAGCGCCGCAGGATGCCATCCCGGTACCCGTGACCCACGGTGACGATGCGGTCGGCCCGGTCGTAGAGCCACTGGGCCATGCGGGCCACACCGCGGATGATCGCGCCTTCCCGCAGCGCCCCGGCGGCGACGATGCTCTCCGGCCAAAGGTCCCGCACCTCCAGGACGAAGGGGGCCCGGAGCGTCGTCGAGAGCACCGCGCCGACCACACCGGCGAAGATCTGCGGCGACGTGGCGACGACGACGTCGGGCCGCTCCACGAGCGCCGTGCCCAGCGCGGACGCGGACGCCAGGTAGGACAGGAAGCCTGCCGTCCGCCGCACCCGCCCCCGGTTGGGCGTGGCGTAGATGTAGGTGCGGAGCACCGTGACGGGGCCGTCCTGCTCGCGTCGCCAGACGACCCCCCGGTCCGCAGGGCGCTTGACGCCGTGAGGGAAGCTCGGGAACCCGGTGAGGACGGTCACCTCGTGTCCCCGACTCGACCAGGCGCGCGCCAGCTCGGAGACCCGCGCGGCGGGCGCGCCCATCTCGGGCGGGTAGTTGAAGCTGACGTAGAGGATCTTCACGGCGCGGGCTCCCGGTGCGTGCGCCGAGCATAGCGCGGGGCGCGGGCGGGGTCCACGGGGCGCGAAGGGCGTCACGCCGAGAGGATCACCCGCCCGATGGCCACGAGGTGCAGCGAGGCCGCGACGATGACCAGCAGGTGGAAGATCTCGTGGTAGCCGAACACGCTGGGGTAGGGGTCGGGGCGCCGCCGGGCGTAGATGACGGCGCCAGCCAGGTAGACGGCGCCGCCGAGCCAGATCAGCACCGTTCCGAGGGCGCCGAGGCCCTCGAAGATCGCGGTGCCGTCGACGACGAAGGCGAAGGCGAGCGTGGCGTAGATGGCGACGGAGACCGGCCGCGGCGCGTGCACCCAGAGCAGGGACTGGAGCAGCCCCGCCGCGGCGCCGACCCAGATGATTAGCAGCATGCGGGCTCCCCGCTCCGGCGTCAGCGCAAGCATGGCGATGGGGGTGTAGCTGCCGGCGACGAGCAGGAAGATCGCCGCGTGGTCGAGGCGCCGGAGCCACCGGCGCGCCCGCGGCGTCCACATGGGCACGTGGTACAGGGCGCTCGCCCCGAACAGGAACGAGATGGAGCCCAGGTAGATGGCGGCCCCGACGGTCGCACGCCCGGGCGGCGCCTCGGCGACGAGGATCACGCCGACCACGAGGCTCACGAAGAACGCGATCAGGTGCGAGACCCCCCGCTGGCTGGGCTTCGCGCGTGGGAGCTGGCTCATCGGGTCACCACGTTCGTCCTCCCGTCCCCCCGAGGCGGGGGAGGTGGTCCAGATCCAAAGGGGAGGCTGCGCCGGGTCGCAGGCGCCAGCAGGATACCCGATGGAGTGGACGTTGGCACGTCCGCCGAGCCGTTGCGGGCGGGGCGCTCCCGAGCCGCCGCCATCGAGGGACCCGGGCAAGGCGCTCCCTCAGTCGACGAGCGGCCCGTGGTCGCTCTCCGCGAAACGCCCGATGACCGGGTGGCCCGGACTACGACACCCAGCGGGCGAGTACGGGCTCGCGCGTGCGCGCCTCGGCCAGCAGGTCCTCGAGGGTCAGCGGGTGCCGACCCTCCGTGTGCGACAGCGCCTCGGAGACTCGGGCCATCTCCACCCAGTCGCGTCGGTCGAAGGTGGTGGACTTGACAACCACCTGCATCGCGCCCGCCGCAGCGACCAGCCCCCACTCCTCCCGCCTCCGGTCGAGCGCCGTGCCGCGAAGCAGTAGCAGCGGAAATGCCTTGACGACCGGGACTCGCCTGGCGAGGCACCACGCGACCGTCTGCTCGAAGGAAGCGAGCGTCTGTCGTGGAAGCCCGAAGATCAGCGAGACCTCGTGGTCGAGCCCTCGCCGCCGCACCTCCGCGAGCACGTCGCTGACCTTTCCGACGTCGTTCATTCGCCGCACTGCGCGCCCCTCGTCATCGTGAATGGTCTGCAGCCCGAACTCCAGGCAGACGTCGAGCACCCCGGCCGCCTCCAGGAACTCCTCGGTGACCAGCTCGGCACGGCACTGCAACGACAGGCGCCCCTTGAATCCTCGCTCCGCGAAGCGCCGAAGCACCGCGATTGCCTCGGAGCCGGCATTGAAGATGGGGTCGAGGACGGCGATGGACTGGATCCCCAGCCGACAGAACAAGTCGACCTCTTGTGCGATGCGGCCTGCGGCAAGGTCCCTGCGCAGGAGCCTCGCTCCTGCCTCCCGGTGCTGGCAGAACGAGCAACGGAACTGGCACCCCCGCTGGGTCTCCCACCTCACGAAGCGCTGCCCTTGGAGCGGCACCGCACCATCCAGCCACGGAGACGGGAGCGCGCCCAGGTCGACACTGGCCTGGACCTCGATGTCCTTGTGCCCCGGGTAGTGGACACCGACCACCTGCGGCGTTCCTGGTGTCACCGCGAGCACACACAAGGCGTCCTCTCCGTAGCCACGCACGAAGGCGTCGGCGTCGCGGTACACCAGGTCGAGTCCCGCCCCAGCGTAGGAGATCTGTGGGCCACCGAGGATGATCCGCCCACGGAACCCCTCGCGGCGCAGGCGGGGCAGGAGCTCCTGAACCTGATCCTCCGCCCACACGTAGACGCCGACGGCGACATCCACGTCGCGAGGCGACAGCCCGGCGGTCAGAGCCCGGATGGCGGTGGAAGCGCGACCGACGGGCTCCGAGTCGTTGACCGGAATCACAACGGAGTGAACATCGACGCCGGTCCGGGAGCGCAGGGCGGTCAGCAACGACGCGTGACCGAGCGGGACCCGCGGGTCCTTGTCGCGGGTCCAGAAGAGGTCTACGAGCACGACTCGACGGCCTCTGCCACTGTGCGGCGTGATGATGGACCCTGATGTGCTGGAGGTGTGCTCGGAGCTCATGGCACCCTCCGTGGGCCGGCGGGCACCGTGTGTGTGACGGTTGGAGGCTCGCCCCACCAGGCCGTGACAACGCTCTGATCGGCGCCAACGATGACGACGAGCTGCCGCGCACGACGAGCTGAGTGCTGCTTGACGGGAATCCTGAGCGCATGGACCGCATTCGGTCCGAGCCGGAGCCGTCGACCAAGGGAGACGGTCAGTAGCACCGCGTCGAGCGTGATTCCGCGGGCGGCGAGCCGCTCGCGAGCATGGTCGGTGAGGCCGACCCAGGTCGTAGGGCGCATGGGTGTGCTCCGTTGCCGTGGAAGGCCCGGCAGCGGCACCCGCCGCGCCTGACCTTCATCGAAGCCCATGCGCGAGAGCGGAGTGTGTGACAGGGGTCAGCGATAAAAGTGCGATCAGGTCCCGTCGTGGCGCCGATGCTGGTCGTCGAGCACCTTCGAGAGGCGGGCCCTCAGCCGCTCGATGCGCTTGCGCACCGCGGCGGCGCCCACCCCGAGGTCCTGGGCGATCTCCTCGCTGGTCCAGCCTTCGACGAGTCGATCCAACAGGCGCGCGTCGCCCTCCTCCAGGGCACAGAGGACGCGACTGATGTCGAGGCTCCCCTCGTCCAGGGACGAGACCCGAAACAGCCTGTCCTGGACGATGGCCAGCCCCTCCGGGGACCATGAGCAGGTTGCCCGACTCTTGATGGTGCGGCGCCTCCAACTGTCATTGCCCTTCACGGCGTTCATGAAGTACGGGCCCAGGTCGCCGCTGATCTCGCCGGCGCCCGCCTTCTCGCACACCCGCAACATGGTGGCCTGAACCAGGTCCTCCGCGTCGTCCACCGTGTAGCGCCGATACCTGATGAGCCAGGCCACCGCGATGTCCACGTTTCGCCTGTCGCTTTGACCGGCCGCGACGATTCCAAGCTCCGAGAAGCATCGCTCGACATTATCCAGATCCAGCGCGTCGTGAAGTCGCCACAGTCCGAGCGCCCCGACGCTTGCGACCGGCTCCGAGACCCGTGACGACGACTCGTTGCCCGCGAGGGCCTTCAACCACCGGCGCCCTCCGTCCACCGCCCCGCCCGGCCAGCCCTGGAAGGCCGCCACTGCCTGCTCGTGCAGGTAGTTGATGGAGGCGTACACGATGGCGGGCATGTTGCCAGTGGTTGGGTCGTCGGCGGCACAGGTCGAGAGCGTATTGCAGGAGCCAGCAAGCAGCAGTCCCGATGCCAGGCCAGCGCGAAACGGAGTCCGCGAGCCGAGCCGGAAGACCGACCCGACAGTCCACGCGCCCAGCCGAAGGAGCGCCAGCGGCAAGAGGATCAGGGTCCAGATGAGCACCACCAGCGCTGGCGTCGCCACGATGGCCGTCACAAAGGGCGAGGCATGCAGGCGGTCAATTCCCGCGGCTGTCAGCACAGCCATGCCCGTGAAGACCGCGAGCAGCACGTGGAGCCAGAGGAGGAAGCGCCTGCCCGGCGACTTTGGCCATCTGCGAAGGGTGCGCGCCAGGAGCACGCTCGCGCCGATCATTGCCAGGCAAGTGGCGGCGGCGGTCAGGAACGACGACTCCCAGGTGCTGAATCGGAGCGCCCCCAGGGAGTCGAGCGCTGGCGCCAGGAGCGCCACCAGCAGCAGCCCAACGACAGCACCGGCGATGAGCAGGACGGGGAGGAGAATCAGGAGGCTGGCTGCAGAAATGGAGAACAACAGGGCCACCGTCGCCCAACGGCTTGATCCTCCTCCTTGAGGCGGCTGACTGACGGGTCCGGCAGTCGGAGAGTTGGCCGTCCTCATCGGGGCCTCCTCGGCTGCCGGCATACCCTGACCTTGCTCACTCGAGACCATGCCTTCCTCCCTCGCTCCCGGGGTCCCTGCGTGGCGGGCGTACCGTCTGGCCATGGGAGGCGGCCCGCGCGTGACCGCCGGAGATCGCCTCGACGAGCCATGCCCGCGCACTGACGCGCACGAGTCAGTCTACCAGGACCCGTGGTGAAAGGTCATCGGGAGGTCGCAAGGGAGGTTCAACCGTGAGGGCCAGACGGGCCGGCGACCCCCGAGGACCCCACCAACGTGGCGCGCGAGCAGCGCAAGGTGGATGGTGAGTTCATGAGCCTGCCAGGCGACGACCACTCCACTTGCCCATGGGCGTCCACGATCCGACACTCGCAGCGCCCAGGCCCGCGGTGCGATTCGCCATCGACGAGGGACTCGGCCCCTCTGAGCAGGACGCCCTCTTGGTGGCAGACCTCTCTGCTTCAGGGTGGGTCGGGCTCACGGCCAAGGTTGGATGCGATTGCCCTGGGGTCGGCCCCGACAGAGCCAACGTGGAGGCCAGCTCACTCTTCTCGTTCCCATCGATGGTCCAGGGGGTGGATGATGCGCTCGTCCACTTCCACGGCCGGGGCGGACTGCCGATCGCACACGTCATCGTGCTAGACTCGCCTGCGGGCGGCCGCCGCGCCGGCGCCGTCGTCCCAGGTGCAAGCCTGTCGCGGAGCTCCGGCGTCGCCGCGCTGCTCGCGCGACCCAGGGAGGTGACGCATGGACAGCAAGGAACACTGGGAGCGCGTCTATGGGGCGAAGCGCCCCGACACCGTGAGCTGGTACCAGGAGCACGCCGAGCGCTCCGTGCGCCTGATCGTGCAGACGGGCGTGCCCCTGACCGCGGGGATCATCGACGTGGGCGGTGGCGCCTCGACCCTGGTGGACGACCTGGTCGCGCGGGGCTACAGCGACGTGACGGTGCTGGATCTCTCCGAGGCGGCCCTGGCCCACGCCCGGGCGCGCCTGGGGGAGACCACCGCAGTCACCTGGCTCGCGGTGGACATCACCCGAGCGACACTGCCCGTGGAGCGCTACGACGTCTGGCACGACCGGGCGGTGTTTCACTTCCTGACCAACGCCGCTGATCGCGACGCCTACGTGGCCAACGTGCTCCGCTCGGTCCGGCCCGGCGGTCACGTCATCGTCGCCACGTTCGCGGAGGACGGGCCCGAGCGGTGCAGCGGGCTCCCAGTGGTCCGCTACCGCCCAGACCAGCTCCACGGTGAGTTTGGCGACGCCTTCGACCTGCGCAGCCACGAGCGTGAGGAGCACCAGACCCCCGGCGGAGCCATCCAGAGCTTCGTGTACTGCTACTGCCGCAAGGTGGGCTGACAGGCGGCACTCGTTCGTCGTGGAGAGCGCCACCTCCGACGAGGCACACGCCCGCGCACCTCGTGGCTCCGCCTCACGCCACTTGAGCGCCGGCGCTGTTTCGAGCAGGCCAGGTTGTTTGAGGCGACCGGGCCGCCATCCGAGGCGCTCTGGGGGGGCCACCGCAGAGCGGCGCTCGGGAACGCTGACAGGGGCTGCAACACATGCGCGTCTTGTAGGAGTCCTCGGCCCCCGGCTCCTCGAAACGCTTGCGGATGGCGGCGTGGAGCAGCTCCTTGGCGGTGTCGACCTCCAACCGTCGCTCCTTGGCGGTCGTGCACTTCGGCTTGAGGAGGCAGTTGGAGGCAGCCCTGGCCAGTCGACGTCTGGATGGGCATGTCGAGGTCCTTCGGGGGCTTCATCGGAGTGCCGGCCGGGCAGATCACCGCGCCGTCGTCGCCGCGATTGTAGTCGTCGCGCTTGAACATCTCCACGTCGCCGGTCTTCCGGGTACCCTCCGTGGGCGGAGGGACCACGATGTCCACGGTCTCGCGCGCCTCCTGGATGTACACCTGGTCGTCATCGCCGAGGAAGCCGGCGTCCGCGGCAGCGCGCAGGGGGCTCTCCTCGGGCAGCCCCGCCTTGGTCAGGCGCTCGCGAGCGTCTGTTATCGCCGCCCGAAGCTGGCCATGGTCGGTCGGCGCCTTGCTGATGATGAGACCGACGACGATGCGGGCCCGCTGGCCGGCACCGGTCGCCACGATGCGGTGGCCCGGGGCGGACGCGCCGCTCGGAAACTTCATGAGGCGACACCCCCTACGGAGAGGCCCGAGACCCGCCGACGTGGACTCCAGCGCCGACGCCTTTGCGGCGCTGCGGGACCTCGGCTTCAGCGAGACCGAGTCCCGCCAGGCACTGGCCGCCGCCCGCACCCACGTGGGTGTAGGGGCGAGCGCCGAGGCGCTGATCACCGCCGCGCTCCGACTGCCCCAATCCCTCGACCGCGCCGCGTGAGCCCGCGGCCCCAAGAGGCCACACGAAACCCCGGCGAACCGGGTGAGGGGCGGGCACCGCCTCCCACCATCGGACGACCCAGCCAGGCGTCTCACCCCGGCGCCTCCCGGCCAGGGCCCGAGCCAGCCCGCGTCGAGCCTGCCGACCGAGCCGCCCCTCCGGCGCACACGCTGGCTCCCCTCTCCGAGTCCCGAGGACCTCCCCCGGATGCCGCGGCGGCAGCGGACCGCCTGCCAGGGCGGGCGCCACCGGCGATGAGTCCAATGATGGCAAGTGGTTGCATTTCATTGCCCCTGTGATGGTTCGCGCGTCTGGACCCCCCTCGCCGCGACCATGACCATACTCAGGAGGCACTGGCGGGCCCGCGCCCGGGCGTCACGCTCTCGACAGGGGAGGCGGTACTCTGATGAGGGTCTCTCTCGTGGATTCGTATCCAAATGAAGCCGGAGTCGTATCTTGTCGATGTGGGAAGAGGACTGAGTCCTGGAAACACCCAGCAGAGAGTCCCACCATCGCTGATTCAGTCCTCTCCCGCCCTTGGGGATGGCACTGTGCATCTCCCAAAAAGGAGGCAAGGAACATGCGACTCAATGAACTCGACGGACACAGAAAGACCATTAAGTTCGCGTGGATGCGTGGATTCCCGTGCGTGCTCGCGCTCGCCTTTGCGCTCGGAGCGTGCGGTCCAATCGAGATTGATGCGCCGATCTACGCCAACGTCAAGGTCGACAGAGACAAGAAGCTCACCGAGCTCGATCAGGCCGAGGAGGAGGACATCTGCAAGGAGGTGGAGACGACGAAGGTGTCCTGCAACACGGGGGCCAACCAGGTGACCTACGAGTACTCCAGCCAGAGCTGCTACGACGACCTGGCGTCGGTCCCCGATGGCTGCGGCGCGAACGTCAACGACTACCTGGCATGTCTGGCCCTGGACGCCTGCGGGCGAACGCCCGCAGAGTGCGAGGCGCTCTCGAGCTGCGCGCCCGAGCTGAACATCTACATCGACATCGACGTGGAGGTGACAGTCAACGTTCAGCAGCCGCTCGCGGAGCTGGATGACGAGGAGATCGGCGCGGTCTGTCAGGACGTCGAGATGATCGACGTCACGTGCGAGAAAGGCAGCAAGACTGTTGACTTCTCGTACTCCAGCACCACGTGCACCGGGGACCTCAGCGCCGTCGAGTCCAGCTGCGGTGCAAACGTCGGCGACTACCTCGCGTGCCTGGCCCTCGACGCGTGCGACCGCAAGTCTGCCCCCGAGTGCTCGAAGCTCCTCGAGTGCGATCCGACACTGCAGATCTTCATCGACGTGGTCGTCGTAGTGAATGACGACGACGAGCTCGACACTCTGGACGAGGAGCAGACGGCCGAGGCGTGCGCCTCCGTCCAGGACAATCAAGTCACATGCGAGCTAGGCGGCGCCACGGTCACCTTCGACTACTCGGCCCAGGCGTGCGTGGACGACATCGGCTCGCTCACGGAGGCGTGCGGGGCGACCGTCGCAGACCTCAACGCGTGCCTGGCGGTCGACGCGTGCGACCGGGCCAACGCTGAGGAGTGTCTGAACTTGCTGCAGTGCGGAAGCCTGGAGATCTTCGGGAGCGCGGCCATCGAGAAGTGACGCTGAACCGGCGGTAACCGCAGTATGAGACTGCGCGCGTGAGACGGACCTCACTGACTGCACTCCGTCAGTCACCAGCCGGGGGCTCTGAGACGAGCCCCCGGTTGCCTTACTCCTGGCAGTGACTAGATTGCCTCAGTGCGGACCGCGGGACAACGCTCCCCGTTGCGCATGAAGGCCGCGATTCGATTGTCCAATGGCGCAGCGCGGCTCTGGACGGATTGCAGAAGCAGCCAATTGCTACCGCCACGACAGAGTAGTGCCTCTCTGGAAGCAGGGCAGACACTGCGGACGGAGGACGAGATGTTGGGATGGTCACTCATGCTTCTCATTGTGGCGCTCATTGCGGGCGCGTTTGGCTTCTTCCACGTTCAGTGGGTGGCGACCGAGTTTGCCTGGATTCTGTTCGTGGTATTCCTGGTGCTGACGGTCCTGTCACTGCTACTCGGAAGGCGGCGGCCGCCCGTCCTCTGATTCGGCAGGGGGGAGCCAGTCGGAGATGATACGTGTTGCCGGCCCATGTCCTCAACGAGCGCGAGCGGATAGTGGTCCCAGGTCCTTGATGGTGTCCGGGGTA
>BTVJ01000009.1:0-166154 GCA_045863395.1 Myxococcales bacterium
CAACGGCGGGCGCCTCTACATGGAGGGCGGCGACACCTTCTACTACGACGCCCAGACCGCGCTTCACCCCATGTTCAAGGTGACGGCGACGGACGACGGCGCCACGGTCGACAGCCTCAAGGGCTTCACGGTGCTCGATGGCAAGAACTGGGGCTACACCACGAGCCCCATCGTGAACTCCTCCATCGACCGCCTCGAGGCCCAGCCGGTCGGCGGCACCGTCAACTTCCTGCGCAACCAGGGCACCGTGTCCTACGCGACCGTGGTGGCTCACGACAAGCCGGGAGGCGGCTACCGCTCGCTGGCGTCCTCCATCCTGTTCACGGGTGTCCAGGACGGCACGTCGACCAAGCTCGACCTGATGTCCGCCTACCTGGACTTTTTCGAGAACGGACTGCCTGGCTGCTTCAACGACGGCCAGTGCGCAGATGGCAACCCTTGCACCATCGACACGTGCGACCCCATCGCGAAGGAGTGCGTGTACACTGACAACACGGGCTCCTGCGACGACGGCAACGCCTGCACGACCGGCGACGTCTGCACCGCGGGCGCCTGTCAGGGTACCCAGGTCAACGGCGCGACATTCTGCTCCGACGGCAACCCCTGCACGACCGACTACTGTGATCCGACGACGGGCTGCCAGAAGACGAACAACACGGCATCGTGCAGCGACGGAAACGCCTGCACCACGGGCGACAAGTGCACCAACGGCACCTGCGCCCCAACGGGCACGACCAACTGTGCAGACACGAACCCCTGCACGGAGGACACGCAGTGCAACCCGGCCTCGGGATGTGTCAACGCGCCCAAGAGCGGCTCCTGCGACGACGGCAATATCTGCACCGTCGGCGACTCCTGCAGCGGCGGCAACTGTGTCGGCGGAACCGGCAGCTTGAGCTGTAACGACAACAACGACTGCACCATCGACTCGTGCGATCCCAACGTCTCCGGCGGCTGCAAGTACGTCAACGCAGCCTCGGGTGCGAGCTGCAGCGATGGAAACGCATGCACCACCGGCGACCACTGCAATGGCAGCGGAGCCTGCGTGAAGACCGCGGACCTCAATTGCAGCGATGGCAACGCATGCACCAACGACTCCTGTGTGCCGGCCAGCGGGTGCGTGAACCAGAACAACACCCTGGCCTGCGACGACGGCAACCAGTGCACGATCAACGACGTGTGCTCGGGTGGCTCCTGCGGGGGTTCGCCCAAGACCTGCCCGGACGACGGCAACGTGTGTACTACGGAGTCCTGCGACACCACGCTCGGCTGCAAGAGCACCAACAACACGGCCAACTGCAACGACGGTGACTCATGCACGGACAATGACAAGTGCAACGCGGGATCGTGCGTCGGTGATGCGCCGAAGGCCTGCAACGACAACAACCCCTGCACGGCCGACTCGTGCAACAGCGCAACGGGCGAGTGCATCAATACGCCCATCGTCAACGGGAGCTGCGACGACGGCAATGCCTGCACGAGCGGCGACAAGTGCAACGCGCAAGGGCAGTGCACGGCGGGTACGGTCGTGGTGACCTGCAACGACAACAACCCGTGCACCACGGACTCCTGCAACACCACGACCGGACAGTGCGTCTTCACCAACGTCGCAGCCAACACGGCCTGCAACGACAACGACGGCTGTACGACCGGCGACAAGTGCAACGGCAGCGGGTCGTGCGTCGGCACACCGGTCAACTGTGACGACTCCAACTCCTGCACAACTGACTCGTGCTCAGCGGGAGTGTGCGTCTACACAGGCAATGCGGGCCAGTCCTGCAACGACGGCAACAAGTGCACGCTCAACGACGTGTGCGGAGGTGGCGACGGAAAGACCTGCGGTGGAACGGTCAATCCGTGCGACGACAGCAACCCCTGCACCAGCGACGCCTGCAACCCCGGCGGCGCTGGCGACGGCTGCGTACACAACAACAACACGGCGAGCTGCAGCGACGGCAACGGCTGCACCCTGAACGACGTCTGCTCGGGCGGCGTGTGCGTACCGGGAGCGCCGAAGAACTGCGACGACGGAAACGTGTGCACAGTCGATAGCTGCAATAGCGCCAACGGCCAGTGCCAGACTGTCAACAACGACGCCTACAGCGAGACGTGCTACACGGGCCAGCCCGGGTCGACGGAGAACGTGGGTCTGTGCCACGGCGGCCTCAAGACCTGCGTCAACAAGGCGCTGACCGCATGCACCGGAGAGGTCATCCCGACCACCGAGGCGTGCGATGCCGTCGACAATGACTGCGACGGTCAGACGGACGAGGGGTGCCTGCCGGCCTCCATGCGGTTCATCATCCCGTCCGCCATCATCAAGGGCGGCATGGCGAACGGCAACACCATCCGCGGTGGCCTCGGGCAGCCCTTGGGCGGTAAGGCCGACAGCGGGTCCGGCCACAAGATCCACTACGGGTTCTATCCGACCACCGTCGGTAACTAGCACACCGCATTCGTTGGGGGCCCCCTCCGGCCCCCTCCGCTCTCCCCTGCCCCTCACACGAATCGGAATGACACGATGCAACTCAGGATCGCGCTGGCACTCGGCCTGGGCGCCCTCTCGATGGGCTGCGACAAGGCGGCATCTCCTGCGGCCAACCCGCCCGCACCACACGCGACCGGCGCTCCCGCCGCGGCCGCCACGCCTGGACAGGACGCCCCAGCTCCGGTGGCAGCACCGGCTGCACTGACACAGAAGAGCCCGGCCGGTGTGCCAGCCCCCGTCGACGAGACGGCGGCGCGGCGCAAGGTGGCGGAGGTCTATGGCCTGTTGACGGACGCCACGGTGGACGTGATCAGCGTCGAGGACCTCGGGCTGTCGTACAAGGCGATCTTCCGACTCCGGGACCGCGAGGGGACGCCGGACCAGACATGCTACCTCTCAAAGGACGGGGAGTGGATTACGGACCAGCTCCTCAATGTAGCCGACTATACGGAGAGGCTGCGCAGAGAGAAGCGCTTCGCGGAGTGCCTCGCCGACAAGGGCTTCAGAGCCTTCGTCGCGCCGGGCGACCCCACCTCGCAGAAGGTCGTGGACGCCGTGGGCGCCTACGCTCATCGGGTGGCTGTGGACTGCCGCAGCAACCCGACGAGCTGTCAGAACCTGAACATCGAGCTGCTGCCCACCCTCGTATTGGGTGAGGTCAACGCCACTGGGGCCAAGGACCGCGCCTGGATCGAGAACTTGAGCGGCTGCAAGTATTAGCTGATCGCTCCTTCGAGGCGCTCAGCCACCTCTGGTACCCCCATCCCACTGACCTCGATGATCTTGTGACGGGACCGCTCCCCTTGAACGAGGGTGATGGACCCTCGGGGCACGTCCAGGACCTTCGCCAGGTACCGGACGATGGCGTCATTGGCGGCGCCATCGACGGGGGGTGATGCGATCTGGACCTTGATCGCGTCTCCGTGAACTCCCACCACCCGGTTCCTCCCGGCGCGAGGCTGCGCCTGGACGGGGATCCTCACGCCAGCAGCCGTAGGCGTCAGCAGGTCTGACAGGGCACTCATGGGCGCAACTCCCGGGCAGGTGTGCGCACCCCCGATGGGCCCTGGTGGCTCTTGACCCCCGGTCGCACGGCGCTAGTATAGCGCCTCACGCCCGCGTGTCAGCGACCAGGGCCCCGCAACGAACGCGACGGAGACAGATCATGCGAAAGGTCACGATCATCGGCAGCGGCCCCGCCGGCCTGACAGCCGCCATCTATGCAGCCCGCGCCAACCTCGCCCCTCTGGTCGTGGAGGGAATCCAGCCGGGAGGGCAGCTCACCATCACGACGGACGTCGAGAACTTCCCAGGCTTCCCGGATGGCATCATGGGGCCGGAGCTGATGGAGCTGTTTCGCAAGCAGTCCGAGCGGTTCGGCTCAGAGCACGTGTTTGGCATGGTGACCAAGATCGACTTGTCCCAGCGCCCCTTCAAGCTCTGGATTGACGATGACCGGTACGAGGAGACCGAGGCAGTCATCATCTCCACCGGGGCCACGGCCAAGTGGCTTGGGCTCGAGAGCGAGAGGCGGCTTCAGGGCTACGGGGTCTCCGCGTGTGCTACCTGCGACGGCTTCTTCTTCAGGGACAAGCGGGTCGCAGTGGTTGGCGGGGGCGACAGCGCCATGGAGGAGGCCAACTTCCTGACCAAGTTCGCGTCGCGCGTCACGGTCATCCACCGCCGAGACTCGCTGCGCGCCTCGAAGATCATGCAGGAGCGGGCGCAGAGGAACCCGAAGATCGACTTCATCTGGGACACGGTGCCTACCGAGGTGTTGACCAAGACCGGCAAGGAGGTCACGGGGCTGCGCCTCCAGAACGTCAAGACGGGCGCCGAGAGCGTGCTGGAAGTGGACGGGTTGTTCCTCGCCATCGGGCACAAGCCGACCACCGACCTGTTTGCCGGGCAGCTCGAGCTGGACCCCACGGGGTACATCAAGCTCTTCGAGCACACGCAGACCAGCGTCGAGGGCGTCTTCGCGGCGGGCGACGTCGCAGACCCGCGCTATCGCCAGGCCATCTCGGCGGCGGGCATGGGCTGCATGGCAGCGCTGGACGCTGAGAAGTGGCTGGAGGCGCAGGAGGACGTGGGGCACTGACCGGGGCGGGGGCCAGGGGTTGGGTGGCCCTTGCCTCGTGGAGAGGTCTCCCCCAGAACCTTCAGTCTCCTACTCCGGGGGGCGCCCTTGCGTCTCCGACCTCACCCCGCTCCAGAACCCGGCGTCTGGCGGGCACTCGACCCGCACCTCGCGCCGCGTTCGCGGGTCCGCGAACCGCAGACGCCATGCGTGCAGGCACAGACGCCCCGCAGTAGCACCACCGTAGAGCCGGTCGCCGAGAATCGGGCTACCCACGGCACCCAGGTGCGCTCTGATCTGGTGGGTCCGCCCCGTCCCCAGACGCAAGCACAGCAGAGCGCCCACGC
This sequence comes from Myxococcales bacterium, assembly GCA_045863395.1. Lineage (GTDB taxonomy): Bacteria > Myxococcota_A > UBA9042 > JABWCM01 > BTVJ01 > BTVJ01. The sequence goes on from BTVJ01000009.1 coordinate 4,916, forward strand.
GGGGATACGTCGCCAGCACCTCGAATACCGTGGACGCCTCCTGGCCTGCCGGGTCCACACGGACACGCCCCGAGGAGTCCTTCAGGAGCCGGAGATCGATGCTACCCGACGGCGTCTCCGGGGGGCGCCCCACCAACGCCAGGTAGGTGCGCCCCACCGAGCGTTCCCGGAGCTGCTCCGAGAGCGCCGAGGCCGCGCCGCTGGTCGTGGCCAGGAGCACCGCGCCGCTCGCGTCCGCGTCGAGGCGGTGAACCAGCCACGCGCCCCGGTGCCCCGCGCGCGGCGGCTGCGCCCGAACCCAGCGCTCCACCTCGCGCAGGACCGTGCCCTCGTCGCCCGCCGCCGTCCCCTGCACGTGCTGGCCCGGGGGCTTGTGGACGACGACCCAACCGGACGCCTGGGCGACGATGCGGAGGGGTACCGCATCGCGGGCCGCGGCGAGCGCTCCGGCGTCCACGGCAAACTCCAGGGCCTCACCCGCTCGCACCGCTCTGGAGGCAGTCCGGCACCGCGCTCCATTGAGCCTCACGGCGCCAGTGTCAATCAGGCGGCGTGCCAGGCCGCGACTGATCTCGGTAAAGAGGAGGGGGATCGCCTTGTCGATGCGGGTGCCCGCCAGGGCCTCCGGGATGAGCGCCCGGTGCGGTCGCGCCGTCACGCGTTCTCGCCGCCCTGCTTCGCAGTGGACAGGGTGCCGAGGGAGAGCAGGTCTACTTTGCCGAGGCGGTTGGCCTCACGGGAGAAGGTCGGCATGGTGTGGCGCCCCGAGTCCATGCGGATCGCGTCGCACGGGCAGGCCTCCTCACAGAAGCCGCAGTAGATGCAGACCAGCGTGTCCACATCGAACTTGACGGGGAACTTCTCGATGCGCTTGTCGGTGTGCTCGCCGGCGACGATGTGGATGCAGTTGGCTGGGCACGCGGTCGAGCACAACATGCAGGCGACGCAGCGGACGTCCCCGTCATCGCGCAGCATCAGGCGATGCCGCCCCCGGAAGCGGTCCGGGTAGGCCTTGCGCACCTCCGGGTACTGGATGGTGACGGTCTCCTTCTTCCCGAACAGGTTCCGCCAGAAGTGGCGGTTGGTGATGCGCATGCCCCGGAACAGCTCCGGGAGGTAGCTCTGCTCCTTGAAGGTGAACTCCTTGCGCTCGACGCGCCTGACGGTGACGGCCATCGCTCCTCCTACTGGGCGATCATCAACGCGACGCCCGTCGCAAGGATATTGAGGAGGCTCAGCGGCAGCAAGACCTGCCACCCGAGCCGCATGAGTTGATCGTAGCGGAAGCGCGGCACGGTCCACCGGATCCACTGCTGGACCCAGACGAAGAAGACGGTCTTGACGACCATGGCACCGACTTGGAGGGTCGTGACGAGGGGACCTGTGCCCTCCAAGCCCGGGACCTGCCAGCCACCAAAGAAGAGCGCCGCCGCCAGAGCGCCCACACCTACGATGCCGATGTACTCGCTGATGGCGAACAGGCCGAACCGAAGCGAGCTGTACTCCACATAGAAGCCGATGATCTCGCTCTCTCCCTCCGGAAGATCGAAGGGGGCCCGCTTGGTCTCGGCGATGCTCGCCACCAGGAACAGGACGAACGCCAATGGCTGCGTGACGACGCCCCACATGGGCAGCCACCCCCACAGCAGCTCGCCCTGACCGATGACGATCTGCTGGATGTCCACCGACTGGTAGATCATGAAGATGCCCACCAGGTTCAGACCCATGGTGATCTCGTAGGAGACCATCTGGGCCGCGGTGCGGATGCCGCCGAGGAGCGCGTAGTTGTTGTTGGAGGCCCAGGCGCCGATGGTCTGGCCGTATACGCCGATGCTGGTGATGGCCAGGATGAACAGGATACCCAGCCCGGAGTTGCTGATCAGGAAGGTGTCGCCGGGACCGAAGGGAATGACGGCGAACACGAGCATGGGCGGGACGACGGCCAGGAACGGCGCCAGCTTGAACAGCCACGGGTTGGCCGACGCCGGGTCGAAGTCCTCTTTGAATATCATCTTGATGGTGTCGGCGATGAGGTGGAGCAGTCCGCCTGCCCGGATGGGCCCGATGTTCGCACGGTTGGGGCCGACGCGGTCCTGGATGATGGCGCTCTGCTTGCGGTCGACCCACGTGAGGAGGGCGGCCACCGTCATGGCGAACACGAACACGATGCCCAGGATCTTCGCGAGGGCGATGAGGATCATCATCAACATCAGTGGCTCCAGGGCATGCGGCTGTTGACGTTCTTCGACCGCCACTCCGGCGCGCATCGGTCAACCTTGCGCTGCACCTCGACCGGGTCGAGATCCGAGGCGCCGCCAGAGCCGAGGGGGAGCCCCAGTTCGCCGATGGCGTCCCAGGTGAGGCCGGCGAACGCCGCGACCTGGGAGGCGAGGTCGGCGAAGACCTGCTCCTCGCCCTCGAAGAGCACCGGCTTCCCGGCCGTGGCGGCGATTCGCTTCAGGATGCGCCAGTGGGGGTACACCACGCCGGCCGGCTCCAGGCGGATGGCCCGCCGGAGACGCTGGACCCGCCCCTCGAAGTTGACGACGGTGCCGCTCTGCATGGGCGGCTGCGCTGCGGGCAGGACGAGGTGCGCCTTTTCGACCAGGGGGCCGGCCAGGTCTGCGAGCGCCACGATGGTCTTCACGGGCGCCAGAGCAGCCTCCCACCCCGTCGGGAGGTCGTGGTCCGTTCCCACGATCACCAGGGCGTCCACCCGCCCGGCCTTGGTCTCCGCCAGGAGCTCCGCGAGCGTCCCTGCCTTGGTCCCGGCAAGAAGCTCCTGAACGCCCCGACGGTTGGCGTTCTTGTCAGCCCGGATCAGCAACGAATCGTCCTGGCCCCGGTCGGCTCGCCCACCGATGAACAGGCGCGCCCCCAAGGACGCCGCCACCTTGCGCGCGACCCACAGGTCCTCGTTGGGCAGGCTCGGGTGGAGCAGGAAGGCGACCCCCTTGGCAGCACCAAGGCGCGCAGCGGCCCGGTCGGCCACCTCGCGGCTCGTAGGCTGGCCCCCCGCCCGATCCACCGGGGCGGTCACGCGCCCTGCCGACCAGCGCTCGTGCGACAGGCGGCCCTCGTCGCAGATCCACCAGTCGTTGACCTTCGGGTTGTAGGTGGCCACGTACCGCTCGACCGCGTTCCTGTGCTGGTCGATGCGGATGTTGCACCCCCGCGCACACCCGGTGCACACCGAGCGGGTCCCCTGAAGGAACCACACGCGGCGGCGGAACCGGAAGTCGCTGGAGGTGAGCGCGCCCACCGGGCAGATGTCGACCACGTTCAGGCTGTAGGGGTTTTGGAGCTCCTTGCCCGGAAAGGTCGTGATCTCCGAGTGCTCGCCCCGCTCGATGACCTGTAGCTCCTGGGTCTTCGTGATCTCTTCACAGAACCGCACGCACCGGGTGCAGAGGATGCAGCGCTCCGCATCGAAGGTGACCGTCGGCCCGAGGCGCTTGGCCTTGGGCTTGTGGTTCTTCTTCGTGAACAGCCGCGAGCCCTCCAGGCTGTGGTCGCGGTAGTTGTCTTGCAGCACGCACTCGCCGGCCTGGTCGCAGATGGGGCAGTCCACCGGGTGGTTCAGCAGGATGAACTCCAGCACGGCCTTCTGGGTGTCCTGCACCTTCTGCGAGGTGGTCGTGACCTCCATGCCGTCCATGACCGTGGCGTGGCACGCGGGCAAGGGCTTCGGCGCCTTGTTCGTGTCCACGAGGCACATGCGGCAGTTCGCCGCGATGGACAGCCCGGGGTGGTAGCAGAAGGTCGGGATGTCCACCCCGACGACGCGGGCGGCCTGGAGGATGGTCGTGCCACGGTCCACCGTGACCTCGATCCCGTCAATCTTGAGCGTCGGCATGGGCCTTCGGTCCTTGGTGTCGAGCCCCACCAATCATGGGGGCGTATCCTAGCGATCCTGCTCGCCGCCGATCATGTTGATGGTGTCGTAGGTCGGGACCAGGTCGGCGATCATCGCGCCCTGCACCATCTTCCGGATACCGCTCATCAGGTAGAAGCACGGCGCACGGACATGGAGCCGATAGGGCCGCCCCGAGCCATCCGAGATCATGTAGAAGCCCAGCTCGCCGTTCGCCCCCTCGCTGTAGCTGTACGCCTCACCGGGCGGGACCTGCACGCCCTCCATGATCATCTTGAAGTGCGCCATCATCGCTTCGATGCTGTTGTAGACCTCGAGCTTCGGCGGCAGCACGATGCCCCAGTCATCGACGTTGATGGGGCCCTTGGGCATGTCCTTGAAGACCTGCCGGATGATGCGGATCGACTGGTGGATCTCGGCCATGCGCACCAGGTACCGGTCATAGTTGTCGCCCTTGTGGCCGATGGGCACCTCGAAGTCGAGGCGATCATAGACCAGGTAGGGGTGGTCCTTGCGCACGTCGTAGGCCACACCCGTCGACCGAAGCACAGGGCCCGTGAAGCCGTGGCTGATTGCTGTCTCCTGCGACACCGTGCCCACGTCCACCATGCGGTCATAGAAGATGCGGTTTTTGGTGAGGAGCTTGTCGACCTCGTCCAGCAGGCGCAGGCACTCCGCCTCCTGGGTGCGGTAGTGGGCCTCGAAGGTCGGCGTCAGGTCGTGCTTCAGCCCGCCGATGCGCGTGTAGGCGGTCGTCAGGCGCGCGCCGGTCAGCTCCTCGATGACGAAGTAGAAGTTCTCGCGCGCCTGGATGGCGTACAGGAACGGCGTGTACCCGCCGAGCTCCAGCGCGCCGGCCCCGATGGCGGTCAGGTGGTCCGTCAGGCGGGCCAGCTCGCTGATCAGCACCCGGATGTACTGCGCCCGCTCCGGTACCTGGATGCCCAGCAGCTTCTCGACGGCCATGACGTAGCCGACGTTGTTGAGGAGCGGCGAGCAGTAGTTGAGCCGATCCGTGTACGGGAGCACCTGGGCCCAGGTCCCCGCCTCGGCCATCTTCTCGAAGCCCCGGTGGAGGTACCCGATGTGCACGTCCATGTCGACGATGGTCTCGCCGTCCAGGGTCAGCACGAACTTGGTGGTCCCGTGGGTCGCCGGGTGCGACGGCCCCATGTTGAGCACCATGTGCTTCTGGTGCAGGTCCGCCAGGTCGTGCTGGGATTCGGCCTTGGGCTCGCTGGTCGCCTGATTCGCCATTGATATCCTCGGTTCGGGCGCCTGAGTGGCGACGCCTACAGGTCCTCGCTGACCAGCGGTGGCAGCTCCTGGTCGACGCGCGGCAGGTTCGGCATCTCCACGAGGGGCTGGTAGCCCCGCTGCGGGTAGTCCTTGCGCAGCGGGTGCCCCTGGAACTCCTCGTAAAGAAGGATGCGGCGGTGGTCGGGTGAGCCGCGGAACTTGATGCCGATCATGTCCCAGGTCTCCCGCTCGGCCCAGTTGGCGCTGCCCCAAAGGTGGCTCACCGAGTCCACCGTCGGGTCCTCGGCAGTCACCAGGACCTTCACGCGGAGGCGGTGCTTCTGGCGCAGCGAGTGGAGGTGGTACGCCACCTGGAGCGGCGCGCCGTCGTGCCCGGGGAGGCGGCTCAGATCGGCGCCGCACACGTCGACCAGCATGGCGAAGTCCATCTCCGGGTCGTCCCGCAGGAACTTCATGAGGGGGAGCAGCCCCTCCCGGCGGATCACCACCGCCTCGTCGCCACGGTGGTTCGACGTGGAGACGACGAAGGCCCCGAACTTCTCAGTGACGCGATCCAATACCTTCTGGCTCATCGAGGCTCCAACGGTCAGTCCCACTTCAAGGCGCCGCGCTTCCAGACGTACACCAAGCCGAGCGCGAGGATTCCGAGGAACACGAACATCTCGGTGAACGCCACCATCGCGAACGCGGGGTCGGCGAGCCACGACTTGTACAGCACGGCCCAGGGGATGAGAAACACCGCCTCGATGTCGAAGACGATGAAGAAGATGGCGACCATGTAGAACTTGATGCTGAAGCGCTGGCGGGCGCTCGTCAGCGGGACCTCGCCGGCCTCGAAGGGCTCCAGCTTGGTCTTGGTCAACCGCTTCGGCCCCAGCACGTAGTTCAAGACGAGACCGACCCCCATCATCCCGGCACAGATCACCAGGGTTACGAGGATCGGGAGGTAGGGAAGATGGCTCTCGAGCACGGTCGCCCTCCCGTTTTTTCCTTTAGTTTCCGACACGTAACTCAAGTGAACGGCCGGAAGGCGCCCCTTGATTACCACAGCCCGTGGGGTGGGTCAACCTGCTGTTGTGCGGCGGAGCCATCAAAGGTGCCAGGAGGGTTTCGAGGGGGTGCGGCGGGCAGCGCGGTGAGCGCTTGGAGATCACCCCACGCTGCGTCTGCGCCATGCGGTTCGACCCCGACGCAGGCGGGTTCGGGTTCGCTGCCAACAAGAAAACCGTCTTGTTTTCATGCCGTTGCGCCGGCCGGGCTCAGGAAGTTCGGAGGATTGTCACCGACGGCCCTCACTTCGAGGGTTGCGCGCCCAAACGCTTTGATGGTATTCACCCCGGTCATGAGCACGCGAAATGGTCACATCCGCTCGGTCCTCGCCCTCGTGGTGACCGTGCCCCTGATCTTCGTCGGCGCGCTGGCAGTGGCGGCCCCTGGCTCCGACGGCGCAACCGAGGCGAGCCTCCCGGGTGCCTCCCAATTGGCGAGCCCTGTGTCCGACGCGGCCTCCCCGTCGACGCAGGAGGCCAGGAGCAGCCGGTCCAGCAAAGCCAAGAAGGCGAACGTGGCTCCCAAGGCCAAGCGGACGAAGAGTTCCCGCGCGGCCTCGACCGGGTCCCGCCGAGGCTTCGAGCTCCTCCCAGCGTCGGGGACCGGTTACTACCACTACGCCGGCGGTGACGACCCCACCAGCGACGTCTGGGGCCACCCGTCGACCATCCAGTGCGTCGAGGAGGTGTCTCGCAAGTGGGCGGCCCGCTATCCTCGGAGGCCGCGCATCGGGGTGGGCGACATCAGCCTCAAGAATGGGGGCACGTTCCGCCCGCACCGGTCGCACCGCAACGGGGTGGACGTGGACATCCGGCCCATGAAGGCCCGTGGCGAGGGCCCCGTGTCCGTGGGTCAGCCGAGCTACTCCCGCAAGCACACCAAGGACATGATCGAGCTGTTCATCGAGACCTGCAACGTCAAGCGGGTCTACTTCAACGACATGACGCTCGCCCGCAAGATGGACAAGGTCAGCACCCACCCGGGGCACCACAACCACGTCCACTTCACCCTGCACGCCCCCAAGGGCCGCGCCCTCGCCTCATCGGGGCGTCACGGCTCGCCTTCGCCCGCATACAAGTAGCCCCCCGTCACAGCACCGTGGTTGGAATCCTCAGCGTCTGTGGAACGACGGGGCGTACTGAAGCCAGTGCAGCTCGTTGTCCAGGAGCGCTGCCGATGGGCGACCCTGGGGCTGCCGCATGGTGGCATCCACCGCGCTGACCACCTTCTCGGGCGACAGGACGGTCGCGCGAAACAGGGTCGGCGCCATCCCGGGGGACGGGACCTCCTCCATGGAGGCGATCCGCGAGACCAGGCCCGGGTGGGCCTCGGCCATGTCGGCCTGGATCTGCCGCGCGAGGCTCGCGAAGGCCCGGTCCTCGGTCGCCACGACGAGGCGGCCCGTCCGCGCCACGGAGCGGGAGATCGCCTCGCGGTCGTACGGCACCAAGGTCCTGAGGTCGAACAGATCGACCCGCACACGAGCCGGGTCCGAGGCGCTCGGCGCCCGAGCGGCGAGTGCGCGCGCAGCCACCACGGCCTTGTGGAAGGCGACGCCCCAGGCGACGACGGTGCAGTCCGCCCCCTCCAGGACGTGCCGGGCCTTGCCGAAGGGGACCTCGAACGGGCGGACGGTGGGGATCCCGTCCTCGTCGCCGCACGGCACCTCGCCGGGCAGCCGAGGGCCCGCCTGGAGCAGGGCGTCCAGCGTGGGGCGCGCAGGATCGTGGCGCACACGATAGAGGTCCTTCGGCTCCAGGAAGATCACCGGCCCCCGGTGCATGGACGCGGTGCGGAGCAGCCCAAAGGCGTCGAAGGCGCAGGTCGGCATGCAGATCACGACGCTCGGCAGGTGCGCGTAGTAGCTCTCCACGCTCATGGAGTGGTAGATGGCGCCGGTCAGCGTCGGGTCGCTCGGCATGCGGAAGGTCACGTTCGGCGAGACCTGGCCGCGGGTCGCCCACCGGAGGTGCGCCGCGTGGAACAGCCAGTGGAGCGTGTTCAGGCTGTAGTCGGCGAACTGGATCTCCGGCAGGATGGCCAGGTCGCCGTGGAGCGCAGCCCCGACCGCCGTCCCGGCGATCAGCGGCTCATTGATGGGCGTGTTGAGCACCCGCCCCGGGTATTTCTCGGGCAGGAAGCGGGTGCAGCCAAACACCCCGCCCAAGGTGGCGCCCACGTCCTCGCCCCAGATGGCCGCCTTCCCGCCCTCCAGGATCGAGTCGAGCGCAGCGCGGATCGCCTGGGCCATGGTGAGCTCGGACTTGGGGCCGTCCCAGGGAGACAGCGGCTCCGAGACCTGCGGGAGCGGGGCCATCGCAAACTCGAAGATGGACTCCGGCGCGGGCTTGGGCTCGGCGAACACGGCGTCGCGCATGGCCCGAAGCTCGGCGCGAATCCCCTCCGCCAGTGGGTTCTCCTCGTAGTTGGCCAGGTAGCGGGTGCGGTTGTTGGGCCACGGCGAGCGCGGGCGCAGCGCCTCGTCCTCGGTGATGACGCCCTCGTCGACCAGCCAGCGCCCCAGCTCCACGACCGGGTCGAGGGCCTCCGGGTCGAAGTCCTTGAGGTTGCTCGAGGAGTGGCCACGAAAGCGCGTGACCTTCGAGTAGACCACGGCCGGCGTGCCGGTGCGCAGGACGTGCCCCGCCCCGGCCGCCACCGCGTCGTAGGTCGCGCTGAAGGACTCGTCGTCCGCCGCGAAGTAGGAGATGCCGTAGCCCCGCACGAAGGACCGCACGTCGATGATCGGGCGCCCATGGCTCGGCGGCGTCGAGATGGCGATGCTGTTGTCCGTGATCACGAAGAGCACCGGCAGGTCCCACAGTCCGGCTGCGCTCAGCGCCTCGTGGAAGTCGCTGCACCCCATGGTGCCGTCGCCCAGGACCGCCACCGCCAGCGCTCCGCGATCCGTACCCTTGAGTCGCCAGCCCATGGCGTAGCCGGCTGCCTTGCCGAGCTGCATCCCCAGGGCGCTCTGGTTGGGCTGGATGCCGTAATCGACCATGGAGACGTGCATGACCATCTGGCGCCCGCCCGCGCTCGGGCAGGTCGCGCGCGCCGCCTGCTGGCGGAGCTGGTCGAGCACGAAGTCGTCGTAGCCGGACAAGCGCAGCACCCCGTCCACCAGGGCGTCGGAGCGGTAGTGGCCGAAGATGGCGAGGCGGTCCGCGGCAGGCTGTCCCACCGGCAGTCCCATCGTGTCCCAGACCGCGTGGGCCGTGGCGTAGCCGTGGACCTCCTCCCCCATTCCGCCGATGTAGAAGCCGCCTATCTCGTGCTGCCCCTTGAGCTTCATGTCGATCTTCTCGTCCAGGCACAGCCGCATGCGCAGCGCCTGGACGTAGATCTGCCGCAGCCGCTCGCTCGCGATGCCTGCCGGCTGCTCTGGGGCTCTGGACTCCACGCGTGTACTCCGGGACGTTGAGGGGAGGTTCAGAATGAGAAGCGGGTCTGCTCGACGATCCAGTCGACGAAGGCGTCCAGCGTCAGCTCCAGGCTCTTGCGCCCCTGCCCGCGCTCACGCACGTTCACCGTCCGCTCGTCCTGCTCCTTCTGGCCGACCGTCACCATGAACGGCACACGGTCCAGCTCGGCGAGGCGCACCTTGGCGCCGATCTTGTCGTCGCTCGCGTCCAGCTCCGAGCGGATGCCCGCCGCCAGCAGGCGCTCGTTGACCTCGCGGCCGTAGTCGACGAACTTCTCGCTGATCGTCATGACCGTGGCCTGCACCGGGTGCAGCCACGCCGGGAAGGCGCCCGCGAAGTGCTCGATCATGATGGCCATGAAGCGCTCGAAGCTGCCGTAGATGGCGCGGTGGATGACCACCGGCGTCTCCTCGGTGTTGGCCTCGGAGATGTACGACAGCCCGAAGTTCACCGGGAGCTGCACGTCGAGCTGGATGGTCGCGGTCTGGTGCTCGCGACCCAGGCTGTCTTTGACCTTGAGGTCGATCTTGGGGCCGTAGAAGGCTCCTTCGCCCTCCTCCACCGTGAAGTCCACCCCCGACTCCTTCAGGAAGGCGAGCAGCTCGCCCTCGGCCTTGTCCCACATGGCCGGGTCGCCCATGGCCTTCTCCGGGCGGGTCGAGAACACGACCCGGTAGGTCATGCCGAAGGCGGAGTAGACCCGGTCCACGAGCCCCATGACCCGCCGCACCTCGTCGGCGATCATGTCCTTGCTGATGAAGATGTGGGCGTCGTCCTGCCGGAACATGCGCACGCGGGTGAGGCCGCCCAGCGACCCCGTCGGCTCGTTGCGGTGCAGCACCCCCTGGTCGTGGAGCCGCAGCGGCAGCTCCCGGTAGCTCCGCCGTCGCGAGCCGAAGATCAGCATGTGGCTCGGGCAGTTCATGGGCTTGAGCCCGTGGCAGGTGTCCCCGTCCTGGAAGCTGAACATGTTCTCGCGGAAGTGCTGCCAGTGGCCGCTCGTCTCCCACAGCTTCTGGTTGAAGAGCTGGGGCGTCGACACCTCGACGTAGCCGTTGTCCAGCAGCAGCTCCAGCATCTTGCGCTGGAGCACCCGGTACACCGTCGCGCCCTTCGGCAGCCAGAAGATGCTCCCCGGCGCCCACTCGTGGGTCATGAACAGCTCGAGCTGCTTGCCCAGGCGGCGGTGGTCACGCTTCTTGGCCTCCTCGAGCCGCTCCAGGTACTGGTCCAGCTCCGCCTTGGAGGGCCACACGGTCCCGTAGACCCGCTGCAGCATGGGCTTGGTGGAGTCGCCCCGCCAGTAGGCCCCCGCGACGGTCAGGAGCTTGAAGTGCTTGAGCTTGCTCGCGTACTTGACGTGGGGCCCCGCGCAGAGGTCCACAAAGTCGCCGAGCTTGTAGATGGACACCGTCTCCGACGGGATGCCACTGATGAGCTCCAGCTTGTAGGTCTGGTCGCGCTCGCCGAACCACTGGAGCGCCTGCTCCTTGGACCACGTCTCGTGCAGGAGCGGCAGGTTGCGCTTCGCGATGTCGCGCATGCGCTCCTCGATCACCTCCAGATCGTCGGTCGAGATGGGCGCCGCCAGCTCCATGTCGTAGTAGAAGCGGTTGGTGCCGTCCTTCGTGGGCGGGCCGATGGCGAAGCGCGCCTCGGGGTGTAGCTCCCGCACGGCGGCGGCCATCAGGTGGGCCGTGGAGTGCAGCAGGCAGTACTGCTGGTACTTCTCGGGGCTCTCGAAGTCGGACTCCGAGAGCGCGATCTCGCTGTCGTTCAGATGCTCGTCGGCCATGACTCTCACCTCGCGGGCGCACTCCAGGGGGGGCCACTTTGTCCAATCGGGGCGCGCCCGTCAAGCCGTCGCCACGGCGAGCTCCTCACGGAACTGCGCCTCGGCGGCCTCCAGCTCCGACCCGAGGGCCTCCCACTCGGCGTAGAGCGCCTCCAGGCGGCGCTGGAGCTCGCGCTGCTCTGCGTACACGCGCTCCATGCGCTTCGGGTCCGTGAAGAAGCCGTCCGCCTCCGTCTCCGCGGTCAGCTCGGCGGTGCGGTGCTCCGCCGTTGCGACCTCCTGCTCCACGGCGGCCAGGCGATCCCGCTGGCGCCGGGTCTCACGGTAGAACACGTTGCGCAGCTCCGCCTCGATGCGCTTGACGTCCTTGCGGGTGCGGGGCCCGGGCGCCACGACCCCGGGCGCCTGCGCCTCGGGCGCGGCCTCCTGCGCCTTCTTCCACAGGTAGTAGTCGTAGGTGCCGGGCGTGATCTCCGCCTTGCCCCCGCCCACCTCGACGACCTTGTTCGCCACCGCCTGGATGAAGTAGCGGTCGTGCGAGATGAAGCAGATGGTCCCCGTGAACTCCCGCAGCGCCTGCTCCAGCGACTCGCGCGCCGCCACGTCCAGGTGGTTCGTCGGCTCGTCGAGCAGCAGCAGGTTCGCCGGGTTCAGGAGCATCTTCGCCAAGGCGAGGCGGCTCTTCTCGCCGCCGGAGAGCACCGCCACGGGCTTGTCCACGTCCTTGCCGCTGAACAGGAAGCGCCCGAGCAGCCCGCGGACCAGCGGCGTCGTGTCGTAGTCCGCCGCGGCGTCCATCTCTTCGAGCACCGTCTTGCGCGGGTCGAGCAGCTCCACCTGGTGCTGCGCGAAGTACGAGACGGTCACGTTGTGCCCGATGGTGCGCGTGCCCGCATCGATGGGCAGGCGCCCGGCCAGCACTTTCAGCAACGTGCTCTTGCCGGCTCCATTGGGGCCGAGCAGCGCCACCCGCTCCTCCCGCTCCAGCAGCAGGTCGAGCCCCCGGTAGACCTCCACGTCGCCGTAGCGCTTGACGACGCCGGACAGCTCGGCGACCACCCGCCCGCTGCGAGGCGGCTGGGGGAAGCGAAAGGCGCCCATGGTGCGCGCGTCGGAGCCCACCTCGATGCGCTCGACCTTCTCCAACTGGCGCACGCGGCTCTGGACGGCCTTCGCCTTGGTCGCCTTGGCCCGGAAGCGCTCGATGAAGCGCTCGGTCTCCGCGATCTGACGCTCCTGCCGCGCCGCCGCCTTCTCGAGCTGCTCCCGCCGCTCCTGGCGCTGGCGCAGGTAGGCGTCGTAGTTGCCCACGTAGACCGTCACCTGACCGTTGGCCAGCTCGGCGATGTGGTCCACCACACGGTTCAGGAACCACCGGTCGTGGCTGATCACGATGATGGTGCCCTCGTACTCCGCCAGGAACTGCTCGAACCAGGCTAGGCTCTCCAGATCCAGGTGGTTCGTCGGCTCGTCGAGCATCATGAGGTCCGGCTTGCGCAGCAGGAGCCGCGCCAGCGCGATGCGCATCATGAAGCCGCCCGAGAACTCGCGGGCCGGGCGCCCCATGTCTCCGTCGCTGAAGCCGAGGCCCGAGAGCACCTTCTTGGCCCGCGCCTCCAGCTCATAGCCGCCCTGGCGCTCGAACGCCTCCTGGAGCGACCCGAGGCGCTCGAGCAGGGCGTCGTCGCTCTGAACCTCGAGCCGCCCCTGGATGGCCCGGATCTCGTGCCCCATGGCGCGGATCTCGGCAAACGCCTCCAGGGCCTCCTCCAACACGGTGGCCTCCCCGAAGGGGTCCACCTCCTGCTCCAGCAGGCCCAGCTCCAACCGCTTGGCGCGCGTCACGGTGCCCGCGTCCGGCGAGAGCTCTCCGGCGACCACCCGGAACAGCGTGGTCTTGCCGGCGCCGTTGGGTCCGACGAGCCCGATGCGCTGGCCCGGCTTGACGTGCCAGCACAGGTCGTCGAAGAGGACCTTGTCGCCGAACTGCTTGCTGAGGTTCTGGACGTGGATCATGGGGGCAAGGGGTCAGCGGGCCGCGAACCAGGTGTTGCAGGCGTCGCTGAACTCGGGGATCTCCAGCTCATCCAGGTTGGGGATCAGCACGATCTCCACGCGCCGGTTGAGCTGGCGCCCCTCGGGGGTGTCATTGGTGGCCACGGGCTGGTAGAAGGCGAAGCCGGCCGCTGACAGGCGCTCGGGCGGGTAGGCCGACTCGATCATCCTCCACATGACGCTCATCGCCCGATCAAGGGACAGGCGCCAGTTGATCTCGGCGCTCCCCACGTTGTCCGTGTGGCCCGAGACCTGGAACTGGCGCCCGATGGCGGCGAGCAGCGGCGCCAGCTCCGCGACCGCCATGTCGCCCTCGGGCTTCAGCTTGCTCTTGCCGGTGTCGAAGAGGATCGCCTCGGCGATCTGCACGATGAGCCGCCCGCCCTTCTTGACCACGGTGATCTTGCCTTGGGCCTCCATGTCACGCAGCGACGCGGCGAGGCGGTCGAGCACCTCCTTCCGCTTGGCGGCGATGGCCTTCAGCTCCTCGATCTTGCGCAGGGCGTCCGAGAGGCTGCCCGAGATGTTGCCCTTCTCGCGGGCCAACGCGGCGTAGTCCTCCAGACAGCGCCGCTTCTCTGCGGCGAGCTGCTCACCCTCGGCGCGAAGGCCGGCGATCTGCTCTTTGAGGTTGGCGACGTCGCGCTTGTAGATGTCCTCGTTCACGCCACAGGACGCGACGAGGGCGACGACGGGCAACCAGAGAAGGCGTGCTGATGGCATCCTGAGTCCTCCTGGTTCGTTCCGACCAAGCGGACATACCAGATTCCCCCGGGGAAGGGAAGCGCCCACGTGACCGCCACGCCCCTCGCCAGCAGGTGAGCCGTCCTCGGGGCACCACCACCGAGCGCCTCACGGCAGCACCGCTGGACCCGCCTCGCCCCTCGCACGCCCCAGAGGGCGTCGACGACCCGGGAGCCAGGCGCGTGGCGCCCTTCTCACGGGGGACCCGCGGTCTATGCTGAACCATGTGCTGCCGCGTTGCGGTGCGGCGCAGGTCGAGCAACAGGGAGGTGAGGCCGTGCAGGACATCGGCGTGGACACGACGCTGGACCGTGAGGGAGAGGAGCACACGCACCCACGGGCAAACCGCCCGCGATCCCGCCTCCGGACCTGGGAGGTCCGGGCTCGCGAGGTGGTGGTGCAGCGCCCCGTGGCATCGGTCCTCGCCGCAGTCGCGGTGGGGTACGTGATCGCCCGCCTGGTGACCAGGCGTTGAACAGGAGGAGCCATGAGGGTCGAGTCAACCGAGGACCTGCCGCAAGGCCACGTGGACGCGATGCTCGCCCTGTCCCGCCAGGCACGCGCGGACGCCCGCGATCTCGCCGGCTCCGTGGCGCTGCTCGCGGAGGAGGCGCGCACGGCGCTCGTCGAGCAGGTCGAGAGGCGGCCATACGTCACCATGGGCGTCGCCGCTGGGCTGGGCTATGTCGTAGGGGTGGTTCTCCCGCGGTCGAGCCGCCGGGCGCTGCGAGCGGGTGGGCACGTTGCGCTGGGCGTGGCCATCTCGCGGGCGCTCGCGGCGATCGGCCGCGCTTCACCGGGCAGGACACACAGCGGCTGAGAACGCCGGCCCAGCGGGCTGTGTCGGCGACCTGAGCGTACACAGGCCGGGGTCAACCCCGAACAGGAGGCACAGATGAGCTTCGACAAGATCAACAAGGAAGAGATCCTCAAGTCCCTCGGGCTGGAGCCGCGGCGGTCCACGGCGGGCCTCGCCTTCACGGCGCTCGGGGTCTTCGGCGCCGGACTCATCGTGGGCGCGGGGGTGGGAATGCTGCTCGCGCCCAAGGCCGGGAACGAGCTGCGGTCGGACATCCGTGACCGCGTCCGCCGGCACCGAGAGGAGGTCGAGGAGCTCCCCACCACCCACTGACACTGGTCACCGTAAGCATGGCGGCAGCTCGGGGGGCAGGTGCCGGGGGGGCCTCGACGCCGCCGACCCCCGCGGGCCCACGGCGGTCTGGCGTATCAGACCACCCGCGCTGCCTCCAACGGCTGCGCGCCGACGCCGTCAAGGCGGGGACAACGGCACGGGCCGCGCAGTTGGCCGCATCCAACGAACTCAAGGCAGCCAACAAGGACATCGCCAACCTGATCACCCGCATCCGCAGCACGACCCGCGGGAAGTACGGCGCCGACTCCACCGAGTGGGAGCTTGTCGGGGGCGTCCGCACATCGGAGCGCAAGAAGAAGAAGGCGAAGGCGCAGGACTGAGGGCCCCGTTGCCACGTCACGGGCTTCCAGCACACTCACAGGGTCAGCAACAAATATGCGCGCGGCCCTCATGCGCCGAGTTCGCGGCGGATCGGCCTCGGCCAATTGTGTGGTTGTCCTCCTGGTACCTCCCGGGGTTGGCCGGGACCGAGCCGCCCGAAGGCGGCCATGAGGGGCGTGCAGCTATTTGTTGCTGACCCTGTCAGCGCGTGGCCACCATCCCGTCCGTCTCTCCGGCGGCGAGGCGCCGACGTGCTCTCAGGAGATCTCCCCGCCGACGATGGCCAGTCTGCACCAGGTGTCACGTCACTCTTCGATCCATGCATCAGCACAGACCCAATCCGCCCTGCTGCCCGGTGTCCGCGGACGGGCGGTGCTTCCAGCACCAAGGGCCCGCCGAGGAGTGAGACACGCAGTACCGGCGCCACGGAACCAAACACAGGTATCGTCCAGGCAAGACAAGCGATATCCCGTCTGTCATGCTACGGCGGCCACGAGGTCCGTGGCGATGCCTGATGGTACATTCTACGGACAGTCGTCCATTCTTTGCTATTGCACAAACCAGAGATCCGCCTCACCATCCAGGCGAACCGGCGGAGCCTCACCGTCAGGTGCGAAACAGGCTCGCATCGAGTGTGAAACAAGGGAGCGGAACCATGACAAAGCACAAGGACGCCACGACGAGAAATCCGGCCCGTACCGGGCAAGGACGCCCAGGAATCGCAACACTTGCGATCATGCTGGCATTCGCGCCGGGCGAGTCGAAGGCAGCCCCCCCCTGCAACGAGTGAGCCAATAGCGTAGGTTCTGGCGGAGACCCTTGCGACTCTGCCAGAGATTGGGGTCACCGTCTCGAAGCAGAAGATACTCCTCTCGGACGGGACGCCCATGGAGAAGGTGTTGGGTCCGCAGGACGAGGCAGCCGATTGGAGCGCGTTGGTGGCCACGGAGGAGGGTGTGCTCTGGCAGCAGCACGGCGCGGCGACCAAGGCGGTTGCGTCCGCGATGAGCAAGGCAGCCCCCGGCGAACTCCTGCCGGTCGTGGTCTGGACCTCGCGGCCCATGCCGTGGATTCGCAAAGAACTCCTCGAGGAGGCCCCGGAGAAGGCGCAGACTGAGCTCGACGAGCTGGAGGCATCCCGCCAGGCTGCGATTTCGGAGCTGCTGCTGCTCCTCGCGGGGTACGGCGTCGCCGCACAGCCTCTTGCGGGCATCCCTGCAGTGGGGGCAGACCTTCCAGCAGAGCTGGTTCAGGTGCTGGCCAAAGAGATCGAGGTTGGACGCATCGGCCTTGCCTCCAAGGGGGTCATCCCCACATCGGCGACCTCCTCCGCCACTGTCGGAGCGGACGAGGTGCACGGCTGGGGCTGGACCGGGCAGGGACGCAAGCTCGGAATCATCCTGGCGGACAAGCCCAACTCGACGCCGTGCCTGTCCTTCGCCGGCCGCCGCTGGTTGACCACCACGTCCTCCGCGGAGGCCAAGGTCGCGCTCGGCGCGGCGAAGGCATCGACCACGGCGACGTGCACGCCCGTGGTGCCCGGCGTCGCCCCGGGGGTCGCGCTCTACAGCGCAGATCCCCTGGCCTCCGGGGGCTGCGACGGAGTGTGTTGGGCACTCCAACAGGGCGCAACCCTCATCGCCGCGGGTTGGGCGGAGGCCAGCTCCATGGAATATGAGGCCGTCATCGACGAGCACGACGCCACACTCGACAGCCTCGTGAAGTTACCCCCATTCCCCCTCATCGTTGCGTCCGCAGGGAACTCCAATGGCGCTGACGGCAGTCCGTGCAGCTCTCACGCCGACGCCGGCTACGTCCAGAATCACTTCTACAGCGGTCTGGTCGTCGGAGGCATGAACGAGGCCGGAACCGAGTCACCGTTAGACGACGCCCTGTACACGTGCTCCTCCTGGCGCAATCCTGCGAGCCCCAACGGCGACCGCGAGCTGCCCCACCTCGTGGCGCCCGCCGTCGATGTGCAGAGCGCAGATGCAGGTCCCTCCACCGGCACCAGCATCGCGACCGCGGTGACAGCAGGCGTCGCCGCGCTGGTGGTCGAGGCGAACCAGTCGCTGGCGAGCTGGCCGGAGGCACTCCGCGCCATCCTGATGGCCTCCGCGCACCGGGACTACGACGGAACGACGGTGTTCGGCTGCACCGATGAGTCGACAGGGTGCGGTCGCGACGGCCATGGCCTGGTCTCCGCCCCGCGGGCCCTGCGGCTGGCAAGCTCCCAGCAGCATACGTTGGGGGCGCCGGGCAGCTCCGCCACTCTCGCGGGCCATGACTTCGGCACCATGGTGTTCGCGACCGACTTCCCCAACGGCTTCTACCACCGGGGCGGAGACCCCGTGCGCTGGAAGGTCGAGGTTCCCCCCGGCACGACGACGCGCGTCGTGTTGGCCTGGGACTCCACAGGCGTCCCGGGCTCGGGCTTCTCCGACGTGCCCGACGCGGACCTCGACCTCCACGTCTACGACTCCCAGAGTCAGCTCGTGGCCTGGTCCTGCTCCTGGGACCGCGTCCTGGAGTCGGCCCTCGTCACGAACTCCGGCTCCACCACTGAGGTCTACGAGGTCGCGGTCTACAAGTGGAGCAGCACCAGCGCCTCGACCTACTTCGGGCTCGCGTTTCAGACGACGGACGACCGCGCTCCGGATGCCTCGCTGCGGTGGCCCGTTTCGGCCGCCGTGACGACGATGGAGCCCACGCGGGTACGACCCGTCACTGGAACCCTGGAGGTCGGCGTCCGCATCGATGACGACAGCCCCCTCGCCGTAGCGCGTGTCTACGTGGACTCCGAGTGGGTGGAGGTTCAGGGAACCGGTGACCAGGTCGTGCAGGTGCCGATGCGCGACACGGGGAGCGGTCCCCAGATCCGAGCTACCCTGTCAGTCGTGGCCGTGGACGTCCACGGGAACCGCACCGCCGTGTCAGCCCCCATCTTCATGGAGCTGAGCCCACCTCCAGCGACGACCATCACCATCGGCGTCTCGGCCGGCATGCCGGAGCACGAGGTGGACGACCTCGCCGCGCTGGTCGATGGCGTCGCGGTGTACGCGGGGCCAGGGCAGACCACCTGGCTCATCCACGTTCCTGACGACGGTGACCTCCACGCGGCCGCTCGAACACTGATGGATGAGGAGGGCGTGCAGTTCGCCACGGTCAACGAGCCTGCCAGGCCAGATGCCCTCCCAGCCTGCAGCGAGAACATGAGCGCTTACCCCGACGACCCTGCCTACGGAGCGTTCGTGCATCAGTGGCATCTCCACCAGCCAGCCGGCGAGTCGCACTACTTCGGGTACGGAGGGTTGACGGTCGGCGGTGGAGCCTGCACGTCACAGAATCCGTGTCTTTTCGGCACATGCGATGAAGGCTTCTGCCGCTGCGCCTCGGACTCGGACTGCCGGCCGGGGACGGTCTGTGCCGCTCCTGATGGTCCCGACGATCTGGACGACGGCTACGGGGACCGATGCCCGAACCCCAAGAATGGAGCCTGCGTGGCATGCAGCCGTGCCGGAGCCGACATCGGGTGGGAGGAGGCCAAAGAGGAGATCTGCGCCGTGCAGGAGCACGGCCCGGAGGGGCTCATCGCCATCGCGGACGTCGAGGGGCTCTTCGCGTGGAAGCACCCCGAGCTGATGGACCGCGTCTGGACAAACGGGCTCGAGTGCTGCGGAGCGGAGAGCTGCCCGGACACCGACGGAGACGGACTCCCGGACTGCACGGCCGGGGAGCACCTGACCGAGGGACAGGCCTGCGTCCCGGAGCCCACGACGTGCCACTGCGCCGTCCCGGGCGTCTCGCCCCAGGAGATGACTCAGGCTCTTGTCATCCCGCTCCACGGCCGGTGCGTGGTCACCAAAGGAGGAAAGTGCGCCGCGGGTATCTGCAGCGAGGGCTACCCAGGGCGTGCGTGCTCGACAGACTCCGACTGCGTGCCCAAGTTCGGCGACCGGTGCTGGGTTCCGGGCATGAACCCGGCGCTGGCGACCAACGGAAACCTGAGCGACTGCGGCTATGCCCACGGCGTATGCTCCATTCACCCGGACTACAGCCAGGTCGGTGAGCGGGGGATCTGCACCAGCGGACCGAACCAGGGCGGGGCGTGCGAGGACGACGAGGACTGCGGCTACACCGTCGGCGTCTGCGCGCCTATGGGACCCTTCTCCGTGTGCACCGATGGGCGGCCCGGGCGGCGCGACGTGGACGATGACGGCGACGGATTCCCGGACGTGGACTGCGGCTCGGAGGCGCACTGCAAGCTCGGCGACCCGGAGGTCTACCGCATGATCTGGGGTCCAGAGACCGGACTGCTGACCAACGGGCTCGACGACGACCTGAGCTGCTGCGACGCAAACTTCAATTGTACTCCGCAGCCGGATCCCTGCTACGACAACCCGGAGGAGGGGCTCCTTGCGGCGTTCGACGACGACGAGGACGGGTACATCGATGATGTCCATGGTGTGGACATTGCGTTGATCTATAGCGGTGCAAAGCTCCAGCCGGGCCAAATGCCGAAAGTCGGATTTCGGGGCGGTCACCTGTGGGGCACGACCCACGACGACTTCGCCGCCCGCGCCTACAATCACCACGGGACAGCGACAGCGGGGCTCGCTGGCGCCACGGTCGACAATGCCAACGACATGGCGGGAGTCATGCCCACCGCCAGGCTCCTGGCGCTGAGCTGGAACTCCGAGTACGTGGAAGAGGCGCTGGTCTACGCTGCTCAGGCGCAGGCGCAGGTCTTCAACCTGAGCGCCGGAAGACCCGAAAAGACAACCTCATGCGAGAACCACCCGTACCCCGCACAGTGCCAGGCCGCCACGATGCTCTCCTGGACCAAGCGGCTCCATGCCGTCATCGACCCGAACACGCTCTATGTGTTCTCGGCGGGCAATAGCCGCTTCGACCTGGACCAGTCGCCGAACCCGGTCGGCGGCGTCGAGGTGCTCGCGCCCTGGCGCTTCCCTCAGAGCATCTGGCCCAAGCGGTGGCTCATCGTGGGCGCATCCGACTTCCATGACCGCTTCGTGGACTGGTGGTGGGGTTGCGACGCCGCCATGTGGGCCACGCCGGGCCTGAAGAACCTGTGCTACGCGTTTCCCCCCGGGGCGTCCGAGGTGGAGGCCGACGCCGAACTCGGCTCGAACCGCGGCCCGACGTACGTCGATCTGGCAGCCCCAGGCGTCCACATCTCATCGACGGACGCCTATCTCGCTGCTGCCCTGGTGCTCACCTACAAGAGCGTGGGCAGCGGTACATCCTGGTCCGCGCCCATCGCCGCCGGGTCGGGTGCCGTGCTGATCAGCGCCGCCGCGGAGCGCTACGCCCACCGTCCGCTCCTCGTCATCGAGCGACTTCGGGGCACGGCCACCAAGGTCGCGTCCGACCAGAGCGCGAGCTACATTGGCATGACCGCCGTTCAGGGCCGAGTCGATCTGAGCCGGGCGCTCGACGAGGAGTCTGGCACCTTGCCCGAACCACCTGTCTGGGATGATGTGACATTCGAGCTCGCGGACGCAGCCCCGGGCGAGACCCACGGGGTGGCTCTGTTTCGCCAGAGTGTGTGGACCGGAAGCCAGATGGAGACGGTCGACGTGCTCTTTCGCGCGTATGGGGGCACGGGTACCGGCTCCTTGGTCGAGCGCCAGCCGACGCTCCAGGTCAAGCGGCCGGGCGAGGCGCGCTTCACCCACTGGACAACTACGCTCCCGTATCTGAGGGGCTCCTACTCGGCGGTCGAGCACGGAGACCTGAACGGAGACGGCTGCGTGGATCTCGTCCTGGCCGGCCAGCTCCAGGTGGACCCATCTCCGCCACCGGGCCAGAAGCCCTTCAAGGGACGCCGGGACGCGGTCCTCCTCCAACACAAGAACGCCGGGCGGTGCCTCGGAACGTTCTACGACACGAGCACGCCGGTATCGGCCAACCACCTCCTCACCACCAATGTCGCCGTGGCGGACGTGAACGGAGACGGCGCCCTCGACGTGATGATGCCCGGCGTCCACACGGCCCAGTACGGCCTCGCGCAGAGCAACACGCGGCTCTACCTGGGCAACGGGACCGGCGGGTTCACCGATGCGAGCGCGCTGATCGCCGAGGACACGGAGCTTCACGGCTTTGCGCTCAGGCCCTGCGACGTGGACGGCGACGGCGACCTGGACCTGGTCGAGGCCGGTAAGCGCACGACGGGCTTCACCCCCAGCGAGCGTCGACCTCGGATCCTCCTCAACCAGATGACCGCGGGTCAGCCGGCGACGCTGGCGTTCACGGTGGCCGACCCGGTGGCCTGGGGCCTCCCGTCCCTCGCACGCGTCCACGAGGTGAGCTGCGCCGACGTCGATGGCGACGGTGACATGGACCTCCTCCTCGCTCGCCAGCAGGCGGCGAAGAACGTGCTTCTGCTGAACACCGGGACCGGCTCCTTCACGGACGGCAGCGACAGTCTACCGGACCTCGGCACCGGCGCCGGCGGGTTCGACTATCTCCACCACATCGAGGTCACACAGGCCGTCACTGCGTGCTTTCTGGAGGACGCGCCGGGGGTCGCGACCCTTTTCTACGCCAACGGGAAGGCGTCCGAGAAACACTGGCAACCGAACGCCGTCATGCGCCCGGGAGAGGGCGGCCACTTCGTCTCTGCTCACACAGACCTCGGGTTCCGCTTCGACACGCTCTACGGGCAGACGGAAGACATCCTCTGCTTCGACCTCGACGGCAACGGGCTGCACGACACGGTCTTCTTGGCGAACACCGGGGGCAGAGACCACCTGTACCGGTGGGCGGGAGGGGCGCCATGATGAGGCCGTATGGATGGATGCTCGCGCTGGCAGGGCTCCTCGCCTCAGGTGCTTGCTCGGACGACTCTGTCGGTGGTTCTGGTCATCCGTCAGAGGGCCTGGACGCCACCCCGAAGACCGGTCCAGACCTGTGGTCACACGACCTGGGGGCGGGGTCCGACGCAGCACCTGACGCATCTGCCGATACAGGAGTGCAGCGTGGGTCGGATACCAAGGCCGACGTTCCGCCGTGTGTGTTCGCTGCGCCGGTGAAGGGGTACTGCTGGGTGGATCACAGCGATTGGGTCTATCACGATCTGCCGGCGACCGTTTCCTCAGAGAGTGACTTGAAGAAGATTGACCCGTTCTGCATTGCGTATGCTGGAGGTGCTCACGACCCACCGGTCGAGTTCGAAACAGAGTATTTGGTGGTCGAGGGAGCGGGCTACGAGTGCGGCCTCAACAGCGTCGTGGTGCTGGACATCCAACGTTGCTACCACGCCAAGATGGACTACTGGCGCTTCTGGGCTCGCCGGCGGGAGATCTGCTGCGGAGTAGGTTCCACTGCGGGCGAGATCAGGGAAGACCGCTATCACGAGTACATTCGCATTCCCAAGGACCTTCAGCTCTCTTATTACACCGGGGCCCGGACGACGATGCCAAAGGGGGAAGTGGTGACCCACCCGGAATCGGGATCGGGACCCGACGACTGGGAGTCCGTGGGGGGGTGCTGGGGTCTCCTGCAGGTGGAGTGGGGCAAGGCACCATAAGCCAGCCACCAGAGCGCATCAATCCGCCCGCGACAGATCGAGAGGCACCCTCGACCCCCGTGGTCTCAACCGATCACCACGTTGCGAGAGCATCCAGGAGCAAGACCATGAGACGCATGACACCCGCAATACTCAGCCTCCTGGTCGCGGCCTGCGCGCCTCAGGAGGCCGCGTCGGTCTCGACAGACGCCGACACCAGCCCCAGCGTGGCAGACACGCCGGGCTTTGACAACGCCATCGACGACGTCTCGCCTCCGCCAGACATGTCAGACGCGGCGCCCGTGGACGACGCAGCGGCGCCGGCCGACACTCCCGATTCCGAAGCGCTCCCCCCCTTGGAGATTTGCGGCAACGCCGTCGATGACGACGGGGACGGCATCGTGGACGAGGGCTGTGTCCCGCCGGGCGGGCCGTGCCAGAAGATGTCCGACTGCGCGGAGGGCCTCTGCACGGCGATGATCGGAAGCGCTCCGGCGTGCCGGGTCCAATGCATCGACGACCTCCGCTGCGGCCCTGGAGAAGCGTGCCGGCCACCCGGGGGGGAGCTCGGCGGCCTCACGCTGTGCGTCCCCATCGCGGTGCGGCACTGCGCCCTGTGCGAGGTGGACGCGGAGTGCGGCGGTATCGCCGTTGCGGACGGAGGCACCTGCACACCGGACCCGCTGAGCGGCGCGTCCGTGTGCCTCCACCCCTGCCCGAGCACCGGCTGCGCGCCCGGCACGTCGTGCGTCGCCGGCCTCTGCCGCCCGGACAGCGGCACCTGCGGCTGCCTGGAAGACGACGTTCGCCCCTGCGAGAGGGCGAACGAGCATGGCACGTGCCACGGCGAGACGGTCTGCCACCTCGGAGTCTGGGCGGAGTGCGACGCGACGACCCCATCCGCGGAGGAGTGTAACGGCGCGGACGACGACTGCGACGGCACCGTGGACGATGACTGCGGCGGAGAGTGCACGACCGACGCCGAGTGCGACGACCACGACTCGTGCACACTGGACCTGTGCCACGTCGCCTCCCAGTCGTGCTCCCACGAGCTCGATCCTGCGCGGGACCCCGACACGTGCGGCCCGGACGGCGACGACGACGGCCACATCGACGCGCTCGACAACTGTCCGAAGGTGGCCAACCCCGGCCAGGAGGACCTGGACGAAGACGGCATCGGAGACGTCTGCGACGAGGACAGAGACGGAGACGGTGTACCAAACGACGACGACAACTGCCCCGACATCGTGAACCCGGGACAGGAGGACAATGAGGGCGACGGGTTCGGCGACCCGTGCGACCCTGACGATGACGACGACGAAATCCCCGACTGGGTGGACAACTGCCCGGTGATCCCCAATACGGACCAAAAAGACAACGACATCGACGCTTTGGGGGACGTCTGCGACCCCGATGACGACAATGACGGCACTCCGGACAACCAGGACTGCGCCCCCAAGGACCCAAAGATCCACCCGGGCGCAGTCGAGATCTGCGGAAACAACAAGGACGACGACTGCGACGGGGTCATCGACTGCTACTGACGCGAAGCGCCTCTGAAGATGTTGAACGTGTCCGGAGAGAGTAGGCGGCTCACGCCTCGCGGATGTCGTACTTCTTGAGGATGCGGCGGAAGTTGCTGCGGTCCATGCCCGCAATGCGGCTCGCCTCGCTCACGTTGCCGCCCGTGCGCGCCATCAGCCCCTTCAGGTAGCGCATCTCGAAGGACTGGACGGCGAGGTTCTTCGCCGCCACGAAGTCCAGGTCGGGCGAGATGGCCGCGTCCCCGTTGCGCGCGTAGCTGGTCGAGCGCAGGTTGTCGGGCAGCGCGCTGGCGGCGATGGTGTCACCCCGGCTGAGCACCACGCAGCGCTCCACGCAGTTCTCCAGCTCGCGCACGTTGCCGACCCACCGGTAGCTCTGGAAGATCTCCATGACCTCGTCGGCGAAGGTGCGGATCTGCTTGCCCATGCGCTGGTTGTACTTGCGCAGGAAGTGGAAGGCGAGCAGCGGGATGTCCTCGACGCGCTCCCGGAGCGACGGCAGCGTGATCCCGATGACGTTGAGCCGGTAGTACAGGTCCTCGCGGAAGCGGCCCTCCCGCATGGCCTTCTCCAGGTCGGCGTTGGTGGCCGTGATCACGCGGACGTCGACCTTGATCACCTCGTTCGAGCCCACGCGCTTGACCTCGCCCTCCTGGAGCACGCGGAGCAGCTTCACCTGGGTCAGCGGCGGGACGTCGCCGATCTCGTCCAGGAAGATGGTCCCCGTGTGAGCCGCCTCGAAGAGGCCCTTCTTGTTGCCGGTGGCGCCGGTGAACGCGCCCTTGACGTGACCGAACAGCTCGCTCTCCAGCAGGGTCTCGGTCAAGGCCGAGCAGTTGATCACCACGAAGGGGCGGTCCTTTCGCGGAGACCGGAAGTGAAGCGCGCGCGCCACCAGCTCCTTTCCGGTGCCGCTCTCGCCGCGGATCAGGACGTTCGCCGTCGAGTAGCTCACGCTGTCGACCATGGCGAAGACCCGCTGCATGGGCTCGCTCTGGCCCACGATGTCCTCGAAGGACTCGCGCGCCCCCACCTGCGACTCGAGAGTGCGGTTGCGATCGACGAGCCGCTTCCGCTCGATGGCCTTGGCGACGACGATGGACACCTTGTCGATGTTGTCGAACGGCTTGGTCAGGAAGTCGTGCGCACCGGCCTTCACCGCCGTGACCGCCCGCTCCACCGTGCCGTAGGCCGTCATCATGACGACCTCGGTCTCCGGCCACTGCTGCTTGATGCGCCCGAGCAGGTCGAGCCCGCTCAGCCCCGGCATCTGGATGTCGGAGAGCACCACGTCGATGGGCGTCTCCTCCAGCACGGCGAGGGCCTCGGCGGCGTTGGACGCCGTGAACACGGAGTAGCCCTGCTTCTTCAGGATGGCCGACAGGGCCCGCTGCAGGGTGCGCTCGTCGTCCACCACCAGGACCTGCCCTTGCTCCGTGGCCACTGGCCACTCGGGGCGCGCCTCCGCGTGGTGCTCCGACTCCCGGATCCTCTCGACTGCTGCCGATGCCATTGCGCCCTCCTACCCGTGTCCGTGACCTGCTGCCTGCCGCTGCTCGTGCGCCGCGCTCGGGAGGACCACCCTGAAGGAGGTCCCCGCCCCGGGAACGGTGTCCACGTCGATGGACCCGCCGTGCTCTTTGACGATGCCGTAGCTCAGGGACAGCCCGAGCCCGGTGCCCTCACCTTCATCTTTCGTGGTGAAGAAGGGCTCGAAGATGTGCGGCAGGACCGCATCGGGGATCCCCGTCCCCGTGTCGCTCACGCTGAGGACGACGCGGCCCTGCTCGTCGAGCCCGGTCTCCACCGTCAGCGTCCCGCCGGCGGGCATGGCCGCCTTCGCGTTGGTCAGCAGGTTCACGACGACCTGCTGCATGCGATTGCGGTTCCCGCGGACCGGGGGGAGACCCCCACGCAGCCGCAGGTCCAGGTGCCACCGCGGGTCGGCGAGCTCGTGCCCAAGCAGCACGCACGCCCGGTCGACCACGGCGTTGACGTCCATGTCGGCGTCCTCGCCTCCCCGCGACGGGCGGCTGAAGGTCAGGAGGTTCTGCACGATGTCGCGGCAGCGCAGCGCGCTCTCCTCGATCTCCTTCAGGAAGTCCCAGGTCTCCGACTCGGGCTCCACGTTGCGCAGCGAGAGCTGGGCAAACGCGAGGATGGCGCCGAGGGGGTTGTTGATCTCGTGGGCGATGCCGCCGGCGAGCTGCCCGACGGCGGCCATCTTCTCGGTCTGCAGCAGGACCCGCTGGATCGCCTTCTCGTCGGTCACATCGCGGTAGTGGCAGACCGCGCGGTCCGGCTCGGCCGTCCGATCCGTGCGCGTGTTCATGGGAAACGTGGTGACCCGGTACACCCGCTCGTCCCGCCCGGAGCGGACCTCGGTGACGCCCATCTGCCCCGTCGCCAGCGTCTTCTCCAGCGGGCAGCCGGCGCACCGCTCCGGAGCGTCGAACAGCGCCTCGTGGCAGGTGCGGCCCGTCACGCGGCGGACGTCCTTGCCGGCGGTCGCCGCCCACGCCAGGTTGGTGCGGACGACGCGGCGGCTCGGATCCACGATGGACAGGGGGTCGCTGATCGCGTCGAAGGTCTGCTCCCATGCGCGCTTGGCGCGGATCAGGAGCTCCGTGCGCTCGTTGACCTTCTCTTCGAGGCTCTGGGCCAGCTCCCGCAGCTCGTCGGTGCGCTGGTCGGCGACCTCCATGGCGCGCGCGGACTCGGAGAGCTCGTGGTGGCGGGCGGCGGCGTGGCGGACGGCGTCAACGAGGGGCTGCGAACCGGCGGAGGCGTCGACGATGCGGAGCACCTCGGCCTCGTTGACGAAGCGCAGGACCACGTCCACGGGCGCGCCATCGGAGACCAGCACCGGCTGCACCAGGGGGCGCCTGCGCCGCACCTCGAGGAGGGTCCCGAGGCCGTCGGCGCTCTGCCCTGCCACGCAGACGGCGACCGCCGGGCTGAGGCCGCCCATGACCACGCCGAGCTGCGACGCGCGCTGGACGACCATGGGCGACAGGCCGGCGGCCCGGAGGGGCTCGTCCAGCGAGCTCGCCGCGCCGAGCAAGAGCACCGTCGTCCTGATCTCGTCCGCCATCTCCGTCCTCCGCGCCCAGAACCATGGGACGGAGCACAGATCGGCGTTTGCCTGGCGGACCTTTAGGGCTGATTACCCAGGTGGGTAGAAAGTGACCCGGGGGTCAGGACGCGAGGAGCGGCTCCAAGACCGCCCAGAGCGCCTCAGGCGTCCGGGCCTCCATGGCGGTGGCGAGAAACGTATCGTCGGTGCAGCGACGGGCGATGGCGGAGAGCGCGCGCAAGTGGGAACCCGGGCGGTCGCCAGGCCCGAGCAGCATGAAGACGAGCCACACCTTCGGGTCGTCCGGATCGCCATAGGTGAGGGGATCGGCCAGCGTCGCGACGCAGAGCAGCTCCCGCTGCAGGCCGGGGACCAGGGCGTGGGGGAACGCGACGCCGCGGCCCACCACGGTCGGAGACTGCGCCTCGCGCTGCTGGAGCCGGTAGTACGCCGTGTGCGGATCCAGCCCCGGCACCTCGGCCGCCAGGGAGTCCACCATCTTCTGGAGCAGCTCGTCCTTGGAGTCCACCTGGACGCGGGCGAGGATCTGGGAGCGGGAGACGGTCAGGTCGTTCATCGGATCCCCTCTGAATCGCCGGGGCCGCCCTGCGGCGCCCTACAGCGGGAAGCACACCTTCTGGGGCACGCCCGTCACCACGGGCTTGGCCGCGCAATCGAAGCCGTCCGGGCAGTCCGTCTTGGCCTTGCACCGGCGCAGGCACTGCTCGAAGGCCCCTGCGCTGCCGCAGATCGTGGTCCACGGGCAGTAGTCCTTGGCGCCGCACCCGGTCGTGCAGTAACCGGCCGAGGCCTTGCCCTGGTAGCACATCAGATCGGTGGCGCAGCCCGGCCCCCCCGGCGCCGTATCACAGTGGGCCCCTACCTGCCCCGGGGGCTGAGAGAAGCACGCGTAGGTGTCCTCGGAGGGCGCAGGGCCCAGCGGGTCACCGATGACGCACACCTCGCCGAGGTTCTCGTCGCAGGTGAAGACGTCTGCGAGGCTCTTGCATGTGAGCGAACACTCGCCCGCCGTGGCGCTGGTCGGGATGCACGTCGCGCCCTCGGGGCACGGCACGTCGAGGGAGCACGCCTGGCCGCAGGAGCCGACCAGGTACTCGCCCTTGATGTCACAGGTCCCACCGGTCGCGCCGCAGTCCTTGTCGCTGGAGCAGAGCTGCTCGCCGGGCGCGCACCGCCCGGTCGCGTGGATGGTGCAGTGCTTCGACGAGCACTCCAGGTCCGTGGTGCAGAACTCGCCGATGTCCTTGCCGGCCTCGCCGGTCATGCACACGGTCACGGGCTGTCCCTGGATGTCCGTCTCCTCCATGCAGCTCTGGATCTTCGCAGCGGAGCCGGGGCACGGGTGCGCACCGTCGCAGTCCGCGAGGCAGGCGTTGATCTGGCCCAAGGAAACACACTTCGTCTTGGACGGGCACGGGATGCCCTCGCCGCAGCCCACGACGGCGCAGTAGCCCTTCGGCAGGAAGGTGAGGCACGTCGCCTGGCCCGCGCAGTCCTTGGCCTGCGAGCAGATCGCGGCCGGGCCGCCCGCCCCTGGCGCCGTCGAAAAACACACCTGCGAGAAGGTCCCGTCCTGGCGGATGAGCCGCTTGCAGTCGTACCCAGCCCGGCAGTCCGACTGGGTGGCGCAGGTCTTGAGGCAGCCGGTGATGCCCTCGTCGACGGGGTGGCACTCGGAGCCGCCGGGGCAGCCCCCGCCCCCCTGGAGGCACTCGAGGACCGTGCAGTAGCCGCCGGGCCAGTCGAGACAGACCCCGTCGGTGTCCTTGCAGTCCGCCTCCAGCTTGCAGGCGGATCCGACCTTGCCATCGGAGGGCGTGACGCTTCCGCCGTCGGGCTTGCCCCCAGCGTCAGTCGAGGTCGCGGCGTCGCCGGTCACCTGCCCGTCCGGGCCCTCGGCGGCATCCGGGCCACCGGCCCCGTCCGGGACATCCGGGCCCACGACCACGTCGCCGCCCGGTGTGCCATCGTCGCCCGGGAGCGCGTCCTGCCCGCCGCCCGCGTCGTCGCCCACCTTGTCGGGGCCGGCGCTGTATCCATACAGGGGCTTGCTGCGCCGGGACGCCTCGTCCCCCTCGCACGCGGCGAGCACGGCGAGTGTGGTGAGGGTCACGGCGATGGCTGCGCCAGTTCGCATGGGCGGGAGTATACGTGGGCTGGGCCCTCCCGCAAGTCGGCGGCGTGGGGGTGTGAGGATGGGCGAGCGCAAGGTGCTCGACGTCACGCCCTGCGGCTGCTGCGCCGTTGCGCCCACCGCGGCCCGTGACCTATGATGGCGCCGCGGTGCAACGATGAGCGACAGGATCTGCCCGGAGTGCCTTCGAGAGACCACGGAGCCCATGTGCCCGCACGACGGCTGGGGCACGGTCCTCGCTGCCCGCTACCGGAGCAAGTCATCTCTCATCGGCCACGTCTTTGACGGGCGCTTCCGGGTCGAGGGTCTGATCGGCAGCGGTGGCATGGGCACGGTGTACCGGGCGACCCAGCTCACCGTTGATCGGCCGGTCGCCCTCAAGGTCCTGCGCCAGGAGCTTGCCGGCAACCTCGAGCAGGTCCGCCGCTTTCAGAACGAGGCGCGGGCCGCTTCGCGGCTGTCCCACCCCAACGCGATCCGCCTCTTCGACTTCGGTCAGACCGACACAGGTGAGCTCTTCCTCGTGATGGAGCTGCTGGAAGGGGAGCCCCTCTCCACGCTCCTGCGACGCGAGGCGCCCATCCCGGCGGGCCGCGCGGTGAGGATCACCGCGCAGGTGCTCAAGGCGCTGGCGGAGGCGCACGACCACGGGATCGTCCACCGTGACCTGAAGCCGGACAACATCTTCCTGACGCGCGTGCGGGGCGAGGAGGACTTCGTCAAGGTCCTCGACTTCGGCATCGCCAAGGTGGCCCACGGGGACGCCGGTGGCGATCTCGAGACCTTGACCCGCACCGGCATGGTCATGGGGACGCCGACCTACATGGCACCCGAGCAGGCTGCCGGCCGCGGAGTCGATGCGCGGAGCGACCTCTACGCCATGGGGGTCATCCTGTTCGAGCTTCTGAGCGGCCGCCCGCCGTTCCGAGACTCGACGCCCCTCGGCGTGCTGCTTCACCATCTGAAGACGCCGGCGCCGCGGCTGTCCGACTTGAACCCGCGCACGGACCGCCGGCTGTGTGCGGTGGTCTCCGCCTGCCTCGAGAAGGATCCGGAGCGCCGACCCGCTTCGGCGGACGCGCTCCGCAGGTCGCTGGAGGACCTGGACTCGTCGCCCGGTGCCGAGGCCGCCCCGACCCGCGTGATCCCCGTGAGCCCTCCGAGCGGGGGAAGGCCCGTTCCGGCGCGATCCGCTCGCCCGGCCCACTCGTCGGCCGTCGGGCATACCGCGGCCCCGTCGTGGGCGACACCTACCGCACGACACGCGGATGGAGGGGCGCCCACCCCGTCGACCATCGGGCTGCATCCAGGAAGCGTCGTCGTGGGCCCCAGCGCCAATGCCCCCACGCGGCTGGTCGAGCGGACGCCAGACGCCCCGACCGACGCCACGGTACCCGGCGCGGATGAGACCGGACCGCGCATCGCCCAACGCCCCCGCCGCTGGCCATGGATGGCTGCGACGGGCGTCGGCCTTGGGCTCGCGGTCGCGGTCACCCTCAGCCTGGCCCCCTCGCAGAGCGCCACAGTGCCAGAAGAAGCTCCCCGCCAGGCAGCACCGCCCCCCCGCTCCGAGCGAGACGAGCGAGCACCGGAGCCCGAGAGCTCCCCACCGGCCCTGACCAAGGTGGTCGCCGCGACGACGGCGGTCGCGCCCCCCGTGTCCCACGCGTCGACACGAGCAGGCGCCTCTGCCACGCCGCCACCCGCCCGCCGGGGCCCCGACCTCGCAGAGGTAGACGGTTCCCTCCGACGCGCTCCGGTGGAACCGTCGGAGGGCACCCGGTCGGGCGTCGGGCCGAAGCCGCGCCGCAAGGCGAAGGCGACCCCGGCGCCCTCGCCACCTGTCATTCGAATCAAGAAGATGTGAGAGATGACGTACCCGCACCGGTGGCCACCGCCTCGCTGGGCCCTGTCCCTGCTTCTGGTGCTGGTGGCCGATACCCTGGCGTCCCCCCCTGCCTTGACCCCCGAGCGCGCCGCAGCCCTCCAGGAGCATGTTGACGCGGGTGGGCTGGCGTTCGAAGCCCGTCGCTACGAAGAGGCCCTCGCCCGGTATGCGACCGCCCTGGAGATTGCCCCGGTGCCCGACCTCCTGTGGAACATCGCCCGCTGTCACGAAGAGCTCGGCCATCTGGACGAGGCGGTGGCCACCTTCGAGCAGTACCGGGCACAGGATGTGTCGCCCGCCGACCGGACCGCAGCGACGGAGAAGCTGGCGCTGCTCTCCCACCGCATGGCAGAGCGCGACAAGGGGACTCTCGTTCTGCGGACGGGACGCGCCGACGCCCAGGTCACCGTGAACGGGAGGCCGATGGGGCGCGGGACCGAGGTGGAGGCTCGGCTGGATCCGGGCACACACGGCGTGCGCGTCGAGGCGCCGGGGCTGGCCCCGTGGGAGGCTCAGATCGCGCTGGGCAAGGGCGAGCGCGTCGAGCGACAGGTGGAGCTCCGGCCATCACCACCGGAGCCTCCAGTCGCGGGGTCGGTGGTCGTCGTGTGTGAGGCCCCAGGCGCCGTTGTGGACCTGCCGGACGGGGGCGTGGCGAGGCCTGGGCTGCCCATCGAGCTCCCGGCGGGTGAGGTCGATCTGGTCGTGCGTGCCCCGGGGTACGCCTCGGTTCGCCTGAAGGCCACGGTGGTGGCGGGTCGCCGCGAGGCCCTCCGCGTGGAGCTCGCGGCGGTGGCCCAGCCTCCACCGGAGGCTCCAGCGGCGGGCCTTTGGCGCTGGGTCACCCTCGGGACGGGGTTGGCCGCCGTCGCCGCTGCCGGAGTGCTCCACGGGCTTGCCGCATCGGACTACGAGCGGGTCTCCGGCGCAGCCACGGTGGACGGCATCACCGTGGGGATCACCCAGGCGGAGGCTGCTGCGGCTCAAGACGCCGGCGACACCAAGCTGATCGCCGCGCAGAGCCTGTATGGAGCGGGTGGCGCGGTGCTGGCGACCTCGGTCGTGCTGTTCATCCTCGGCGAGTGATCGACGGTCGCGGTGGCTACCCGCGGGTCCGGACCAGGCGAAAGCCGATGTCGACGTCGCGGGTGTCTGGCGCCTCCGGCCCGCGGTTCGCTGAGCGAGCGGCGCCGGCAGAGTGCTTCCATGAGCCGCCCCGGACACACCGCATCGAGCCCACCGAGGCTCCCAGCGGGTCGACCTCAGTCGCCACGTGCGGGTAGCTCCCGTAGAGGTCCCAGACCCACTCGTAGACGTTCCCGTGAGTGTCGTAGAGACCCCACGCGTTGGGCAGCTTCACGCCGCAGGGGTGAGCGGCCCCCTTGGCGTTCGTGCAGTACCAGCCGTAGGGCGCCAGGTTGGCCTCCCCGGTGCTGCACGAGCCGCAGGAGGGGGCCACGGCGCCCCCGCCTGGATACTCATCCTCCACGCCGGCCCTCGCCACGTACTCCCACTCCGCTTCCGTCGGGAGCCGGAACCCCGAGCAGTCGAGCCCATAGAATCCTGCGGCCTGGCAGGTGAAGTCGACCCCTACGGTCCCCTCGCACCCCACGAGGGAGTAGCAGGCCTGGAGGCCGGCCGACGCCGACTCCGCGTTGGCGTATGCGAGGGCGTCCCAGAAGCTCACGCCGATCACGGGGCACTCCAGGCAGTCATTGGTCTCGGTCGCCGGCAACGGATAGGCCTTGGACCACGCAGCCCGTGACACCTCGGTCTCAGCGACCCACAGCGACCGCTTCAGGGTCACGGTGCGAACGGTCTCGTCGGTGTGTCGGCAGGGCTCGTCCTCCGGGGATCCCATCACGAAGGAGCCCGGGGGCGCATAGCACCACCCCTCGGAGCACTGGGGCAGGGAGTCCACCAACGCACAGAACCCTCCGTTGCAGCTCTCCGGCGCCAGGCACGCCCCGCAGGCCCCTCCGCAGCCGTCCGGACCGCAGACGCGGCCCGCACAGTCCGGAGCGCAGTAGCACTGGCCGGTGGACGTACACGAGGCCCCGGACGTACAGGCGCCGCATGAGCCTCCGCAGCCATCTGGACCGCACTCGCGGGCCTCGCATGACGGCGAGCACGGTGCGATGCCATCAGCGACGATCACGTCGGGAGAGGGCGCCGCCCCCACGGCGAGACACACGTTCATCGCTCCACTGCCGTGGAGAGCGCAGACGAACCCCGGGAGGCAATCGGTGTGGTCGGCACACGCAAAGGTCCCGGACCGGATCTCCAGGTCCGGTGAACACGACGCCACCAGGAGGAGAGGTCCTGCCACGGTCCAAGGCTTCGGTCTCACGCACACACCCCCGGACGACGGAGAGGGGGCGCCCACGTTACGACATGGCTCACCGCCGGCGCAACCCAGGATCCGGTGGCGCCTGCGCTCACCTTGACCGCCCGGGAGGCGCCTATACAATGGGACCGTCGAGCGACCCGCGACCGCTCCGGCCTGTGGGGCTGGGCAGAGGATGGACACCATGAAGATGCGGAACTGCGCAGCGGCTGCGGCCGCGGCGCTCCTGATCGCGGCGGGCTGTGGTGACGACACCAATCCGTCGGGCGGGTCCGACGCCCAGGGGGACACGGGCGCGACGACGGACGTCGGGGGGATCGGGGGCGATGACGTGGCGGACGCGGCCGGCGACGCCAGCACGGACACGGGAACCGAAGACACGGGCACGCCGGACGCGGCGACCGACACGGGCTCGGACGTGGGCGCTCCCGACACGGGGCCCACGGACGTCGCAGTGGACACCGGGGGGCCCGAGGACGTCTCGACGGACACCGGCTCCGACGCGGAGGACGTCCTGCCCCCGCCGGCAGAGGATCAAGCGTTCCGGGTCAACAAGCTGGTGCTCCTCGCGCCGGAGATGTGCATCGACCTGGACGGCGACGGCACCTGTGACCCGGTCAACATCTTCGTCAACGCGATCATCGACGGGGAGCTGACCGCCGAGGAGGAGCCCCTGGACGTCATGGGCGTCATCTCGCCCTTCGAGGTGCCGACGTCCACGGCGACCCTGACCCTCGGGGAGGCCGACTGCGTGCGCCCGCCGGGAGGCGGCGCGCAGGACGTGACCTCCTGCACGTTCCCCGCAGACCCGACGGCAACCGGCGCCGTGTTCGAGCAGGTGCTGACGAAGGACGTGGGCGGGTGCTCGGCCAACCCGGTGATCCTGGCGCCGTGCTTCGCGACCAGCAACCAGCAGACCCTGTCGCTGACGCTGCTGGAGATCCCGTTCACCTTCCTGCAGGCCAAGGTCGCGGGCAAGTTCCTGAACCCGGGCAGCTTCAACGGCATCACCGACGGGTACATCCGCGGCTTCATGCCGGTGACCACGGCGGCCGGCGTGCAGGTGGACGTGCCGGGCCAGGGCTACGTGAAGCTCTCGGACCTCCTCAAGCAGGCGCCGAAGACCACCGTCGACGACAAGAACGGGTGGGTCTTCGAGTTCTCCTTCGAGGCGGATCGCATCGACATCGGGGAGTAGGGATGCGCACCGCCCTGGCCGCGGCGCTGCTCGTCGCCGGCTGCGCCTCGTCGAGTGACGACGGCGCGGTCGCCACGGGTGACACCCAGTCCACTGCCGACACCGCCCTCGAAGCCGACTCAGGCCCTGCCCCGGTGTGCGGCCTCGGCTTCGGCGAGCCCTGCTACGTAGACGAGCAGTGCGACAGCGGCGTGTGCCTGATCTCCGAGTTCGCCCCCTTCGGCGTGTGCACGGTGGCCTGCAAGGCGGCTCCAGGCCCCTGCGAGACGTCGCCCGGCACGTATCTGGACGGCGCGTGGTGCGTCCAGTACCCGGAGGACGACTTCCGGTACTTCAACCACCCGGAGCTCGTCCGCTTCTGCATCCCGACCTGCAAGGACCTGGACGCCTGCCACGCCATCGACCCCGCCTACGAGGTCTGTGACGACGTGCTCTACAAGGGCAACCCCCTGTTCCCATCCGATCCCATGGACGTGTGCCAGGCGCCGAGCGCCACGGGCAAGGTGCCGGTCGATCCGTTCACCTGCGAGGGCTGGGACGCGAAGAACCCGGGGCTGGCCAGCGAGAAGCTCCTGTGCCGCGACTACTGCGAGTTCCTGGACAAGTGCCAGGTCTACGAGCCCTCCCACAACCTGGAGTGCTGCGCCTGGTACTGCTTCAACAAGCTGACGGGGACGGCGCTCAGCAAGTCTGAGCGCGAGAGCTACAAGGACGAGCTGACCAACTACGTGCTGGCGTACAAGAGCGCGCCGGGCACGGCCATCCAGTGCACCCAACCCATCCAGGACTTCGGCCCGCCCGAGAAGCCCGACGCAAACGCGCCAGCCCCCGTGGCGGGGAAGTGTCGCTGAATCCATGCCCACCCTCAGGCGCCTCCTCTCGCGGCTCAGAGACCTGCTCCACCGTCTCATCGTGCTGCTGCTTCCCCTCGTCCCCAAGGCCATCGTCGGCCGGGTGGCCTCGCGGTACATCGCCGGCGAGACCCTTGATGACGCGGTCCGCGTCGTGCGCGAGCTGAACCAGCGGGGCTTTGCGGGGACCATCGACGTCCTTGGCGAGGACGTCACGGCGCCCGAGCAGGCCGACGCCGCCGTCGCCACCTACCTGGAGGTCCTCGACCGCATCCATGCCGAGGGGCTGCGCACCGGCGTCTCCCTGAAGCTCACCCAGCTCGGGCTGCGCCTCGACCAGGACAGGTGCCTCGGGAACCTGATGCGCATCGTCCACGCGGCGGCGGAGCGGGGCATCTTCGTGCGGGTCGACATGGAAGACAGCTCGCTCACCGACCGCACCCTGCGCATCGTGGAGGCGGCCCGCCGGGAGTCGCCCAAGGTCGGCGCCGTGCTCCAGGCCTATCTCCACCGGACGCCGGACGACGCCGAGCGGCTGATCGCGGAGGGCTGCACCATCCGGCTGTGCAAGGGCATCTACAGAGAGCCGCCGGAGATCGCCTGGCAGGACCGGCAGAAGGTCCGCGACGTGTTCGTGGGCGTGGCGCGCAGGTTCTTGCAGTCCGAGGTCTACATCGGGCTGGCCACCCACGACATCGCGCTCCTGGAGACGCTGCGCGCCGAGATCCGCACGCAAGGAGTCCCGAACGACCGCTACGAGTTCCAGGCGCTCCTCGGCGTGCCGATCACGGCCACCCTCGACCAGCTCGTCGCGGAGGGGCACCGGGTCCGGCTCTACGTCCCGTTCGGGAGCCACTGGTACCCCTACAGCGTGCGGCGCCTCAAGGAGAACCCGCAGATGGCGGGCCATGTGCTGTCCGCACTCTTCCGGCGGGATCGGGGCTTGCTCCGCCCCCACGAACCTGCTACCACCGAACCGGCGAGCGACTCCCCAACCCGATGGTGACGCCATGAGTCGGATGGACGGCCTCGAGCTGATGGTCATCGGCCGGAAGAGGCACTTCGAGCTGCGCTGGGAGGACGGCGCCTACGTGGACGGGCGCGGCCGCCCGGTCAAGGGCCTCCTCGACATGACGTGCTACTCCTGCGGCGCCGGCTACTACACGCTGGAGGAGGAGGCCATCGGCTTCTGTCCCGCGTGCGGCTTCATCGAGCGGGACGCCCCCAAGAGCTGGGCGGAGTTCGTCGAGTGGGCCCGGACGCAGGACTGGTCGTACCTGGAGGCGGTCGGCAAGTGGCCCTTCGGCGTGAACGGCGCGCGCGGGTGGTCGCTGCGCTTCGCCAAGGACGCCAACGAGCTCTTGCGCACGGGGCAGTTCGGCGAGGTCAGGCGGCTCTGGCCGCCGAGCGGGAGGTGACCGTGGGGTCTCATGTGAGGAGCACGGCCGGCGCGGTGATCATCGGCAACGAGATCCTCAGCGGCAAGGTGCGCGACGAGAACACGCCCTTCCTGGTGGACCAGCTCCGGGAGCTGGGGGTCGCGCTGCGGCGCATCTCCGTCATCCCGGACGTGCTCGGCGAGATCGCCTCCACGGTTCGCCACTTCTCCGAGACCTACGACTGGGTCTTCACGTCAGGCGGGGTCGGGCCCACCCACGACGACATCACCATGGCGGGCATCGCGCAGGGCTTCGGCGTGCCGCTGGTGGAGCACCCGGAGCTCATCGAGACCCTGCGAGAGAAGCACCCGCTGGGCCTGACCGACGCCACGCGGCGCATGGCGCTGATCCCGCAGGGGGCGACCGTGACCTGGGGTGGGCGCTTCCGGTGGCCGTCGGTGCAGCTCGGCAACGTCCACATCCTGCCCGGCGTGCCGTTCCTGTTCCGCGCGAAGGTGGAGGCGCTGCGGGACATGCTTCGCGCCAGCCCGTTCCTCTGCCACAGCGTGTGGACCGGGCTCGACGAGGGCGTGCTTGCCGCCATGCTGGAGGCAGTGCTCGCGGCGCACGAGGGCGTCGAGATCGGGTCGTATCCCCAGTTCGAGCAGCAGGGGTGGCGGGTCCGCCTGACCCTGGAGGCCGCCGACGCCGCGGTCCTGGAGGCGGCGACGGCCCACCTCGTCGGCCTGATCCCGGCGGAGCAGCTCCACCGGGTGGACCGGGGCGACGCGGCGGGCCCCCCGCAGAGCACGGGCTCCGGCGCTTCGGGTTGACCCCGCTCTGCCGAGAGTGCTAGGAGTCCCGGCGCCTTTTTTCATCCACACCTCACAGGAGCGCGCCATGGCAGAGCCGTGCATCGGGGTCATCGGGGGGAGCGGCCTCTACGACATCGAGGGGCTGACCGACATCGACGAGGTGGCGGTGGAGACCCCCTTCGGCGCGCCGTCGGACGTGATCGTGGTCGGGCGGCTGCACGGCACGCGCATGGCGTTTCTGCCGCGCCACGGCCGGGGCCACCGCTTCTCGCCCTCTGAGGTCAACTACCGCGCCAACCTGTGGGCGCTGCGGTCCCTCGGCGCCCGCCACGTCGTGTCGGTCAGCGCGGTGGGCAGCATGAAGGAGGGCATCGAGCCCGGCCACCTGGTGATGGTCGACCAGTTCGTCGACCGGACCGTGGGGAGGGCGCGCACCTTCTTCGAGGATGGCGTCGTCGCCCACGTGGGCTTCGGCCACCCGATCTGCGGGGCGCTCTCGCGGAGCCTCTACGATGCGGCCACAGGCAAGGGCTACGACGCCCACCTGGGCGGCACCTACGTGTGCATCGAGGGCCCCCAGTTCTCCACGCGCGCCGAGTCCATGCTCTTCCGCACGTGGGGCGTGGACGTCATCGGCATGACGGGGCTCCCCGAGGCGCGCCTCGCCCGGGAAGCCGAGATGTGCTACGCCACGATCGCCCTGGCGACGGACTACGACTGCTGGCACGAGGAGGAGGCCCACGTCTCCGTGGAGGCGGTCATGCAGATCATGTCGCAGAACGTGGCCAAGGCGAAGAGCGTCATCGCATCCATCGCCGCGGCGGGCATCCCGAGCGGCGACTGCGCCTGCCACCACGCCCTGCGCTACGCCGTGATGACGGATCCCAAGCGAATCCCGCCAGCCGTGCGCAGCAGGCTCGGCATGTTCCTAGACCCCACCCTCCCCGCGTGAGGCACCCATGAGCATCCTCGTCGTCGGCTCCGTGGCCTATGACACCGTCGAGACCCCCGCGGGCCGCGCCGACGACGCCCTCGGCGGCAGCGCGACCTTCTTCACCACCGCCGCGTCCCTGTTCACGGACACGCGCCTCGTCGCCGTCGTCGGCGAGGACTTCCGCGAGCAGGACGTGGAGTTCCTGAAGAGCCGTCGGGCGGATCTCAGCGGGCTCCAGCGCGCCGCGGGACGCACCTTCCGCTGGGGCGGGCGCTACCACGCGTCCATGAACACGCGGGACACGCTGTTCACCGAGCTCAACGTCTTCGAGTCCTTCGCGCCGGACATCCCGGAGCCCTTTCGCGACTGTCGCTACGTCTTCCTCGGGAACATCGCGCCGGAGCTCCAGCTCCGGGTCCTGGAGCAGGTCCACGAGCCGCGCTTCGTGGCGTGCGACACCATGAACTTCTGGATCCAGGGGCGCC
Source organism: Myxococcales bacterium (assembly GCA_045863395.1). Taxonomy (GTDB): domain Bacteria; phylum Myxococcota_A; class UBA9042; order JABWCM01; family BTVJ01; genus BTVJ01. The sequence goes on from BTVJ01000009.1 coordinate 44,796, forward strand.
GGGAGGCCCTGGAGCGGCTGCTGCCCCGGGTCCACGCGCTGATCATCAACGACGAGGAGGCGCTGATGCTCTCGGGGGCGACCTCGGTGCTCCGCGCAGCCGCTCGCATCCAGGCGATGGGCCCCAAGACCGTGATCGTCAAGCGGGGGGAGCACGGCGCGCTGATGTTCAACAACGGCGACACCTTCTACACCCCGGCGTACCCGCTGGAGGTCGTCGTGGATCCGACGGGCGCCGGCGACACCTTTGCGGGCGGGTTCATGGGGTGGATCGCGTCGCAGGACGACCTGTCCGACGCCACGCTCCGGCGCGCCGTGGTCGCGGGCACGCTGATGGCCTCGTTCAGCGTCGAGGGCTTCAGCGTCGACCGGCTCAAGACCGTGGACCGGGATCAGCTCCTGGCCCGCTACCGGGAGCTGGCCTCCCTCACCCGCTTCGGAACCCTCGAGATCGGATGATGAACCCCCGCGACATGGTCCTGGACGCGTTCCTCGGCGCCGTCTCCGGTGAGCGGTGGAGCCGCACGGTCGGCGCGCTGGCTGCGAGAGAGGTGCCACAGCCGCTGCTCCAGGCAGCGATCTCCGCCTATGTGAAGGCATATGGCGTGGACCTGAGCGAGGCGGCGGAGCCCGTCGAGTCCTTTCGGTCCTTCAACGCCTTCTTCACCCGCGCGCTCCGCGAGGGGGCGCGCCCCGTCTGCGAAGGCGAGGCCACCGTCGCGTCGCCCGCCGACGGCGCGCTGCTCAACCACGGCACCCTCGCCGACGGCCGCCTGAGGCAGATCAAGGGGCGGGACTACGGCCTGGACGAACTCTTGGGAAGCGCCGAGGAGGCCGAGGCCCTGCGATGCGGCCGCTACGCGACCATCTACCTCAGCCCCCGGGACTACCACCGGGTCCACTGCCCGCTGGACGGGCACATCGTGGGCTGGCGGTACATCCCCGGCGCGCTCTACCCGGTCAACCGCTTGGGCCTGGACCGGGTGGACCGGCTGTTCGCGACCAACGAGCGCCTCGTCACGCTCCTCGACACGCCCGCCGCGGGCCGGGTGGCCGTGATCATGGTGGGGGCCACCTCCGTCGGGAACATCTCGGTCACCTACGACGGCATCCACACCAACACCCCCCCGCGGGTCGCCCGCGAGGAGCGCCTGGCCACGCCAATCCCCGTGCGGAAGGGCGACGAGCTTGGCCGCTTCAACCTGGGGTCGACGGTGGTGCTGCTGGTCCAGGGGGCGCACATGCGCTTCGTGGGGCTGGCCGAGGGGCAGCGCCTGCGCATGGGCGAGGCGCTGATGTCGCCGGAGAGTTGAGCCCGATCAGGGCTCGCCAGCGGGGGCAGGGGCGCCCGCGTCCGCGGGAGCCGGGGGTGGTGGCGGAGGCGGAGGGGCCTCGTCGGGGATCTCGAGCTGCAGCATCCCCTCGGTGCGCACGAAGACCTTGTCCGCGCTCCACTGGACGAGCCGCCCCTCGAGGCGCACGGGCTGGGCGATGGACACGGCCGCGATCTGGATGGCCGTGCCGGTCACCAGGAGCTGCTGCGTCGGCCGCGCCAGATCGTCCGTGAGGAAGACGTGCGGTGGCGGGTGGCAGCCGGACACGATCTGCGGCTCAGGGGGCGCCCCGGCATCGGACTCGGGCACCTCCTCCACCGGGCACTCCACCTTGTCCACCACGATTCCACGGACCGCGATGGCCTTGCCCATGAGCTCCGGCGCCCCTGCGAGCACCCCGGCGACCGTGTAGCTGCCGTCGTCGGCCCTGAGCCGCACCTCCTTCTTCTGAAGTGGCGGCGTGTCGGGGAGGTTGACCTTGCGCCGATCCGACTTCGGGCGCTCGGGCTCGTCCTCGAAGCTGCGGCAGGCGGGCGTCGCGAGGGAGAGGCTCACCGCGAGCGCGAAGAGGCTTGGTGCGCGCATGGGGCCTACTCGTGTGTGACGGGCGGCACGACGCCCGGGAAGCTGACGACCGAGAGGCTGCTCGGCAGCACGTACACCGGGTGCCCACCGAGGGAGACGGCCGCCCCGCCCTGCAGGATGGTCGCGGTGACGAAGTTGGGCCCCGGTGCCACGTCCAGACCGACGTAGCGGCCCAGGATGTTGGTGGAGCTGCGCTCCGGGACGGGGAGGGTGTCCTCCTCCAGGGCGTTGAAGTACCCGGTCTTCGACGGGGGCGTGCCGAAGCCCACCGTGGCCTCGGCGATGTGCCAGGAGGGGCGGCCAGAAGCCCCCTCGATGGCGCAGTCGCGGATGCGCCCGCCGATGGCGCCGTTGCCCGTGGCGATCTGGGTGCCAAAGGGGTTGGGGACGGTCTTCCACTGGCCGTCGCTCACGATGGTCGGGTCGTAGCGGTAGGTCCCGTCCTTGGCGAAGGCGTCCAGGAAGATCACGTTGTAGAGGAACGTGCGGTGCCACGAGTCCTTCTCGTCGTCGGGCGGCGCCGTCATGATCACGAGCGGGGTGTTCGTCGGGATCCCGTCGATCTCATAGAGACCGTACTGCTCGCGGCAGGCGAAGAAGCCCTGGGCGTCGTTGCACTCGAAGCCAAGCGGACACTCGGGCGTCTCGTCGCAGTCGGTCCCCTCCGCCTTGAGGTCGGGGACGCGCGTGGAGATCGTCTGGCCCAGGATGGCGGCCGTGTCCGCGATGACCTCCTCGTAGCAGGCCAGCGCCTCGGCAGGCCCCATGGAGGCGCAGCGCCCCGGGTTGAACTTGGAGGCGTCGAAGATGCGGATGGTCATGCCCTCGGTGACCCCGCCGGAGCCGAACCGATCCAGGAAACCGTGGACCTTGACCTTGGCGCCCGTCGGGGCTGGCCACGCCTGGTCCACACACGCCAGGTTGGGCTTCTGGGACGTGTTCTCCTCGGTGAAGGGGTCGCTGATGGTGGACTCGACGGACGGCTTGCGCAGGCACAGGCCGCCGGGCTGCCCCCCGACAAGGCCGCACACCTGACTCGCCGCGCAGTCCGCGTCCTTCGTGCAGTGGTTCGAGAAGTCCTCGAAGGGCGTCGCCACGATGGGCCCCGTATCGCCCGTCGCCACCGTGTCGCCGCCCCCCGTGTCCTTGCCGGCGCTCGACCCTGCGTCTGCCGCCGCCCCCTCGCTCGTGTCACATGCGCCTGCCAGCGCGAGGGCCGCGCCCAGGGCAAGCGCCGCAAGCGCGCTCTCCAGTCTCGTCCGCATGGTACTCCCTCGTGTCACGGCGCCCCGGCGGGCGCCCCTCATTGCGACCGCTCGCCCCGGCCAGACGCCGCGTGGCGGCTCATCCACGACTCGAACACCGCCCGGAGCTCCGGGTCCGGAATGACCTCGGCCACCCGACGGCACGCCTCACGCTCCCCTGGCGCCAGCTCCCGCGGGCGCGGCAGCGGAGGCAGCACCTCCTCTCGCCGAGCCGGCACCTCGCCGACCCTCACCGACAGCCGCCGGACCACGGGCCGCCCCAGGAGCAGGTTGGCCCCCGCGACCACGTGGTCCGCGAGGAGCGCCAGCTCTCGCGCCGCCACCTCGGACGCCGCCACGGCGATGAGCTGCCCGCCCCGGAGGTCCGCGACCCCGGTGTCCGCCGCGTGGAGGCGCCCCACGATGCGCTCCCAGCCCCCTTGCAGGGCTCCAAGCTCCGCGCGGGAACCGCTCGGAACCCCTTGGCGCAGCGTTGCCAGCAGATCCCGAAGAGCCATCGGAGAGTCCTTGCGTGGGGCGGGGCGCGACATGCTCTCCTGCGTGGGACAGTCCAGAGACCCTCTAACATCGGATTGCCCTTGCGTCAACGATGGCGGTGACCGGACCGGGGGAGGCACGCGCAGGTTGGGCGCGCCCAGCAACCCAGCGAAGTTTCCCGTTGACAGCCCCCAGGTGGTGGGGTAAGGTACATCCCGCCTTGCCGCCGGATGAGGCGTAAGCCCATGAAATCCAGCGCAAATTGCAGCTTCGAGGGCGCCGCCTGGGTCGAAGTGAACGGCGCAGGACGTGGAGTGAGCGCGGACTCGGTGACGAGGTGCCCCAGTTCTGGAACATAGGCACGTAGCTCAGGGGTAGAGCACTACCTTGACACGGTAGGGGTCGGCGGTTCGAGACCGCCCGTGCCTACTGAACCTTTTTCACACCGAAGCAGGTCCAATCCCAGTCGGTAACGGGGTGGGCCAGGTCGTCCGATTCGGAGAGGGCACATGCCGAAGATCAGAACCAATCGCGCCGCTGCCAAGCGGTTCCGCCTCACCGCGTCGGGCAAGGTCCGCCGCAACAAGGCATACAAGAGCCACATCCTCACGAAGAAGTCGCGCACGCGCAAGCGCAACCTGCGCCAGAGCACGATCCTCGAGAAGGTGGATACGCATCTCATCAAGAAGCTGATCCCCTACGGCTAGGCAGCCCGGGCTCGGAACAGCACCTTGAGATGGCGCCCCCAGCGGGGTGCGCGTGGGACGCGAAGGCACAGCAGGTCAGGAGTAGAGCTTCATGTCACGGGTAAAGGGTGGTTTCGTCACGCGCCGCCGCCGCAAGAAGGTCCTCAAGCTCGCCTCGGGCTACCGGGAGCGCAGGGGCAACACGTTCGCGGCGGCTCACGAGCAGGTCATGCGGTCCCTGCGGTACGCCTACGTTCACCGGCGCCTCCGCAAGCGCGACTTCCGCCGCCTCTGGAACGCGCGCATCAACGCCGCCGCGCGCATGAATGGCACGCGCTACAACCAGCTCATGGACTGGCTCAAGAAGGCCGGCATCCAGCTTGATCGCAAGGTCCTGGCGGACCTGGCGGTGTTCGACCCGGCGGGCTTCGCTCGCGTGGTGGACACCGCGCGACAGGCCTCCGCCGCTTGATCCGACGTGGCGCTTCCCGCCCCGGCTGAAGTCGGCTAGGATGCGCCGCTACGAGTCGAGGGCTCGTCCGCGCCTGCCCAAGAGGCGACGGACGTGCGCTCTCCGTGGATCCGCAGCGCCGGGAGCACCGCGCAGTTGTCATCTCCGTTGTGGGGTGTCATGGCGGTCAGCTCGAGGGCTCGCCCAGAGCTCGAGAGGCTTCATGTCGAGGCGGCGCGGACGACGGTGCACCTGAGCGAGCGACGCAGCAGGACCGCAATGGAGGTCGAGGCACCATGACGAAGGCGGACATCGTCGAGAGCGTGTACGAGAAGCTCGGTGGGTTCTCCAAGAAGGAGTCCGCCGAGATCGTCGAGATGGTCTTCGAGACGATGAAGGAGACCCTGGGACAGGGCGAGAAGATCAAGATCAGCGGCTTCGGCAACTTCGTCGTCCGCAAGAAGCGCGAGCGCATCGGTCGCAACCCGCAGACCGGCGAGGAGATCAAGATCTCCGCGCGTCGCGTGCTCACCTTCAAGCCGAGTCAGGTCCTCAAGAACGCCCTCAACGGGTAGGCGAGCGACCCCGGGCCTCCCCGCGCTCGGTGCCTCCTCGCCGCCAAGCCTGAGGCGTCGATGGACCTCCAGCTCCCCGACAAGCACTTCTTCAAGATCGGCGAGGTCTCCGACCTCCTCGGCGTGAAGCCCTACGTGCTTCGCTACTGGGAGAAGGAGTTCCACCTCGTCCGCCCCCAGAAGTCCCGCACCAACCAGCGCGTGTACTCCCGCAAGGACGTGGAGCTGATCGCCCACATCAAGCACCTGCTCTACGACGAGAAGTTCACCATCGCAGGCGCCAAGATGCAGCTCCGGGAGTCGGGGCTCCGCACCGCAGCGCCCGAGGCCCCCGAGGGCAGCGGGCCGCGCAGCTTCCTGGAGGAGCGGGACGCCCTCGTCACGGAGCGCGACGAGCTCGCCCAGGAGGCGGACCTCCTGCGCGCGCGGGTGGACGAGCTGGAGGAGGAGCTGCGGTGGCTCCGCGCCCTGGCGCTGGACGGCGTGCGCGGAATGCTCCAGGTCATCGACGCGGATGACAGACGGCGTTGACCGGGCTCCAGCGTTGCCTCCTCCGCCGGTCGCCCCCGAACAGAGTCTCGGGTGAACACAACGAGGTTGACAACCTGGACGGCCGTGGGCTATAGATGCGCCCCGACTCGCGGGGCCCTCGGGCACTGCGAGCCGCTCTCTTTGCACTGACCGGGGCGTAGCGCAGTCTGGTAGCGCACTAGACTGGGGGTCTAGGTGTCGCAGGTTCAAATCCTGTCGCCCCGACCATTATCGAGCATCGAAGCTCCGCGGCGGGCCGTCCCGCCGCGGGGGTTTCTCTCCTCTTCCAGCCGCGGAACTTCAGCGTCACACGCGAGGCACTCCCATGCGCATCGTAGGGATCGCCGGCTGGAGCAACAGCGGCAAGACGACCCTCATCGAGCGGATCATCCCCCTGCTGGTCCGTGATGGCCTCCGCGTCTCCACGTTCAAACACGCCCACCATGGCTTCGACATGGACAGCCCGGGCAAGGACAGCTTCCGGCATCGGGCCGCCGGGGCCACGGAGGTGCTGGTCGCCAGCGCCACCCGGTGGGCGCTGCTCCACGAGGGGCGCGAGGAGCCGGAGCCGGACCTGGACGCACTGCTGCCGCGCATGACCCCGGTCGACCTGCTGATCGTCGAGGGCTACAAGCGGCACAGGCACCCCAAGATCGAGGTGCATCGGCCATCTCTGGGCAAGAGCCTGATCCAGCCCGAGGAGCCGACGATCATCGCCGTGGCGAGCGACGGCGCGCTCCCCGCCCTGCCCGTACCTGTGCTGGACCTCGATGACCCGAAGCAGGTCGCCGACTTCCTCGTGAGCTTCGTGGGCCTCCGCTGAACACTCGCCAGGGCTCACAGGGTCGGCAACAAATCGCTGCACGCCCCTCATGGCCGCCTTCGGGCGCCTCGGCCCCGGCCAACCCCGGGAGGTACCCGAAGTACATCCACGGGGTTGGCCGAGGCCGATCCGCCGCGTGCTCCGCGCATGAGGGCCGCGCCCACGGTTGTTGCTGACCCTGTCAGGGACCCCGGGACGGCACGACCGCGCTCACGGGGGCCAGCCGTTGCGCTGCCGCCCTCGTTTTAAGGGGCCTTAAGGTGTGCGCCGTCGAGGGGCCGCTATCGTGACCCACCGGAGCACTCGAACCCGGAGGTCACCGTGAGCTGGTCCAGCACTCTCCTATTGGAGCGCGCCGTCGCCCTCCCCTCTCGCCCCCTGTCGTGGAGGCTCTTCGTGGTCGCCCTGGCGGCCGTTCCCCACCTCGCGTGTCCCGGCGTGCCCGGGGAGTCGGCGACCGTGGAAGACGCGGCGCCCGGGGGCGACCCGGTCGCGGCGGGCGGCCCGGACGCGGCCGCCGGCGGGGCTCCCGACGCCCTCGGTGGATCACCCGACGGCGGCCCAGGGGGCGCCCCGGACGCAGCCGCGCTCGGTGCCGGGTGTGACGGCCTCGCCTGCCCGCCTGGTGCCGCGTGCATCGGAGGTTTCTGCGCTCCGGCTGATGAGCCACCGTGCCTCGGCGGCGCCACCAACGCGCTGGTCCCGGCGTTCGCCCGCCAGTCGCGGGACGTGCTGCTCCACCGGGGCCACGCGTGGGTCGCGACCGCGCTTGGCCTGGAGGTGTACGACGGCTCCGGGACCGTCGCCCCAGTCTCACCCGTTGCGTGGGTGGCTACCCCCGGGGCCGCCCGCGGCCTCGCTCTGGACGGGGACCGCCTGGCCGTCGCCCACGCCGCGGGGGTGACGCTCTTCGACGCCACCGTGCCACAGGAGCCGGCGGTCCTCTGGACGGTCGCCACGCCGCCGGCGTCCGGGGTGGCGCTCGCTGGGTCGCTGCTCCTCGTCGCCACCGAGGGCGGTCTGGTCGTCGTTGACGCCGCCAACACCGTCGTCGCCACGCTGCCCCTGCCAGGCGACGGCCGCTCCGTGGTCTCGCGCGGCACCATCGCCTGGGTCGCCGCCGGCGCGGCAGGGCTCGCCGTCGTCGACGTGACCACCCCGGAGGCCCCCGCCATCCTCGCCACCCTGGACACCGGCGGAGACGCCGTCGCGGTGGCGGCATCTGGCGACCTGATGCTCGTCGCGGCCACCTACGGCGGTCTGCGCCTGTTCGACGTAAGCGCGCCGTCGTCACCGGTACCGCTCGGCTTCTGGGTCTCTCCTGGCAACGGGCTCGTGGCCCGCGACGTGGTCCTGGGTGCGGACGGGCTCGCCTACGTGGCAGCGTCCTACTTCCACTCGCTGCAGATCCTCGACGTGTCCGACCCATCGGCGCCAGTCCCCATCGGCACCGTCGACACCGCCAGCGGCGCGGACGGCATCGCCATCGCCGGTGACCTCGTGTGGCTGGCCGCGGGGGGCATCGAGCGCGTCGATGTATCCGACCCCGCCGCCCCGGTCGTCCTCGAAGGGGCGCCGCCCGCGCTCTCGGGACAGTTCGCCTCCGCGGCCGGCGACGGATCCAGGGTCGCCGTCGCCGGCACCGCGGGGCTGCTGCTGCTCGACGCCCCAGCGGGCGAGCAGCCCACGGTCATCGCGACGCTCCCGACGGAGCACCCGGCGCTCGCCGTGGACCTGGCGGGGAACGTCGCGTGGGTCGCCCTGGATCTGACCTACCCGTTCGTGCTCGCGGGCAGCCTCGTCGCCGTGGACGTCTCCAACCCTGGCGCGCCGCCCCCGCTCGGGACCGTAAAGCTCCAGGGTCGGCCGGCGCGGGTCCGGGCCGCAGGCGACGTCGTCTACGTGACCGACGGCGCCCTGCACGCCGTGGACGCCGCGGACCCGGCCGCCCCGGTCATCGCCGCGACGATCCCGCTCGGCTCCGGGGCAGAGGGGCTCGCCCACGACGGGGACCTGCTGCTCGTGGCCCGGCGCTATCACGGAGTCCACGTCTTCGACGTGTCGGAGCGGCTCGCCCCGGCGCTCCGCGCCGAGATCGCAACGCCAGGAAGCGCCCTCGACGTGGCGCTCCAGGGCACCGTGGCCTGCATCGCCGACGGCATCGGCGGCTTGCGCGTCCTCGACCTGGCCGATCCGGCCACGCCCATCGAGGTCGCCGTCGTCGATCTGCCGACCTCCGCGTCGAGCGTCGCCCTCGACGGCCCGACCGCCTGGCTCGTCGCCGGCGCGGACGTCCGGGCCTTCGACCTCCAGGACCCGCGCCGCCCTACGCCGATCCTGACGACCCCGACCGTCACCGGCGCGCCTGCGGCGCTGGTCGCGGTGCCCGGCGGCGCCCTCCTGACCGAGCTCGATCTGCCCGTGAGCCGCTTCACCCTGACCTGCGAGGCACTGCCATGAGACCAGCACCGTTCGTCCTCGCCCTCCTCGTGGTGGCTTGCGCCCCTCCGGCGGAGACCACCAGCCTCGGGCCCGCCGAGACCTCCGGGTCGAGCACGGGCGCAGGCCCCGTCTCCTGGGTGAACCTGGTCGCGGGCCCGGCCAGCCTCGACGTGGTCGGCACCGCCCTCGTGGCCACGGTGCCCTTCGCGCAGGGGACGCCGCCGCTCGAGGCCCCGGACGGCCCCGTGACGTGGGCGCTGCCCGGCGGGGAGGCGCTCCTGACCGCCGCCCCGGCAGGCCCCTCGACCGTCATCGCGTGCGGCACCACCACCGACCCTGCGGTCGTCGTGGTCCCGGCCCTCCCCACCGGCGCCCGCCGTATCCGCGTCGTGCACGCCGCGGCGGGCGTGGGCCCCATCGCCGCGTTCCTACGCCAAGGCGGGCCGACGGTCCCCCTCGGGGCGCCGACCTTCGGCCAGCGCACGCAGGCGTTCGACGTCACTGGGCCCATGGCGGAGCTGACGCTCGTTCGAGACGGGGGCGCTGTCGTCATGACGCTCCCGCCGCAGGAGCCCGGACACGCCGTGGACGCCATCGCGGCGCTGACCCCGGAAGGAGCGCTCTTCGTGCTGCTCCAGCGCGACGACGGGCTGACGCTCCAGGCGGGCGCCCAGACCCACGTCGCCCGGTGGCGCCTTGCTAACATGACGGGCCACCCGCTCGACGCCACGCTGGAGGAGGCGACCATCGCGGGGGTCCCCCCACGCGACCAGAGTCCCCTCGTGACCCTGTGGCCGGGGACGAAGTCGGTCACCCTGGTCGCCGAGACGGGTGAGGCCGCTGAGCTCCCCCCGTTCCCCCTCGCCACCGGGTCCCTCGTGACCACCTTCGTCTTCCCCGACGGCCCCGCAGGCCCCGTCGCGCCGCTGACCCTCGCCGCCCTCGACGGCGACGTCGACGCCAGCATGACCCGGCTCCGGTTCGTCCACGGGGCCCCGGAGCTCGGGACCGTCACGTTCGGCCACGGGGGCAACGGGAGTGGTGGGGGGGCGCCGCCGGGCTCGCTGCCGCTCGCACCCGGAGAGGTGAGCGCCCCGGTGGTGCGGCCGTCGGGACAGGTGGACATCTCCGTCACCGCGGGCGGCGCCCTCGACCGGACCTACGCCGCGACGTACCTCCCGACCGACGACGTGACGCTGATCCTCGGCACCGACGCGGCGGGGCTGCCGCGCCTCGGCATGCAGACGAGCGCGGACACGCCGATCTGGTGGCGGTACGCGGACGAGGATCTGAGCCGGATCCGGGTCCTCAACCTGACCTCGCGCTTCCTGACCGCGGACATCCCCACGTGGTTCAAGCAGGACCCGCAGAACCTCTTCCCTCGCTCGGGGACGAGCGCCTATCAGATCGTCGCCGGTCCGGCGACGGTGACGGCGACCGACCCGAAGACCGCCGAGACGTGGTCCTGGGAGGGGGAGGTAGAGGCGGGGCGTCACCTGACGCTCGCGCTGTGGGAGGACGGCGGGAAGCCGCGGGTGACGCTCACCGACGACACGCCGACGCCGGAGCTGGGCGTGCGGCTCGTCAACGTGGCGCCCGGACTCGGCCCGGTGGGGGCCACCTGGGAGGCGCCCGGGGGCCAGGCGACGCCCCTCGGAGTGGTGGAGCCCGGGGCAGGCACAGAGGTCGCGACCGCGGGCTTCGTCAACGGCCTGGGGGGTGCGTTGCGGCTGGACACGGATCAGGACGGCGCCGCGGACCTGACGTTCCTCCTGAGCTACCCGGCCTACACGACCCTCACGAACGCCTGGCTCTTCGACGACCCCGCGTGGCCGACGATCCTCCTGCAGAGCGAGTCGAGCGAGATCCAGCTCGTCAACCCGGAGGAGCTCCACGCGCGCCTGCGCGTGGTGTACCTGCCAACAGGCGCGTCGCAGCTCGCCGTCATGCTGGACGGTGAGCCGATCACCAAGGTCAACTCGAAGCCGAGCTTCGGGGCCGGCCCCAAGGCCTTCTACGGTGTCGGCGAGGCCATCGCCCTGCCCGTGGGGGATCATGAGCTCACCCTCAGCACGGGCAGCCACGAGGCGAGCCTGTCCGTGACGCTGGAAGGGGCTTCCCGCTACACCCTCGCCGTCACCGGGGCTGGCGGGCTCGTGCCCACCTTGCTCGACGACGCGCCGGGAGGCCCGACCGTCGCGGTCTTCCACGGGGCTCCAGGGGCGGGGCCGGCGACGGTGGAGGCGCTCGGCCCGGGCGGGACGGTGGTGGTCGCCTACGCGCTCCCGCCGGGCGCGGCGACCGACGCCGTATCGCTGCCCTGGACCCCAACGGGCTTCACCCTGGACCGGGACGGGGACGGCACCCCCGACTGGCTGGCCAAACAGCCCGGCGACCCCGCCTTCGCGCGGGTGTTCGTGACAGGGCCGACCGAGTCGCCGATGCTCCTCGTCGTGCGCGACACGGGGTGGCCCGTCCTGCTCGGCGATGCCCTCGACTGAGGCGGATCGAGTCGGCAGGATGGCGTCCCGGGGGATGTGGAGCTGCGGCTCGGGGCCCGCGAGCGCCCAGGCGCCCGGAGACCCTCAGGATGGGGCGCCGGTGGCACGTCGCCACCTGCCCGCCAGACCCACCTTTCACTCCAGGCGAAGCTCCACCCGGTTGTTCTGCGAGGCCGCCTCGTTCCACTGCCCCGCGGTGGCCGCGTCGACCTCCGGATAGGAGACGCGCGGGCGCTCCTGACCGTAGGAGATGCTCTTCACCCGCACCTTCCCGCCCGTCGCCTCCGTGACGAGCTGCGCGAGCGAGCGCGCCATCCTCTCCCCGAGCGCCAGCGCGTACTCTTCGGTCATGAAGCTGCACTTCCGGGCGTGGAGCTCGTCTGGAGCCAGCGCGGGCCCGCGCTTCCCCGCGCGCGTGCAGAAGTTCCCCGTGTGACCGGTGGCGATCACCTGCGTGACTCCGAGCTGCGGGAGCGTTCGGGCGAGCGTCCGTACAGTCTGGTCGCGGTCTCCATGCAGCCGCGACTCGTCGAAGGCGACTCCGCCCAGGTCGTTGATCAGGGTGATCACCATCTGAGCCATGCTGGCCTTGCACTCTGCGCTGCACTCGGCCAGCTCCGGCGGTGAGGGCTCGTCCGCTGCCGTGACCTGCGAGGTTGCGGCCAGAAGCACGAGGACGGTCGCCAAACCAATCTTCATGGTTCACTCCCGATGACGATGCCGTCACGCATGGCGCCTCCACAGAGCCCAAGGGAGCCGGGGCCATCCATGCGGCCCGTGAGACCGAGGGCGCGGCCCTGCGCCCGCCCGGGCATTCTGCCACGTCTCGGCGGGCTGCGCACTCCCCTGAAGCGGTGCGGAGCAACTCACCCGCCCCCTCGACCGGGCGCTCGACCCCCGACCGGTCGTCGCGCACCCTGTCGGCCGCCGCCCTGTTCAGCAATCTCCTCGCTACCCAGTGATAGTGCGCCGCCATGGCGGACGGGTCCGTCGGGTCGCTGGTCGCCATCGTCCTCACGTCGTAGCCCCGGCCCTCGAGCGCCGTGCGGATCCACGTGTCCAGCCTGCCCTTCTCCGGGTCACCGTGGAGCTGGTGGCTCATGCCGTCGAGGTAGATGCAGAGGGCGTCCGAGCGGCCGGTCGGGTCTTCGCAAAAGACGTCCGGCACCGTGACACCCACGGGACGCCCCAGGTCGATGCACCGGTGAATCTCATGGCCCGAGAGAGCGGCTCGCCGCAGCATGGCCTGAAAGATCGGCTCTCCCGGAGTGTCCAGGTCGCCCGAACGCGCTGCAGACGGCAGGCGCGGGACCGAGTGCGTCAGCGCGATGGCCCCTCCCTGCGACACGGTGTCTGTCGGCACCCTGACCCGCGTCACCTACGGCGACCACGTGACCACCGCGTTCGGGATGAGCCCCGGGCTCGACGGTCACGCGGCGGGTCTCGGCACGATGAGCGACGGCATGTTCGAGAAGTACATCAGTCTGATTCGGCACCAGCGGTCTCTCGCCGCAATCCGGGCGGAGGTCGCCATCTGCGAGGTGGCGGTGGAGTCGACCATCCGCAGGTGCTGGAACGACGCCAAGAGCGCCGACGGCGGGAAGCCGGGCGCCATCACGAAGGAGCTGTTCCCGGACGGTGTCTCACCGGAGATCGGCGCGAAGGGGACCGGGCAAGGCGCGCAGACGACCAGCCTCATCGAGCGCCTGGGCCGTGCGACTCTCTCCGGCGCCAAGGCGGTGGCCGCCACGTGGACCGCTCCGCTGACCGAAGCGCACGGGAAGCTCGCCGACACCCTGGGCCGGCGCACGACCGCGGAGAAGGCCGAGGCCGCGCTCTACGCCGACCTGGACGCGGCGGGCCGAGAGCACCGCCGCGAGGTGGACCGCCTGATGGGAGTCGCGCGGACCACGTTCCCGCAGGAGCCCGACCGCCAGAATGCGCTGTTCCCGCGGCCGGTGCGCCGCAAGAAGAAGGCCGGCGGCGAGACGATTTGACGCGATTGCCCTGCGCGTCCCTCCGGGGCGCGATCCTGGTCGAGCTGACCGCGATCCTGCGCCCCGGTCCAGTCGAGGGACGCCATGCCGCCGGAGCATCCGGCTACTCTGGCGCGATGATTCGCAGCTCCGGGAAGTACGTCCTGAAACGACTCGAATCCCGCGTCAGGAGTGGGATCTCGGCGACTGCCGCGTGGGCTCCTATATAGAAGTCGAGCAGGGGAGCCGTTCGGGACCCGCCGCGGCGCCGATATGTCGCGAACGCCTGACCGGCGAGGAAAGCGGCACGCCACGGGAGCGCCAGGCGCCGGTAGATCGAGCGCGGCAGGGCGGCCTCCGTCTGCTCGATGGTCGTAAAGCCCACCGACACCTCGGCGAAGATCAGTGGATTGATGGCCGCGCGCCCTGACTCCACCACCTGGACCAATTGGTCCGCGGACCACTCGAAGTGGGCGGGGTCGCCCGTGATCACGTCGATGAGCACGTTGCTGTCGATGAGGACGTGGTCAATCGCGGCCACGGGTAAGCTCCATGACCTCGTCGGCCGTCGGTCCGGTCCACGCCAGGCGGCCGAGCTCCCTCAGGCGGCTGACGGCGTCCCGGCCTTGGGACGGAGCAACGATGCGCAGCAACACGCCCTCCGCGCACAGCTCGAACTCCAGCTCGGTCTCGGGGTCGATACCGAGCTGGTCGCGGATCGGCTTCGGGATGGTCACCTGGCCCTTGGATGTGACGCGCACGGTGTGCCCCTGGTGCGAAGTCTTACCTGATGGCATTACCTCGCTCGTGCGGGTGTCAACTGCGCCGTGCCGCGCGACGGCGAGTGGGCCGCCGAGCCCGGCGCGGACCAACTGGACGGAGCACCTGCCGACCGAGCCCGGCCATGCCCTCGGCGAGGCCCCCCCGGATCGGCAAGATGGCGCCATGTGGAGCCGCTCGGAGAGCCCCGTCATGATTGGGCGTCGTCGCCGTGAGGCAGGCGACGCGCGGACCGGTGGCGGCGCTGCACCGGGCACTGGACGGGAACCCGCTGGCCATCGAGCTCGCCACCGCACGCCTCGACGTCCTCAGGCTCGACGGCCTGCTGGAGGGGGGCCTCCTCGACCTGGGCGGGGGGCTGCCCGACCGGCAGCGCACGGTGCGGCGCACCCTGAAGTCGTCCTGGGACCTGCTCGGCGACCCGGAGCGGAGCGCGCGGGGTGTGGCGGGCCCGTCTCAGTCTGCGAAGACATCCTCGATGGTGGGAGCGTCGAGGACCCGATCTCCCCAACGCTCCAGGAGCGGGCGGTCGGCCTCGAAGAGCCGCGCGGTCGCCCAGTCCGGGAGGGGGCCAAAGCGGCGCGCCAGCTGCCGGCGCAGCAGCGCGAGCTCGCCCTTCTCGATGCCCTTCTCGATGCCCTGCTCGATGCCCTGCTCGATGCCCTGCGCCATGCCCTTCTCGATGCCCAATCGCTCGATGCTGGTGACGTACTGCACTCTCCTCTCCTCCTCGAGACGCTCGATCTCGTCGCGAAACTTCGACTCCAGACCCGCGGGCAGCACCATGACCCAGTCTATGAACCGGAACAGGTGGAGCACGTCTTCCCGCGAGTAGCCCCGCGCGTACAGGCTTGCGGTCAGCTCGCGCTTCCAGTGGAACCGCTGCTCTGGATCCTTGCGCGTCTCGATGGCGCGCAGGTGGGTGAGCGCCACCACCGCAAACGGATTGTCCGTCTCCTCCAGGGCGTCCAGCCGCTGCCGATAGTCGAGCAGCTTGACGGTCGGAAACCGGAGGCTCGCGCAGCTCCCCCACAGGTCGTACTCGAAGCGGTCGGGGCGCCAGCCGTCCCGGTCGTCCGCCAGGATCGCCAGGCTGGCCACCGGGCGGTCGTACCGGTCGAACAGCCGGTAGTTGTACGTGTACATGCGCTTCGCAAACTCGCTCTCCGGGTCGGACTGCACCTCCACGTGGATGAGCACCCACGTCTCCTGCCCCGTGAGGCGGAATACGCGGACCAGCTTGTCGGCGTACCGGCGGCCCAGCTCCGCATCGCGCACCACCTGCTGAAGCTCCTTGTCGAGGAACTCGTGGGGCCGGCTCCAGTCGATCTCCGAGGCCGCTTCGGGAAAGAACTGCCCCATGAACTGCTCGAAGTACGCCTCGAGCATCTCCTTCCACGGGCTGTCGTAGTCGGCCGCTTCGCGTGAGGTCGCCGTGTCGGTCATGGTGTGCGGCCTCCAGGCATGTGGGCACGTCGAGGATAGGGTCCCGCGCTCGGGGAGGTCAAGGAGCGCGTGCCGGTCGGGGTGCGCTGCCCGGCGTGGGGCTGCTCCGCCATGCCCTCGACGAGGACCGCCCGGATCGGCAAGATGGCGCCATGTGGAGCCGCTCGAAGAGCCCCGTCATGGTCCGCCGTGGCCTCGCCGCGCTCGCGCTGGTCGCCGCGTGCGGCCCCCCCGCGCTGCCGCCCCTGGACAGGACCTGGGTCGGGCGCGTGGACGGGACGGACGTCGTCGTGGCGATCACGGTGGCGGGCGACGAGGCCCGCGCCTACCTGTGCGGCGGCGACACGACGCGCGCGACATGGACGCGCTGGCTCTCGGGCGACGCCGGCGAAGGCGAGGTCGCCACCACCGCGGGCGAGTGGACGGTGTCCGCCGCGCTCCTGGGGGCTGCTTCCCTTGGCGGGACGGTCTCGGGCCCGGAGGGGGTCAGGACCTTCAGCGCCACCGCCACGACCGGCGTCGGCGGCCTGTACCGCGGCCCCGAGCCCTGCCCCACCGGCCTCGTCGTGTGGATGACCGACACCGGACCCGCCGCCCAGGGCGCCTGGTGCGAGGGCGGCATCTACGGCCAGGTCGAGCCCGTCATGCCCATCGCAGTCACTTGGCAGGGGATTGGCGTCCACCGGGTGGGGGCGGCCGACGCCGCCCTGCTGTGGCTCACCCCCGTGACCCCGTGACCCTGGTGGCGCCGGGCCCCCGCTTCGTGGGGAGGGCGCGCGAGCTCGCCGCGCTGCGTGACGACCCCTCCCGCCTCGTCACCCTGTGGGGCCCCGGCGGCATCGGGAAGACGCGCCTCGCCCTCGAGCATGCGCGGCGGGAGGCGGGGGCGGCGCTGGTCGCGGACGCCGTCGAGGCGCGGGACACGGACGGGCTCGCCGCCGCGGTCGCGCGGGCGCTCGACGCTCACCTGGGCGCGGGGGACCCGGTGGCGCGCGTCGGCGCCCTGCTCGCCGCCCGCGGGGACGCGCTGCTGGTCGTCGACAACGCGGAGCAGGCGACCGCGGCCATCGGGCAGGCGGTCGCCGCGTGGCTGGAGGCCGCCCCGGCGCTGCGGGTGCTCGTCACGACGCGGGAGCGCCTCCGCCTGCCTGCGGAGCACGTCATCGAGGTCGGCCCGCTGCCGCTGCCCGACGCCGACGAGGACACGGACGCGACGGCCCTGCTCGTGGACCGGGTCCAGCGGGTCGCCCCGGGCTTCGCCGTGACGCCGGCGACCCGCGCCCGGGTGGCGGCGCTGCTCCGGGCCCTGGACGGGATCCCGCTCGCCATCGAGCTCGCCGCCGCGCGCTTCGACGTCCTCGGGCTCGACGGCCTGCTGGAGGGGGGGCTCCTCGACCTGGGCGCCCGGGGGCTGCCCGACCGGCAGAGCACGGTGCGGCGCGCCCTGGAGTGGTCCTGGGACCTGCTCGGCGACCCGGAGCGCCGCGCGCTGGCGTGGCTGTCGGTGTTCCGGGGCGGCTTCCATCCGTCCGCCGCCCTCGCCGTGCTGGGGGCCGGCGCCCTCGCCCCGCTCGGGGGGCTGCGCGACCGCTCGCTCCTGTGGTCCCGGGTGGACGACGAGGGGCGGGTGCGCCTCGGGCTGCTCGACGCGGTGCGTGCGTTCGCCGCCGAGCGCCTGGAGGCGAGCGGGGATGCAGCCGAGGCCGAGGCCCGGCACGCGACCTGGGTGCTCGGCGCGGCGGAGGGCTGGGTCGCGTTGGGGACGGCTGGTGTCCCGCGCCTCGAGGAGGAGCAGGCAAACCTGGTGGCCGTCCTCGAGCGGGCGGGCGGCACCGTCTCCGCTGGGGACGCGCTGCGGGCGGCCCTGGCGCTGGAGCCCGTGATGACGTCGCGCGGCCCCCTGGAGTCCTACCGTTCCTTCCTGTGCCGGGCGCTGGCGCTGGCGCCGGACCACGCCCTCGCGGGCCAGGGACGCCGGGCGCGGGGGCGGGCGGCGCACCTCCAGGGCCGGGCGGCGGAGGGGCACGCCGATCTGGAGGCGGCGATCACCGCGGCCCAGCGCGCAGGAGACCCGCCGGCAGAGGCAGACGCCCTCGCGGACCTGGGGGTCCTGTGCCAGAAGGAGCGGCGCCTGGACGAGGCGCGCGCCTGCTACGAGCGGGCCCTGGCGCTCCTCGGCCGCGAGCCCGCCGCCGTCGGCCAGGCCCGCGAGGGGCGCCTCCTCGGCAACCTGGCGGCGGTCCACCACGACGAGGGCCACCTGGATCAGGCGCGCGCCGCCTACGGCACGGCGCTGGAGCGCATCCGGGCGGCAGACGACCCGCGCCTGGAGGGAGTGTTCCTCGGGAACCTGGCGCTCCTCGACCAGGAGGCCGGCGACCTCGGCGCCGCGGAGGCCCGCCTGGACGCA
Source organism: Myxococcales bacterium (assembly GCA_045863395.1). Classification (GTDB taxonomy): domain Bacteria; phylum Myxococcota_A; class UBA9042; order JABWCM01; family BTVJ01; genus BTVJ01. The sequence goes on from BTVJ01000009.1 coordinate 63,077, forward strand.
GCCGTCCGCCTGCTCGCCGGGCGCGACCGCCGCCTGCAGGGCGTGGCCCGGGGCAACCTGGGCGCCGTGCTCTTGGAAGGGGGCCGCCTCGACGACGCGGAGGCAGCGCTCGTGGAGGCGGCGGCGACGCTGGCGTCCGTCGGCGACCAGCGCTCCCTCGGGCTGTGTGAGGCGCGCCTGGCGGCCCTCGACGCGGTGCGGGGGCGGACGCGGGACGCCCGGCAGCGGGCGGACGCGGCGCGCCTGCGCCTCGGCGCCATCGGGGATGCGGTGGCCCAGGGCGCGGCGCAGGTCGCCGAGGCGTGCGCGGAGGTGGCCGAGGCCGCCCGCGCGGTGGCGGAGGGCAAGGACGCGGGGGCGCTGCTGGCGCGGGCGCGGGCGAGGGTCACTGCGGTGGAGGCGGAGCGCTCCGACGACGTGCGGACGCTGGTCCGCGTGCTGCGGCACATCGAGGCGCGCATCGGGGGCGCCTCGGAGTCCGCGCTGGAGGTGGGCCCCGAGGCGCAGTTCCTCTGCACCCCGGCGGGCCAGCGCGTGGACCTGGGCCGGCGCCACGCCCTGCGCGGCATGGTGCAGCGCCTGCTCCTGCACCGCACGGAGCAGCCCGGCGCGGGCCTGCCCCTCGAAGCGCTCCGCGAGGCCGGGTGGCCGGGCGAGCGCATGGCGCCGGAGTCGGGGGCGAACCGCGTGTACGTCGCCATCGCGACCCTGCGCAAGCTGGGCCTGGACGCGCTGCTGCTGCACGGCGAGGACGGCTACCGGCTGGACGAGCGCGTCCCGCTGCGGAGCGCCGACTGACGGCGCGTGGGGCCGCTCGGGGGGGCTGCGCCCGGCGCTCCTCGCCCCCCTCGGGACGCCGCCCGCGCCGCGGTTCCGCCCGGATTCCGCGCACCCCCGCGCCCGTCCCTTTGACCGGACGACCACCCCACCCTACCCTCGCCACCAACCAGGAGGCTCCCATGGACGTCCGCGCAGCAGTCGCCTTCGAGGCAGGCAAGCCACTGAGCATCGAGACGGTGCAGCTCGAGGGCCCGCGTGAGGGCGAGGTCCTCGTAGAGATGAAGGCCACGGGCGTCTGCCATACGGACGCATATACCCTGTCCGGCGACGACCCCGAGGGCTTGTTCCCCGCCATCCTGGGGCACGAGGGCGCCGGCGTGGTCGTCGAGGTGGGGCCCGGCGTGCGGACCCTGAAGCGGGGCGACCACGTCATCCCGCTCTACGTGCCCGAGTGCCGCGAGTGCGAGTACTGCCTGAACCCCAAGACGAACCTGTGCCAGGCGATCCGGGCGACCCAGGGCCGGGGCCTCATGGCGGACGGGTCGAGCCGGTTCTCGTTCCAGGGCAAGCCGCTGCTGCACTACATGGGCTGCTCCACGTTCGCCAGCCACACGGTGGTGCCCGAGATTGCCCTCGCCCGCATCCGCGAGGACGCGCCCTTCGACAAGGCGTGCACCATCGGCTGCGGCGTGACGACGGGGCTCGGCGCGGTGATCAACACGGCGAAGGTGGAGCCGGGCGCGCGGGTGGTCGTGTTCGGGCTCGGCGGCATCGGGCTGAATGTCATCCAGGCCGCGCGCATGGTGGGCGCGCGCCAGATCGTCGGTGTGGACCTGAACCCCGGAAAGCAGGCGATGGCGCGGGCGTTCGGAATGACCGACTTCGTGAACCCGCGCGAGGTGAAGGGCGACCTGGTCGGGCACCTGGTGGAGCTGACCGGTGGGGGCGCGGACTACTCCTTCGAGTGCATCGGCAGCACGGCGACCATGCGCCAGGCCCTCGAGTGCTGCCACAAGGGCTGGGGGGTCTCGGTGATCATCGGGGTGGCGGGGGCGGGGCAGGAGATCTCCACCCGCCCGTTCCAGCTCGTCACGGGGCGCACCTGGAAGGGCACGGCCTTCGGTGGCGCGCGGGGGCGCACGGACGTGCCGCGCATCGTCGACTGGTACATGGAGGGGCGCATCGACATCGACTCGCTGGTCACGCACACGATGCCGCTCGAGCGCATCAACGAGGCCTTCACCTTGATGCACGAGGGCACGTCCATCCGCAGCGTGGTGGTGTTCTGAGGGTCGCGGTGTCATCGGTTCGACCAACTGCCGCGCCGCGACGGCGCTCGTGAGGGACGGATGAGACGAATCGTAGTGGTGGCGCTCCTGGCCGCCATGATCCCGGCGGGAGCGAGGGCAGAGGTGAAGACGAGGACGGTGGAGTACGAGCACGACGGGGTCACGCTCGAGGGCCTCGTCGCGTGGGACGACGCGAGGCAGGGCAAGCGGCCCGGGGTGCTCATCGTTCACGACTGGATGGGCGTCGGCCCGTTCGTCGCGGAGCAGGCCGAGCGGCTTGCGCGAGACGGCTACGTCGCGTTCGCCGCCGACATCTACGGCAAGGGAGTGCGCCCCAAAGACACGAAGGAGGCCGCGGCGCAGGCGGGCAAGTACCGCGGTGACCGGGCGCTGCTGCGGGCGCGCGCCGCCGCGGGGTTGGCGGAGCTCCGCAAGAGCGAGCTCACGGGCAGCAAGGTGGCGGCCATCGGCTACTGCTTCGGCGGCGGCACGGTGCTGGAGCTGGCCCGGAGCGGCGCGGACGTGGCGGGCGTCGTCAGCTTCCACGGCAACCTCGACACCCCGAACGCAGCGGATGCCAAGAGCATCACGGGGAAGGTGCTGGTGCTGCACGGCGCGGACGACCCCTACGTGCCCGCCGATCAGGTCGCGGCCTTCGAGAAGGAGATGCGCGACGCGAAGGTGGACTGGCAGATGGTCCACTTCGGGGGCGCCGTGCACTCGTTCACGAACCCGCGGGCGGGCGACGACCCCTCGAAGGGCGCGGCGTATGACGAACGTGCGGCCCGGCGTGCCTGGGCGCACATGCAGCAGCTCTTCGCGGAGCTGTTCCCGCGGTAGCGGCGCGGGGGGCGCTGAGGCACTGGGAGTTCGGCACCGGGGCGGCTGACCACGAAGTGCTCACGCCCGCGCGCCGACGGCGAACGCGCTCGCTGGTCGACGGTTCCGCGTCTCAGGCTGTCACGCCGTCGAGGAATGACGCAAAAGCCTCCAGGTCGTCACGGAGCGCCGGCCAGGCCGCTTCGGCTGCATCGAGGACCTCGACGATTCGATCCGGGTCCCAGCTCACAGCGTAGGCGTGGCGCACGAAGTGGCGGAAGCGCAGCAGGCCGGCGAGTGACTGCGCCGTCTCGACGCGCAGCACGGGCGGGCGCAGGCCCGGCAGATCGAGGGCCATGTCGGACAGAAGCGCCTGGTGGCTGTCGCGTCCGGCAGGTAGCGATCCCTCCAGGGTGCGGCAGACGCGCTCGAAGGCAGACTCCAGCGCCGTATACGCGCGGTGCAGAGTGATCGCCGCGTAGCCGAGCACGACCGGATCCCCCGTAGCCATGACGGCCCTGCGAGAGGACAGGTCGTCGAGCAGCGACCGGAAGGTCGCCACGTCGCGGCCGACCTCGACGCGCAAGCGCAGCAGGGCGGCGCGGTCAGTCGACATCCTGGCCCTCCGCGGCGATCAGGTCGCGGAGACTTGCCGGGGCGCGGTCCAACTCCACCAGGTCCACGTCCGCGTCGAGCAGCGCGGCCAGGCTCGCGACTGCCTCGAAGTACCGGCCGGGAGCGACGTGATCGACATAGAGATCCACGTCCGAGCCCTCGGCGAACCGCCCGCGCGCGAGCGACCCGAACACGCCGACGCGGGTCGCGCCGAAGCGTGCCCGCAGCAGGGCGGCCGCCTCGGGCAGCCGCGCGCACAGCGCCGAGGCCCGACGCGCCAGGGCGTCCCGGCGCTCCTCCTCCCTCTGGCGGTAGATGGCTGCATAACGGGCGATGGTCTCTCGGGCCTCCATGGCATCACCATACCCAGCGCGCAGGCGAACGGTCAACCGGCCGAGCACCCGTGACTCCTCTCGTGAGACGAGCATCCGCCTCACACGTGCAGCATCTCGCCCTCGACCCCTTGGGCCGCCCCGGGCTGGATCGACTCCTGCCGGACGCTCCCCCGATGGGAGCTGGAGGCGCAACCCCAGCCCAGTCGAAGCCACCGGTTGTCACGGCAGACCACCTGCCGGGCTTCGGCACGCTCCGCTACAAGCTGCGCCGGCGAGCCGTCCAAGGTCACAGAGCGCCCGCGTCGCCGTCGCTCACCCGGGAGTGCGACCTGGTCGCCGAGGCGCTCCTGCTTCAGCAAGCCGCGGGCGAACGGGGACATGACCTGGTCGCCGTCTCTGCGTTCGTCACGCGCGCCGGCACCCGCTCCGACGTGCTCGCCCGCGACCGTAGAGCCCCCGGTCTGCTCTGCACCCCCGTGAGTGGCCCCTCGTTCCGCCTCGACCGCACCTGCATCGACCCATTGAAGGTCGTCCGCGGTGCGCCGCTGGTGATCCCGGCATGGGATGACGCGCGCGGGCGCTCGATCCTCGCCCGCTGCACGAGCGTCGTAGAGACCGTGGAGCTGCGCTGAGTCCCGCGAGATTCGTCGGGCCGTGTCCTGTCTTCGCCCCAGGTGAAGGGTCTCCGTCATCGCCCGACCAGGACGGCGCTCGATCACGCGGCAGGGCGACGTGGGACTCCCAGGAGTGCGGAGACCACGGCTTCCGGCAGCTTTCGGCGGTTCTGGAGCTGCCGGACGGCGAGCTCCCAGCCGACACCGAAGGTTTCGCAGAGGCCGGCCACCTCCGACGCGGCCTCATCGAGGCGGGTCCAGTAGTGTGAGATCGCACGAGGGAGCGCAGTCTCCGGCAACAGCAGCTCCGCGGCGAACGCGTTGGCGACCCGCTCGGTCGGCGCCGGTGACCAGTCGCTCGTGCACTCGCCGAACATCCTGCGGTCGCTCGCATCGTAGAGCAGGTGGTAGAGTTCGTGCGCGAGCATGGCCCTCCGTCCCCAGGGGGTGGCTGTGCGAGGGCTGGCCCGGTTGGCGGCCACTACGCAGCCGCCCCCAGGATGCCAGAGGGCCACGCCGTCTGTACCCCGATCATCGAAGGTCACGTCGCACACCTCGCAGCCGAGCGTCCGCAACAGCGCCTCGATGTCCAGGCGCCCGGTCGGCCTCTTTCGGCATCGTCTCACATCGCCCGCCCGACAGTACCCGAGCGCTGAATCTCCGAGGAACGAGTCTACGCTGTCGGCCTTCAGGCGAGCGCGGAGCTTGGTCAGGCCGACCGCAGGAGAAGCCCCGCGGAGTCTCTTGCCGAGTTCAACCAGTGCTCGGTGGTCTGTCTCGGACCAGGTCGGGTTCGAAGATCGCGCAGCCATCGCGAGAGGGGAGTCCTCCCGATGGTCCGCGGTGCAACCGTCCAGCAGATAGTCCTGCAACAGGTCCGTCGTGCTGCTGTTTCCCTCTGAACGGAGGGCGTTGACCACGGACGTCACAGACCGGCCAATCCTCGGGGCCAGCGCCTCGGGGCGCGAGGTCCATGGTGCTTCCATGGCGTCCGCCAGTTTCTCGATCACGATCCGCGACTCGGCGGACGGGCGCGCGCCGGCGATCCTGGAGGCGACCCTGCGGACGAAGTCCCTCATGGGACCGGCCACCGCTGATACGGGGAGGCGTGCCGTAGCGTGAGCGATGAATTGGAGGCCGAGTCCGGGGCGAGGTCGCTCATCGGGTCTCACGCTGACGACCATGTGCTCGTCGCGTCACCAGAATATGGCATTGGGCAGAGCAATACCGTCGCCAACCGACAACAAGGACCGGCAGGAGAGCCACGCTTCGATCTGCTCTTCGTGGTGGTCCCACTCGTCGTTGGAGAGACTCGCGAGCAAGGCGTGGGCATCCCGTGCCTCGCCAGCCCTGAGAGCCCCCTCCGACCAGCTCATCCGGTCCAGGCTTCGGGCCATCCAGATAGCCAACGAGGAGGCCGGCAGAAGCACACTATCGTGGATGTTGCCGTGCGAGGAGACGTGGCGCGTGATGATCGAACTCTCTCACACGAGCGTGACGCTGGCCCAGGTGATGCGCTGCCCGTCGTCGGCAAGATCGGGACAGTCCTCCCACTCCCAGAGGATTGCGAAGTGCTCTTGGTCGCCCACCATCATCATGGCTTCGCACCGTGACGCGCTCACCTGGCGCGCTTGAGTCGGAGGGCGACCTCCTCATCGATCATCCCTGCGCTCTGCATCGCGTCGGCCACGGACCTGGGCACGTCGCCATCGTGAACCGGATAGCCCTTGTAGGTGTACGAAGCGGTGGCGATGTGGGGGCGCTCGGTCCGCTGCGCCGTGTAGAACTGCTGGCGCCCTGGCTCCCACCAATAGACATGGGGCGGATGGTCGGGGTGTGCCTCCTGATCGTCTGCGCTCCGCTCCACCCAGCACGCGGTGCACGCAAGCGCCTGATGGAGCCATCGTGCCGGTTCGTCCGCGGCGATGTCCACGGGGCATGGGGTGAGCGCCGGCACCCGCTTTCGCCACTGCGCCGGTCCCCACGGACCCGGGTGCTGTTTGTGCTCGGAGCTGGGTCGATACACCGCTGGCGCCATCGTGCCCCTCGTGCAGCCAGGCGCGATCATGCCGGGCCGGACGCACGACCATACCGCAAGGCACCCAGGCGGGGCAATCGCCTCGCAAGGAGACGACGGGGGGCCTGCGCTGCGCCGACTCGGCAGGCTCCGCCCGCGCACCGCTGCTCCGCGGATACCGCTCGTCGAGGGTGCGCCACAGCTCATCGAAGTCCTGCGCTGCGGTCACCTTTCGCGGCGGCTCGGAGCACGCTCATGACCTGAGCGCCAGTGGTGTCGCGAGCACAGCGGCGCGGAAGGTGCGGCGTGTCGTGCTGCTGACGGGGCGACCCTGTCTGGGTTCAAGCGCTACGTCGACGTGCGCCCTCCCATCCCTTGACCCGGGGAGCGCTCCGGCCCACAGTGGGGCGAACGCAGGAGGTTCCATCCATGGTGGCGAGCATTGGGCGAAGGATCGGTGTTGCTGTCCTCCTGCTGGCCCAGGCGGTCGCAGGCTCCTCCTGCGGCCCCAGCGATGACGCGGGCCGGGGCGCGGGGGCCGGCGCGGACGGAGGGGGCGACGCAAGCGACGGTGCGCTGTCCGACGCGAGCGGAGGTCCCGCGGTGGACGGGGTCTCCAGCGGAAGCGACTCCGGCGCGGGCGGCGCGGACGGCGGCGGCGCGGACGCAAGCGCGGGCACGGTCACCCCTCCCGCTGGCCTGGCTCGGCGTGTAGCCGCCATCGCCGCCGCGCACCCGACGGCCCGCCTGCGGTTCAGCCAGCGCTCCGGGACCCTGGTGTCCGTCGTGACGGAGCCCCCCGTGGTTCCGGAGACCCTCGCGCCCCTCGACGAGCCCCTCCCGCCGCTCCAGGCGACGCTCGGCACGTCGCGGGCCGCCATGGCGAGCGCGGTGCTCGCCTTCCTGCGCGACAACGCGGGCGCGTGGGCGGGCGGCGAGGACGGCGCGCTGCGGTACGCCTTTGCCCCCGACGCGCCGGAGACCAACATCAGGCTGCCCGTCGACGCGGCCAACCCGGACCTGGAGGGCTACGACCTGGCCGTGGACGACGACGGCCTCCGCTCGGTGCGCCTGGTCCAGACCTTCGAGGGCCGCCGGGTCCTCGACCGCTACGCCATCGGATGGCACGACGCGGAGGGCAACCTCCTCGGCCTGCTGACCCGCCTCTATCCGCTGCCCGAGGGGGGGACGGGCGCCCACGTCCTCGACGAGGCCGCCGCCCTGGCTGCCGTCGCGGCGGCGGACACCCTCGCGGCCCACGACGAGCGGCTCACGTGGGTCGCCGGCGCCCTGGAAGAGCCCGAGGTCGAGCAAGTCGCCGAGGCGGTCTGGGAGCCCGAGGCGCCCCACGCGCCCGACAGCCCGCTCATAGCCGTCTGGCAGGTACACGTGCGTTTGTTTGGGCGCGTGGCGCTCATCCGCCTCGATGCCGCAAGCGGCGCGGTCCGGCGCGCCATGGACGTCTCGCCCTCGGACTGGGCCTCGGACGGCACCGCCGCGACGGTCGAGGCCGTAGACGAGATCGGCGCGCTTCACACCATCGCCTCCACGCTCCACGAGGGCCGCTACACCATGGGCGTCAACGCGGCGTGGAAGGGCGGCGCCCCGCACTCACCGTTCGTCTCGCCGCGCTTCCTCGCCATCACCGACTCCCAGGAGGTGCCGAGCCGCGACCCAGCGATCATCACCGCCGACCCGCTCGACATCCCCGCGACAATCCTCGATGCGCCCAACACCTGGGCCATCGACCCGGTGTTTGCGGCCGGCGGCGCCCGCGAGGCGACCTCGCTCCTGCGGCACTTGGTGTTCGCGCTCGACTGGTGGGCGGCGGAGCCGCGCTCGTGGCGCGGCTGGGACGGGCGCGGCGGCACCCTCTGGGCCGCGGTCAACGCGAACTTCAATGACCCGCACCCCGTCACGGGACTCCGCCCGCCGGACGTCAACGCCTACGGCGCCGGCGGCGGGATCTACATCGGAGACGGCAAGGACCCGGCCGGCAAGACCACCGCCTACTCCCGGGAGATTGTCGGGCACGAGCTCCTGCACAACGTGGTCGAGGCGATGGTCGGCCTCGCGTATCACGACGAGCCGGGCGCTCTGAACGAGGCCCTCGCCGACTTCTACGGCCAGGCGCTGACGGTCGCCGGCAACGACTTCGCCGACGATCTCATGGGAAATGACGACTACAGCTTCGGGCGAGACACGGTCAACCCGGGCGCTTCGGGACGCCCCGACCGGTACGCGAAGTATGTCCTGAAATCGGGGGACAGCGGCGGGGTGCATACGAACAGCGGCATCGTCAGCAAAGCCCTCGGCCTCCTGGTGCGAGACCAGCCGGCCTTCAACGGCGTCGATGTCGCGCACAAGGGGTTCCTGGCGACGGAGGAGCTCGTGCGTAATGCCTGCCGCATGCGCGCCTTCGACTCCGAGACGGACCTCGAGGGCTTCGCCGTGGCGGTGACGGGAATCTGTCACCTCAAGGCGGCGCTCAAGGCCATCGCGCTCGGCCCCGGCCACCCGGCGATCTCGGGGGGCACCTACGAGGACCTGTGCCGTCAGGTCGAGAGGGCGTTTCAGGCCACGGACCTGCTCCCCGGGTCCTTCGATGCGGATCTTGCCGTGGTCCGGACGAACCTTGCCTCGATCAACAACTCCGGGGCACCCAATGGGCTGAGCGTGACGGTGGAGAACGCGGGCGCCACCGACCCGATGAACCTCGCCGCCTTCCAGGTCGCCGCCACGGGCGAGGGAGGCGCGGCGATGGAGCTTCCAAGCCCCGTGGTCTGGCCGACGAGTCTGGCCTCCACCAAGACCGTTTCGCCCGGGTCGCAGGCGACATTTGCGTTCGAGTTCGCCACCGGGTTCCTCGGGGCGACTCCGCTCGTAGCCCCCGTCGACCTCTGGTTCACGGTGCTCCCCGTCTCGAACCCCAACGCCGACGTGGACGTCTCGAACAACGCCCGGCCGCTCCGTGTGCAGTCGGACTATATGGTCGGCGCGGCCCGGTGGAAGCCGGGCGGCGCCCAGAAGGGCTACACCGCGCAGCTCCTGAATCTGACGAGAGTCGGCACACCGGCCGGGCTCACGGGCGTCTACCTCGAGCGGTCGACTGCGCACGGGCCGCTGGTCCCCGTGACGGGGGCTCCCAGCGCGGAGGTCACGCTCCCGGCAGACTCTTGGGGCGGTCCAAGTTTCCCGTCGATCCCGCTGACCGGGGACGGCTGGTCGGAGCCGCCCGCCCCGATCCTGCTCCCCGCGGCGACCCCCTACCCGGCCTACCCGTCGTGGACCCACGGCCGCCCAGGGGTCATCGACTTCGACTCCCAGGGAGGCCTCGCCATGCTGGAGGGCGTGCGCCAGATCTACCTCCTGACGGACGCGACGGACCTGGCCGAGGAGTCCGTCGAGTGGAACAACCTGCTGTGCGTCAACTGCGTCCGCGAGGGGCTCCGCGATGACGCAGAGGCCGGCGTCCTCGTGAGGCTCGCGCCCAAGACGGACACCGACGCCCTGTTCCCCGAGCCCTACCGGGCAGCGGCCCGCCGCCTGCCACCGCTTCCTCCCGTCGTCCTCGACGAGGCGGCCATCGCCCATCCGCTCGTGAAGCTGCCGCTGCGCATGCCGCCCCCCCGTGCCCCGGGTGTTCCGGTGGATCCGCCCACGGGTCCGCCGACAGTCATGGAGATATCGCCAAGTGGCGGAGGCCCGACGACCGAGGTGACGCTCTTCGGAAAGAACCTGGGAGGCACGACCCAGGTCTGGGTGGACGACAAGGTGGGCAACACCTGGCCTGTCGCGGCCATCCTCGAGGTCACGAGCACCACCGTCCGGATCCTCATGGGCGACGAGCCGGAGTGCGGCTTCGTCGTCCTGGAGACCCCACTGGGCACCGCCGAGGCCCCCTGGCCGTGGATCCCGGCCCCGATCATCACGGGCTTCAGCCCCGAGTCTGGCAAGAAGGGTACGCAGGTGCTCGTCACCGGGCGCCACCTCTGCGACATCTTCGAAGTCACCGTCGGCGGCGGCGACGCGGCGACGGGCAGCACGCCGGTGATGTACGACACGCTGGGAGTCACCATCACAAGCCAGTCGCTGACGGGCCTGATCGCGGCGAAGAATGGCGGTGGCACAGGCACGAGCAAGGGCACGTTCACGGTGCTGAAGCCCTGAGGGCCACGCCGCGACAGCCTGGGCCGAGCCCCGGTCAACACGCGGCGCCCGGGGAACGCGCCGAGAGAGCGGTGAGGAGCTCACCACGGTCCCGGGAGCGCGAACGTGTACGGACTTGAGTGTGGGGTCGAGGCGGGCGGATCTGCCGAAGCGGGCGGCCCGCTCGGGCTCGACGTGGGGCACGACCTGTCAGGGCCCGCCGAGGAAGATGGAGTAGTCGTAGTTGACGTTGTTCTTGGCCGACCAGTTGGAGTTGCCGCAGCTCGAGTCGCTGCACGTCTGCGACGGGGGCTGGCACGCGTCGTTGCCAAACATTCCTGTCCCGCCGTAGCAGGGCGCCCAGCCGGACTGCGCCTCGGCGCAGGTGCGGACCGTGCCTCCGCCGCAGTTCGTGCCACCATACGGGCCGGAGCAACACAGGTGCATGTCGTGCCAGTTGCCGAGCCCGCCGCCGTTGTTGTCGGATGGGGTGCCCTGGTGGGACCCGATGCGGTCGCCGTCCGGCGAGCCCGTCGTGCCGCTCGTACACCCGCCGCCCGTCTGCACGCAGTGGTTCGCGTAGAGGGTGGTGGAGGTGCGCACCAGCCGCTCGCTCGTCCACACGCTCCCCGTCGAGGAGTTGATCACCGCCGAGCCGATCAGCGTGTTGTCGCCACCCTGCAGGTGCTGGAACATGCTGTCCCCATTGGCCTTCGTGAAGCTCTTCCAGCCGCGATAGCTCCCCTGCTCGTGCACGACAACCAGGATCTTCGTCGCGCCGGTGTAGCTGTTCCACGCAGGGCTCTTCAGATCCGCGCCGAACGGGGCGCTGGCGTTCCCGAACGTCGCGCTGTTGGTCCACGCCGGGTTGCCCCACCACATGGCGTGCCCATCGGACGTGTCCAGGTTCAGCACGAGCGTCCAGCCGCCGCCGTCGGTGGTCATGTCACACCACACCTGGTAGGCGTCGGTGGTCGGCGCGCCGTTCGGGTCGATCCAGTACGTCGCATCCCCGTGGGAGTAGCCCCCCGCCTTGATCCCGGCGCACGACGCGCCAGCCTGCGCCTGGGTCCCCCCGTTCGGCGGCGGAGAGTAGATGGCCGCCCAGGCGGCCCCGTCGCACACCTCGATCTGGGAGCCCGTCCACCGCAGCGCCCCGGCGTTCCCGCTGGTGCAGGGGCCGTTGTCCCCGCCGATGCGGAACGACCCGGCCACGTCGAGCTTCGCCGCCGGGGTCGTCGTGCCGATGCCCAGGTTCCCCGACGTCTCCAGGAGCATGAGCGGGCTCGACACGCCGTTCGCCGTCCACACGAAGGGGCGCCCGTTGGCGACGGTGTTGAACACGAAGGAGTCGTTGTCCACCCACGGCGTGTCTGCCGCCGCCACGACCCCCAACCACCAGCTCGGGTCCCGCAGGAAGACGGTCGCGTTCGGGTGGTAGCCGTTTCCACCGATGGAGAAGAAGCCGACCTTCAGCGCGCTGGTCGTGTCGATGGACCCGCGCACGTCCAGGGCGTTGACCGGCGCCGTCGTGCCGATGCCCACGCTGGTGGTCACCGACAGGATCCCCTGCACGGCGAGGTTGCCGTAGGAGGTCCCCCCGCCGAACTCCAGCGCGGTGTGGCTCACGCTGGCCGGGTCCGCCGCGCGCACCCGCAGCCCGTTCGACGTATGCAGGGTGACCCACCCGTCCTTGTGGTCGTAGAGCCCGGCGGCTCCGATGCCGACCGCGCACAGGGTGCCGGTGGCGTTCGTGCAGGCCGCCACGCCGCCCGTGGCCGACACGTTGCCGGCCAGCGCCACGTTCGCCGCGATGTCGCTGCCCGCGACGCACCCCGTGCAGGCGACGTCCGACGCCGGACCGCCGGCGGTCGCCGCGCCGGCATAGGGGAAGGACACCTTCTCCGCCGTGACCGCGCCGGCCTGCAGGTGGGGCGTCGCGACGGCACCCGCTGCGAGATCCGTGGGCTCGACGCAGCCCGGGCAGTCCAGGTCGAGGGCAGCGCCACCCTTGCTCGACGCGCCCGCGTAGAGGAAGCCCACGTCGGCGCTGCCTACGCAGCCCGAGCAGGCCAGGTCCGTCGCGACCAGGGCGGTGTTCGCCCGCTCTGCGGCCATGGCGTAGGGGACGACGCTCAGGGGGCGCCGCGGCAGCACGTCTCCATCGACGACCGGCTCGAGCCAGAGCGTCGGATCGCCGTTCAGCAGAGACATGGGCACGGGCGGCAGCGTCACGTCGAAGACGCCACCATCCACCGAGACCCCGGGCACGTTCGCCACGTGCAGGGGCGCGCCGCCGGTCTGCTGCCCGTAGAACCGGAGCTCCATGCCGAACGTGCCGCTCACGGGCACCCCGGAGCTCGTGAGCAGCGTTCCCTGCACGGACAGCGACGTCGGAACGGCCGCCAGGGCAGGCGCGGCGGCCACCAGCCACCCTGCCAGGAGCACGGTGATCTTCTTCATGCGGCCCTCCTTTGGGATCGCGTGTCCTGGGCGAATGACGCAGCGCACCCATGTTTGCGCTTGTGGCGTGCAAGAGCAAGGCATATTCGCCGAGTCGTGGGAGAGCAGCCTGGTCGACTCCAAGCTCCAGGCCCGGCGGTGAGCGCCCTGCCACGGCACCGCAGGCACGGTCAGCCACACCCAACGCGCCGAGGCAGAAGGTGGTGCCCCGGTCGACGTGGCGGGTCCTCCTCCAGCCGCCACACCTCATGCCCCCCTACCGCGAGGCTGGCAAATGGTGGAGAATCCTCGCCGGACGTGCGAACGGGAGCCTCTATGAAGACGGTGCGCTGGATGGTGGCCTGGGCGGCTTGGACGCTGGCAGCAGCCTGCGGGTCTGCGGGCGACGGTCAGGACGGGGTGGGCGACGTAGACGGGGGAACGGCTGGGTCCCTGGACGGCTCGGAGTCTGTGGATGGACTGGATGGGGCAGGCGGCCCCGCGAACAGCGATGCCACCGCCGACACCCCGGACGTGGCAGGAGACGCGGGGAGCGCCCCGGACACGTCGCAACCAGGCGACGCGACGGACGCGACGAGCCCGGGCGACGCAGCCGCGGACGCAGTCGCGGACAGCACCGCGGACACCATGGACGCGACGGCCGACGACGCGAGCGCCGAGGTGACGGACGCCGGGCCCGATGCGAGCGACGCCGCGACGCTCCCGCCCGTGTGCAGCGCTCCCCCCGCGGTGGCCCCGGCCGCGTCCACCGTCACCTACGACGTGCCGGCGCCCCAGGTCGGCGTGGACCCGCTGGAGCGGTCGCTGTACGAGGCGGTGCGCGCGGCGGCCCTCGCCGACCCGGACCTGCACTTCGTCGCGACGTGGGACCACGACGCCCAGGTCTACCGGGTCGACGCGGAAGGAGGCTTCGTCGCCTTCGAGCGCACCCCCGCGGGCATCGCCTTCGTCGAGGGGGACGCGACGAGTGTGTTCCCGAACACGACGGCGGAGGTGCTCGGCGACTACGCGAGCACCCTCGCCGCCTTCGAGAACCCGAGCGGCTACACGGGCGCCGACCTCGGGTATGCGCCCGGCGACCCCCGCGTAGGCTTCCTGCCGCCGGAGCTGGAGAGCTTTCCGGCCGCCTTCGAGCGGATCGCGGCCCTCTTCGACTCGCCGGACGCGCCCGACGTGGTCGTCGGCCACCGGAGCTGGTCGGCCGGGCCTGGAGGCTCCCACGGCGCGCTGAGCGCCGTCCAGTCTCGGGCGACCCTCGTGATCTCGGGGCGTGGCGCAAAGAAGGGGGTGGTCCTGGAGGCCGCGGCGGCGCTCCCCGACGTGGCCCCGACCATCCTCGCGGCGCTGGGGGCCGGCACGACGTCCGGGCGCGGGCCGGACGGCGCCTACGACGACGGCCTCTACATGGAGCGCCAGGACGGCCGCGTGCTGTGGGAGGCGCTCGCGGACGACCCGTGCGACCGCCCGCGGCACGCCATCCTGCTGCTGTTCGACGGGCTCTCGCAGACGGAGCTCCTGCACCAGGCGCTGGCGGGGGACGCCGCCATCCCCACCCTGAAGGCGCTGGTCGACGACGGGGTCGCCTGGCGCTACGGGGCCACGGTGAACTACCCGTCGGTCTCGGCGCCGGGCCACATGACCGCGGGCTCCGGCGTGTGGTCCGGGCACCACGGCATCATCTCCAACGCCTTCTACCGGCGCAGCGCCAAGAAGGACATCAACCCGTTCGCGCTGCTCGACGACGTGCAGGCCACCCTCGCGGACCCGCTGAAGGCCGTCGCCCTTTATGAAGAGGCCCTGATGGACGGGTTCCAGACGCTGGCCCAGGCAGCGCACGCCCGGTTCGGGGACTTCGACCCGGTGACGGGCGAAGGAGCCTTCGTCGCCGTGGTGAACGAGCTGCCCATCGGCGGAGCGGACTGGACGACCGTGCACCTGCTGCTCGGCGCGGGCCCCGGCCCGCTGGCGCTGTCGCTCCAGGAGTACGAGATGGCGGACAACCTGGCCGTGACGCAGGTCGCGAACCTGCTGGGGGACACGGCCCTGCCGGCGCCTCTGATCCTCCAGATGTCACTGGTCAAGACGGACGGGGCGGGAGAGACGGACGGCCCCCACGGGGACGGGCTGCGGCAGACGCTGGAGGAGACCGACGCGCGGGTCGCGGCCATCTTGAAGGCCTACGCGGACAGGGGCGTGCTGGAGGACACGCTGGTCGTCCTCGTGTCGGACCACGGGATGGAGCTCCAGGACCCGCTTCGGACGACCAGCGTGGGGAAGGCGGTCTCCGCGGCCGGCGTGAAGGCGCGCATCCATTCGCCAGGGCTCGTGTGGTTCCCCGTGCTCGAGCTGCACCAGGCGGCGACGGACGGCGGCCTGGTCGTCACCGTGCGCGACCACGACAACGGCGCACCGGTGAGCGGCGCGACCGTGTCTTGCGATGACTGCGCTCCAGCCGTGACGGACGCGGGCGGGGTCGCCACCCTGTCCCCGGGCCCCGGGGCGACGATGGTCACGGCGACGCACCCGAGCTTCAACCCGCAGCAGGCCCCCCTCGCGGGACCGTAGAGTCGCGGGAGAGGCGCCCAGCGCGGAGCGTGGGGGCCGCGGTCTCCCGGAGACCCCGCGTCACGGTGGGAAGCGCTCTGGAGCAACCCGGCGACTTGTGGGCGCTCAGAGGGATCCCGTGAGCCTTCGTGCGTTCAGCGGGACCAGGTGGCAGGCGCCTCGGGCCGAGCTACTTCGACGCGCAGCAGTAGCCGCCGCCCGGGTCCTGTACGCAGTCCTTCGACTCGTCGGGGGTCGCCTCGCAGCAAGCCAGGTAGTAGGGGCGATTCGGGTCGAGGCTCGCGCAGCTCTCGCTGAAGAACTCGTCGTAGATGCAGCCGGCCCCCAGGCCAAAGCAGGGCTCGGCCGTGCCTGGACCCGCGTCCTTGTCGCCACCCGGGCTGCCCCCGCCGCCAGGGTCGCCGGTGCCCGAGCCCGCATCCTTGTCGCCGCCCGGGCTGCCGCCGCCGGACGGGCCGCCGGAGCCACTGCTCGTCGTTGTGGTGCACTTCTGGAGCGCGGCGAGGTCGCAGCCGGCCCCCTCGATGCACACGAGCTGAGGCTCGGTCAGGGAGGGGCAGTACTGGTCGCACATCGACGGGGGCAGGCCGCACTTGGACGCTGCTGTTCCGCAGCGGGCCGGACAGTCGGTCGCAGGCGCCGCGCCAGCCCCGCCGCCGGTCCCGCCGCCAGCACCGCCAGCAACGCCAGCACCGCCAGCACCGCCAGCACCGCCGCCAGCACCGCCAGCACCGACCGCATCGGCGCTCCCGCTGCCCTTGTCGCTCTCACACGCGCCGGCGGCCGCCGCCAGGGCGAGCACCGCGATGAACGTGACCCTCTTCATCTCCACAACCTCCAAGAATCTGGCGCCGCCCAGGGGGTCGAATCGACCTTGGACCCGAGGCGGATCGGACGGAGTGTGGCGAGCGCGTGCGCAGGACGCAAGGACCCACTCGCGGGTCACCGGAATTGGGGGCGTCGAGCCCAGGCGGACGATGCTGGCCCACGCCGTCGCCGTTCAGGTCGCCCCACGTTGGCGACCGGCGTGCCCGCGCCTGTCAGGCCCGGATCGAGGATGCACTGCCCCCCGTCACCCTCCGAGGCGTCCAGATCGATGTCCGGCAGGGGCGCGCCGCCGCCGTCGCGCCCGAACGCCAGGCAGAAGCCGCTCAAGTCGCCGCCGCCGAGCGCCAGGTCCGGCAGGCCGTCGCCGTTGACGTCCCCGACCGCGACCACGACGCTGTCGAGGCGCTCCGGGAAGCCGGCGGGCGGGCTGAAGGAGTGGGTGATGCGCGCCACGCGCAGCCTCACCAGGTCGGTGCCCACGGTGCCCCCGCCGCTGACCGGCGAGGCGTTGCCCGCGCCGTCCGTCGCCCGCACGGCGAACCACCACATGCCGTCCGGCAACGCCGACCACCTGCAGGCGGTCGCGTTGACGGAGCGTGTGTCCGGCCCGCGCAGGGTCAGCACGTCGAGGCTGCCCAGGGGATCACCCGGCGCGGGCATGTCCGGGGCGAGCGGCAGGTCTGTCGCCAGGCAGGCGGCGTCCCAGTCCTCCTCGCTGGTGATGGGCTCGCGGGCATAGCGCACCACGTAGGACGCGGCCGGGCCGCCGGGGACGCCCGTGTTCGACGCGGGGGGCTGCCACCGGAGCGTGACGGCGGGCAGCCGTGGCATGACGTCCAGCGCCGAGATGGGCTCGAGCACGGCCTCCTCGGGGGGAGACAGGTCGACGGTCGCCGTGAAGCTGGCGCTGGTCGTGTTTCCGACCGTGTCCTCGGCCGTGACCGTCACCGTGTGGGTCGCCTGGTCGGGGAGCGAGATCCAGAGGAAGTCGTGGCTCCCGGGGAGGGCGGGGAGCGAGACGGGGGCCGCCAGCGGGAGCCCACCTGCGCTCAGCGAGAGGCGCCCCGCACCGCCGTCGTTCATCGTGACGCGCAGGTGGCCCTCCAGCGAGGTCGTGGACGCGGGCGCCCGGTCGGACGCTGCACCCCACACGACGACGGCGCCGGACTCCGGGGTCGCAAAGCCGCCAACGTCTCCCGCCACGAAGTCCACGTCCGGCGGCACCAGGTCGACGCGCACCTCGAAGGGAGCAGTCTCTGCGGCGGGAGCGCCCTCGATGGTCGCCTCGGCCCACAGGGACGTCACGGCGCCGTGGGCGAAGACCACGGAGAGCTCCGCCTCGTGGTCTGCGGGCACCGCCTGGTCGATGGGCGCTCCGTCCGCGAGCAGGGTCACCAGATCCACGTCTCCGCAGGGGCCCACCCACTCGGCGAGCAATGTGCGGGCGACGGTCGCGCAGCCGGGCTCGGCGCAGTCGGCCATGCGAATGGCGCCGTCCGCCGGCAGGCCCGCCAGGGCGAGCACGCAGGCGCTCAGCCTCAGGTGCACGTCCCGGGTCGCGGTGCTCACGTTGCCGGCGGCGTCCCGAGCGCGGGCCTCGATGCGGCGCCACGACTCGGCCGCCGGCGCAACCAGAGTCAAGGCCACCGGAGCCTCGGGGCCGCCCGACGCCATGCCCGAGGCGCCGAGAATCGCTCCGCCACAGCCCGACCAATCCGGGGCGCAGCCACTCTGCACCAGCAGCTCCCACGAGTCTGCGCCCGCCGTCGAGATTGCAGCCGCAGCCTGGAAGCCACCCTTGGACGTCTGCGCGTCGTCTGCGTCGACCAGGTCTGCGCCGGGCGCCAGGATCGTGACCTCCGGCGGAGTCGCGTCCACGACGATGGACGCGGGCAGCGTGGCTGCGGTGGCCGTGTTTCCGGCGAAGTCCTCCAGCTCGGCCGCCAGCACGTGAACGCCGTCGCTCAGCGCGCCCCACGTCGCGTGGGGGAAGACGGCCTGGTGGTCTGCTCCAGTGACCGTGTCGCCGATCAACGCCTCTCCGTCGCGGAGCCGCACCGTGGCTCCAGCCTCCGACGCCAGCAGGCGCACGTCCAGCGGCGCGCCGGCCAGCGCGGGGCTGCCTGCGGGCGACAGGAAGGTCAGCGAGAGTGGCTCGACCTTGACCAGCCACAGGCTCGGGAGGGACAGGGGGCTGCTCGGAGCGAGGCTCGCGTTGCCGACCGCGTCGAAGACGACGGCGCGCACGTCCTTGAGCCCGTCGGTCGCAAAGTCCAGCGCCGACGTCCCGGCGCCTCCGGTGATCGGGAAGCTCTGCCGGATCTGCCCGTTCACCCAGAGCTGCCCTCCCCCATTCAAAGGAACGCCGCCGTCCGTGGCGGACACGGCAAAGGCGAAGGTCCCTGGCGCTGCCTGATCGGCCTGGCTCAGCACCCCCGCGGGAGGCAGAGAGTCCGAAGGGCACGTGATGCCCTGGACAACCGGCGCCACGGTGTCGAGGACAACACGGCGCGACTGGAAGGTGGATCCAGCGTCCGTGGAGGCGGCCCACACGTCTGCGCCCGGCACGACCTGCGCCTCTGCGACGAAGGTCTGCGCCCCGTCCGGCGCCCCGGAGGCGCCCACGAGGATCGCCGTCGCGGCCAGTGCCCCGACTCCCACCTGCACAGTGCCCGGAGTGGCGCAGGCTGGCCCCGCGACCCCGGGCAGGTTCGTGCAGAGACGCACCAGAGAGCCCACCGGCACACCCGTGGTCTGCACCTGGATCTGCTTGGGCGACGCGATTCCCCATGGGATGTGGCAGACTCCAAGCCAGCAGACACCGGCGCCGCAGTCTGCCGAGCTCCCACAGGAGCCCCCGGGTGGAGGTGCATTCAGGATGGAGACCACCTGGCCGGACGGGTTCGCCGAGATCACACGCAGGTGGGAGTCTCCGTTGCCGGCCGCGTCCGCCACGCGGGCCTCCACCGTCCGGGAGCCGGCCTCGGAGATGGTCCAGACCCCGAGAACGACCGTGGTGGGCGCGCCGTCGGGCGCCGTGACTCCCAGGGCGGCGCTCAGGGTCGGCGAGCCGTCGAGGGGTGAGCCGGCTGGGACGATTCGCACCTCGACGGTCTGCCCCGCCTGCACGCCAGACACAGAGACGGACACGGTCTTCTGGAGTCCTGGGAGCACCGGGTTCTCGTCGTCGGTCGGCCCCAGCACGTCTCCGGATGGGCGCGCGATGGCGTGTATGATCGGCGCGACCCGGTCCACGAGCACGGTGACGGGGGCCGCCCCGGCCGTGCCGCCAGCCGTCGAGACCCGCGCGTCCAAGGTGCAGACTGCCTGATCGAGCAGACCTACGCCGGCCCAGGTAACGGACTGTCCGGTGACTGCCGCAGGGAGCTCCGTCACACCCGCGCCGCAGTCTACCGTGATGGTCGCCGTGGCTCCGTCTGCATCCGTAGCCGCCCCCGCGACGGCGAGGACACAGGGCCCCGGCCCCGGCGCGCAGGCGGCGGACGCGAGATTGAGCACGGCCCCGTCCGCGGGAGACAGCAGGCTGATGGCGGGCGCGGGCGGGCCACAGGAGAGCCCCTCGTCGGCGAGACCGTCGCAGTCGTCGTCCGCGCCATTGCACACCTCCGGCGGCGGCCCGCCGAGGCTGAGGCCCAGCGACCGCAGCCAGAACCGATCACGCGCGGCGCAGTGGCCAGCGCCCGCGTGCCGCACCACGACGCGGTCACACCCGGGCGCCGCCACCACCGGGAACGGCCCGGCAGTCGCCCCCGTGATCTTGAATCCGCAGCCGTTCCAGTCCGGGACCGTGCCGAGGAGCACGTCTCCGGTGGGGCACCGGAGCAGCACGTCTGCCGACTCGTTGCACTGCGGCTGTGTGAACGGGAGCTGCCCGGTGGCTGTAGTCTGGACGGTCACCTGGTGGAGCGACCCGGGACACGCGCGCGCGAGCGCCGCGGCCACGAAGACCACCTCCTCCGAGCACGGGAGCCCGCCACCGCAGCACAGGATCTTCGCGCCGTTCCAGCCCTCGCTGCCAAGCTGGAGGTCCGCGCGGGCGCTGGACCCCTGGGTGGCGCAAACGACGAGGAGCAGCCCTGTCCCGAGACGCACCGATGCAGACATCATGGACACATCCTCCATGGAAGTTGCCGACGTGTGCGAAGCCCCGGGACAGGCGAGGGAGAGGCCCACGCGAGAGAGCCTCCCCCTCCCGAGGGGGATCGGTCTCTGTCCGCGGGGCATGCTGAGCCAAGGCGCCGGTGCACGACAACCTGTGCCATTCGGCCCCCGCTGCATCCCCGCTGGCAGCCTGGCGAGACCTTGGAAGGACAAGGCCCTGCCTGCGGCCTCGCCAGACTGCCAGCGGGGCGCATCGGGACCCTCGATGGATCAGGTTGTTATGCACCGGCGCCTGACATGGAGCGCGGAGAGGGCGCGTCAAGTGAGGTCTGCGCAGAGCGCGCACATTCGACCGGCGGGGAGCGGTGCAGCGCCCTCGTCGGTGTCCCGTGCCGCGTGTCCGAGTCCGCATGGCGTGCGGCCTTTGCGACACATCCCCGAGGGCGCACCTCCGGCTGAGGGAGACGCGGGCGTCGATCCCGGTGCGCCTCGCCCGATCACACCGTCACTCGGGGCAGCTCAGGGGCTCCTGGGCCGGGGCGCCGGGGAGCACCCGCGAGGCGGCGTGGCGAGCGGCGCTGAGGGCGAGGCGGCCGGCGTCGACGAGGTCGGTCGGCTTCATCTCCCAGAAGCTGCCGCCGTGCATGTCGTCGAAGAGGCTCCGGTACTGGGCCAGCACCTCCTCGCGCCACGCCGGGTCGATGGTCAGCGCCTTGTCCGCGAACTTGTGGCACCAGCGGCAGCTCTCGCAGTCCTGGTCGATACAGGAGCGCTCACGGAAGCGGTCGACGAAGCCGTCCATCTTGCGGTTGTCGAGCACGAGCGGGGACTCGCCGCGCCGGGGGTAGAGCAGCCCCATGGTGCGCCCGAGCTTCGAGAGCTTCGGCACCTTGGTCACGTTCACCTGGCTCGGCTTGAAGAAGTACTTCACGGCGCGGCGGAGACTGTAGGCGTCGCGGGACGCCTTGCTCGTGTAGGACCGCTCCGGGTAGTTGAACGGGAGCACCAGGTCGAGCAGGTTGCCGTCATAGCGGCGGTTGGCGTAGGCGTGGACCCGGCGCAGCAGCTCCGGCGTCGGTGTGTTGCGCTCCACGATCTTGAAGTTGGTGTAGCCCATCTCCTCGTAGATGCGCAGATCCTCGGGGCGGATCCAGTTGGCGCGCACGTAGTTGACCGGCTCGCGCAGGCGATAGTCCAGGCAGAACAGCATGTGGTAGTCGAGGGGGAGACTCCCCTTCCGGCCCTTCTGGTGCTGGGAGCCGTGGCTGAGGCTCGACGCGTGAGTCCCGGCGATGGCGCAGTCCTGGCGGCAGGAATTGTTCACGATGAGAGAGAGGTCGCAGGTGACCGCCTCACGGATGGCGCGGAGCGCCGCGAACTCCCGGGCGAAGGCCACCTCGTTGAGCACGATGCAGTCTGCCCCGTGGTCTTGCCAGAAGCGGGCTTTGCGGGGACTGTCCGTGAAGCGGTGGGCGCTGATTCGCACCTTGAAGTGCGGGTAGCTCTTCTTGATGAGCTGGAGCAGGTAGATCTGCCCCACGGTGATCGAGTCGACGCCGATGCCGCTCGCCCAGTCGAGGGTGTCGCGGATCTGGCGGTTGCCCTCGCGGGTGTACTCCGCGTTGCCCATGCACGAGGCGTTGAGCAGGTAGTTGAACTGGATCCCCTTGGCGTGGACCTTCTTCACGAAGCGCTCCACGGTGCCGCGGTCGGCCTGGGGCAGGTAGAACGAGGGGCGTCCGCCGCCAGCGTAGTCGCGGGTGACCTTGCCGTAGACCTCGTAGACGGGGTAGCCGGACAGGCCCTCGATGAGGGCCTCGTCGAAGTTGCACGCAACGCTCAGTCGCACGTCAGGCCTCCAGGTGGGGAGTGGGGCATTGGGGGACGACGCGGACCGGGGCGTCCGCCGCGTCGAGGAGCGTGGTCGCCCGCCGCGTGAGAGTCTCGACGACCTCCCGCTGGAGCGCCGCGAGCTGCGCCACCGTGATCTGCTGCTCGGCGTCGGAGAGCGCCATGTCCGGGTCCGGGTGGACCTCGATCATCACCGCCTGGGCGCCGGACGCGAACGCCGCGGCGGCCAGCGGGGCCAGGATGTCCCGCCGTCCGGCGGCGTGGCTGACGTCCACCGCGACGGGCAGTCGGGTGCGACCCAGCGCCAGCGGGACCGCCGAGAGATCGAGCGTGCTGCGGGTGTCCGGCGAGAAGGTGCGGATGCCGCGCTCGCAGAGGATGATGTCGTCGGAGCCCGACAGGGCCACGTACTCGGCGGCGTTCACCCACTCGTCGATGGTGGCGCCGAAGCCGCGCTTGAGCAGCACGGGCTTGCCGGTCTGGCCCGCCGCGCGCAGCAGGTCGAAGCTCGCCATGTTGCGGGCGCCAATCTGGATGATGTCGGCGTAGCGGGCGACCAGGTCTACGTTCTGCGGGCTCGTCGCCTCCGTGATGGTCGCCATGCCGTGCTCCTCGGCGGCCGCGGCGAGGAGCGCGAGGCCGCGCTCGCCGAGGCCCTGGAAGGCGTAGGGCGACGTGCGCGGCTTGAAGGCGCCGCCGCGCAGGAAGCGCACGCCGAGCTTGTGCAGGCCCGCCGTCACGCGCGCCATCTGCTCCTCGCTCTCGACGGAGCACGGGCCAGCCACGTAGCAGGCGGTGCCGGCGCCGATGGTGTGGCCCTTCACGGTGACCACGACGGGGGGGCCTCCCAAAGAGGAGACACGCAGGGTGCGGCGGCGACCGCCCTCGGCGAGGGCGACGCAGGCGTCGATGATGCCGCGAAACAGGCTGCGGACGGTGGCGTCGTCGAAGGGGCCGTGGTTGTGCTGGAGGAGCCGCGCCAGGAGCAGGTCCTCCCGCTGGGGGTCCCGCACCGGCATGCCGCGGCGCTGCTTCTCGTGGGCGATGGCGAGGGCCGTGCGGGCGCGCTCGCTCAGGGTGTCCAGGATCTCCAGGGACAGCGCCTCGATGGTGTCCCGGAGCTCTTCGAGGGGTTCGTTCATCGTCGGTCCTCGTGGTAGAAGGCTGGTGGCGCACCAGCGGACGTCTATATACTCAAGACGATTTTTGTATGAAAGAAAAATACACATCGTGCGAGCTGGGAATGAAGGAGCTGGTGGAGGCATCCGGCGTGCACCGGCAGACCATCCACTCGTACCTGCGGGAGGGGCTCCTGCCCGAGCCCTGCGCCGGGGCCGGCACGCGCAACGCCCGCTATGGCATGAGGCACGTGGAGCTGCTGCGGCTGCTGCGAGAGCTGCGCGACGAGCGGGGCCTGTCGCTGGACGCCATCCGCCGCGCCTTCGAGCGGGCGGCCTTCGACCCGGACACGGCGCGGCGCGCCCTCGAAGGCGGGCTCCCGCCGTCGCCGCTCTTGCGCCTGGACCCGCCGGAGCGCCTGTCCATGGCGGAGGTCGCCGAGCGCGCGGAGTCCCCGGTGGAGACCGTCGAGGCGCTCATCGAGGCGGCCGTGCTCGCCCCCGAGGAGGCGAGCGGGCGGACGTGGCTCGACGACGAGGCGGTGGCGGTGGTCGCGGCGGCACACGCGCTGCACACCCTCGGCGTGCCCGAGGATCGCGTCGTGCGCCTTGCGCAGATCGCCAGGCGCGTCGCCTCCCTGGAGACCCGGGCCCTGGTCGAGGACGCCACCGGCGCCGCAGAGGGCCACGGGGCGATCCTGGCGCGGGCCGAGGCACGGCACGAGGCGGTGGGGACGCTGATCGACGCCGTGCGCCTCGCCGCGCTGCACGACGTCGGGCGCCGGCTGGCGGAGGTGCAACCGCGGACGGTCCAGTTCGCCCTCGACGCCATCTACGTGCCGAGCCCGCTGTTCGTGCGCAGGCACCGCCTCGACCGGGTCGTCGCCAGCGTGGAGGCGGCGGCGGGGGACGGCGCGAGCGCGGCCGACCTGGAGCGCCTCGGGCGTCTGCTGCTCGGCCTCGGACGCTACGCCGAAGCCGAGCACTGGCTGGAGCGGGCGGCCCAGCTCGACCCGGAGCTGGCGGACATCTGGTCCTACCTGGGCCTGGCGCGCGCCTTGGCGGGGCGCATCGCCCACGGCCTCGCGTCCTGCCGCCGCGCCGTGGAGCTTGCGCCGCAGTCAGCGCGCGCCTCGGCCTTCCTCGCGGTGGCGCTCGCCCTCTACGCCGCGACCACGACGGGCATGGGGGAGGCGACGGAGGTGCTCCGGGGCGCCTTGCAGGAGGCCCGCCGCAGCCGCGAGCTCACCCCCCGCGACATGCCGGAGCGCATGGAGGTCATGCTGTCCCGGGGGCGCATGTTCACGGTGCTCCCGAGACCGCTCGGCGACGGCGCCGCAGGCGAGGCGGAGCTCCAGGAGGTGCTCGCGCGCACGGAGGGCACCACCGACGCGGACAACGGCTTCGACCTCCCGGGCACCAACGAGCTCTACCGGGTGCACGCCCTCTACTACCTGGGCGTGGCGGCGCGGGACGCGGGCCAGCGAGACGAGGCGAGCCGCCTGCTGCGCGAGTGCATCGTCATCGACCCGGGCAGCCGCTTCGCCGAGCGGGCCTACGAGGCCCTCGGGGCGCTGGGGTCGCTTACGTACTCAGCGACGCGTTGACGCAGCCCCCCCGTACCCGGATACTTCCGGACGTTCGTGTCCGATTCCACTGCGAGGCCCCCATGACCGACATCGCGCCCCGGCTCGACCTCAAGGTCGGGTTCTCCTGCAACAACCGCTGCATCTTCTGCGTGCAGGGGGACAAGCGGCACCACATCGGGGACCGCACGACGGACGAGGTGCGGGCCATCCTCGACGAGCGGCGGGGGGCGGCCGAGGGGGTCGTGTTCACCGGGGGCGAGGCGACCATCCGGGAGGATCTCGTCGAGCTGGTCGCCCACGCCCGCGCCTTGGGCTACCGGACCATCCAGGTGCAGACCAACGGGCGGCGCCTCGCGTACCTGCCCTACGCCCGGGCGCTGGTGGAGGCGGGAGCGACCGAGTTCTCACCGGCGCTGCACGGCTCGACGCCGGCGATCCACGACCTGCTGACCCGCGCCAAGGGCGCCTTCCGCCAGGTGGTGCAGGGGATCCAGAACGTGAAGGGCCTCGGGGTGCCCGTGATCACGAACAGCGTCATCGTGAAGCAGAACGTGCAGGATCTGCCGGAGCTGGCGCGGCTGCTGGTGCGCCTCGGGGTGGACCAGCTCCAGCTCGCGTTCGTCCACCCGGCGGGAACGGCGGAGCACAACTTCGCGGACGTGGTGCCGCGGTTCACCGACGCCCTGCCCTTCATCCGTCGCGCCCTGGACATCGCCCGGGCCGCGGGTGCGCGCGCCTTCACCGAGGCGGTCCCGTACTGCTTCATGCAGGGCTACGAGGCGCACGTCGTGGAGGGGCGCATCCCGGACACCTGCGTCGTCGACGCCCCGATGGTCATCGACGACTACACCGAGTACCGCTGGAGCGAGGGCAAGGCCCACGGGGAGCCGTGCGGGCGGTGCACCTGGGCGCGGGTGTGCGAGGGGCCGTGGCACGAGTATCCGCGGGAGTATGGCTGGAGCGAGGTGGTCCCCCGCACCGACGATCCGCGGGGCTTCGGCGTGTGACCTCAGCTCAGCGGCTCGAACCGCGAGGTGAAGTGGCGGAGCCGGGGCGCCTCCCAGGTGAAGCGGTAGCCGCGGAGCGCCCCGCGGGCCTCGTTGACCTCCTCCAGCGCCTCGGCGACGTACTCGATGTGGCTCTGGGTGTAGACCCGCCGGGGCAGCGCCAGGCGCACCAGATCCACCGGAGGCTCCACGTACTCGCCGGTCGTCTTGTCCGTCCGCCCGAACATCACACCGCCCACCTCCACCGCCCGCACGCCGGCGTGGACGTAGAGCGCGTTGACCAGCGCGAGGCCGGGGAACTCGCGGAGCGGGATGTGGGGCAACATGCGCCGCGCGTCCACGTAGACGGCGTGGCCGCCCGGCGGGAGCACCGTCGGTACGCCCACGGACTCCAGGTGCTCCGACAGGAAGGCCGCCGTGCGCACCCGGTAGCGCATGTAGTCCTCGTCGACCACCTCCTCCAGGCCCTGGGCGATGGCGTCCAGGTCGCGCCCGGAGAGGCCCCCGTAGGTGGGGAAGCCCTCGGTGAGGATCAGCGGTCCGCGGGCGCTCTCTGACAGGGCCTTGTCCCGGAGCGCCAGGAAGCCGCCCATGTTCACGAGGCCGTCCTTCTTGGCGCTCATGGTGCAGCCGTCCACGTGGTCGAACATCTCGCGCGCGACGTCGGCGAGCGGGCGGTCGGCATGACCGGGCTCGCGCGTCTTGATGAACCAGGCGTTCTCTGCGAAGCGGCACGCGTCGAGGAACATGGGCACCTTGTGCCGGTCGCAGACGGCGCGCGCCCCTCGCAGGTTGGCCATGCTGACCGGCTGCCCCCCCGCGGCGTTGTTGGTCACCGTCATGATCACGAGGGCCACCTTGGAGCCGAGGCGGCCGAGCGTGGCGTCCAGGCGGTCGAGGTCCATGTCGCCCTTGAACGGGGCCGGCTCGTGCAGGTCGGCCGCGGCCGCACAGGGGAGGTCGATGGCCTCGGCGCCCCGGGCCTCCACGTTGGCGCGGGTCGTGTCGAAGTGGGTGTTGGAGATCACCACCTGCCCGGGCTCCACCATGAGCTCGAAGAGCAGGTGCTCCGCGGCGCGCCCCTGGTGGGTCGGGATCACGTAGGGCATGCCCGTCCTGCGCTGCACTGCGGCCTCGAAGCGGTAGAAGCTCTCGCTCCCTGCGTATGCCTCGTCGCCACGCATCATGGCGGCCCACTGCTCGCTGGACATGGCCGACGTGCCGCTGTCGGTGAGCAGGTCGATCATCACGTCGCGGGCGTGCAGCAGGAACACGTTGTAGCCGGCCTCCCGGATCCGCGCGCGGCGCTCGTCCTCCGTCGTCATGCGGATGGGCTCGACCATCTTGATCTTGAAAGGCTCGATGAGGCTGCGCATGGATCCTCCTTCAGCGTGGCGGGCGATCCCTATCACGAACGGGACAAGCGGGTCCATTTGGGCGAGGCGCTGGTGGTGACAACGACCTCCGGGCTGGAAGCGCTCCGGGATCGTCACGAACACCTCACCGGGGAGCCTCGAGGTCCGCTACACTGCCCGTCCAGAACCCAGCTCCACTGTGGGAGGCGAGAGCTCATGACCAAGCAGGACCCCGTCGACACGCTTGGACGTTTCGCGGTTCCACCAGAGGCCGAGTGGCCCGCGCTCTACGAGCAGGCCATAGCGGAGGGCTGGCTCCCGTACCCCCTCTCCGAGCTGCTCCGGGGCGTCGTGGAGCAGAGGGCGGTCCCGAGCACGCTCCTCGCCTGCGGGCGCGGGCTGTTCGAAGCCACCTACTGGTTGCTCTCGGCCCTGGTGCTGCCATCCGTGGTCGAGCGAGCGCACGTGGGCACCGAGCTCACGAGGCTGACGGCGCTGGTCACGGGCGCCAGCGCAGGCGGCGCCAAGCCCGGCGCGCTCTCCATGGGCGACTGGCAGACCCTCGCGCTCTCGGGTCTGGAGGTCGCGACCGCGGCGCGCGAAGCTGCTGGCAAGGTGCCGCCCGTCCTGCGCGACCTGGCCCTCCGGCTCCCGGAGCTTCGCTCATTCCACACAGCGGTGGTCGCGCTGCGGAACGTGTCCTCGGTGGGCCACGGCACCATCGACGGAACGGACATGGCGTCCGTCGAGGCCGACGCCGCCGCCATGGAGCGCGCGGTGGTCAAGCTGGTGCGCGACCTCGCTCCGCTGAGGGACTACGAGCTGCTGATCCGCGACCCGCTCAACATCGTGGCCTCCGACGGCACGCTGGCGCCGGTGCCCAAGTGGAGCGAGCACCACGCGCGCCGTCACCTGTTGGGCTTGGCGCTGCTCGACCCCACGGGCGCGCTCATCCAAAGCTGGCCCTTGTTTCCGCTGATACGCGCCCAAGTGGAGGGTGGGCTGGCGCGGGTGTGGTTTCTGTCCCCCCAGCGGAGTGGCGGCCTTGCGTACATCCCTGCGCGCGGCCCCCGAGAGGACACCGAGGTCCCCGATGCCACGGCGGAGGCCGCGCTCGAGTCTCTGGCGCTGGTGCTGGAGAGGCGCAGCGAGCCCCACCGCAGGCGGTCCATTGGGCCGTGGCTCCCTGCGCTCGACGCACACTTCGAGGGACACGCAAAGGTTCTGGGTGTCCTCGCGAGCCCCCCACTGCTCCAGCAGGACTTCGAGTTCCAGGCTCCACCCGAGATCGAGACGGCCGCCGCCCGGAAGCGCCAGGCCCTGGAGACAAATGACATGCACGCGCTCCTCGATGGGGCGCCGGCGCTGGACGCCGAGCCTGTCTCACTCTTCTACGAGACCCTCGACTTCGCGACGGTCCAGGCGCTGCGAGAGTCGGGCGTCAGACCGCGCCTGCTCAGTGCCAGCGCAGTGGTGCTCCACCCGAGCGAGCCGGCGCTCCTGCTCCATGAGCGCTCCCTTGAGTCTGCCACCTACCCACGCGCCTTCCACACGATGGGTGGCGCCTTCCAGCCCGAGACAGGGCGACGCTCCGGGGATCGATCCCTCGAGGACACCATCCTGCGCGAGCTCCACGAGGAGAGCCGTCTCTGGCCGGTCCGCGAGGCGTGGCCCGTCGTCATGACCGAAGAGATCCCGACCGGATTCGTGCAGTACGTCGCGCTTGGAGTCCGCGCGACCACCTGTACGCCGGTCGAGAACTGGGAGGGCAAGGGGCGCTGGATTCCCTTCGACGCTCTCGAGCCATGGCTCCTGAGGGCCAAGAAGTGGGTCCCGTCGGGAAAGCTCCACGTCCTTCTGTGGCTCGCCGCAGGCGCCCCGGGAGCCCGAGACGCGCGCTTCGGCGGCCGCGATGCGCATGGCCTCCTGGCACACGTCCTCGAGAGATCTGCACGCGACTATGACCTCCCGGCAATCCAGACATAGTTCAGTCCCGGCGCAGCCCAAGCGACGACCCACGCTCGCGATTGGAGGAGACCCCCGGTGTGCCCTCAATGACCCGACGGTTGACGGACCGGGCCACGGGCGGCGACACTCCGGCGCATGAAGCGCTTCGACGAGCAGGTGGCGGAGAGGTTGCGGGCGGCGGTGGCGGCCGCCGAGGGGCGGAGCGACCTGGAGATCGTGTGCCGGGTCGTGCCTCGCTCCGGCGGGTGGCGGTCCTTGCCATGGGTCGTGGGGTGTGGCGTGGGGGTCGCGCTGCTTGCGCTTGTCCTGTTCGCGCCCTTCTCGGTGGATCCAGCGTGGGTGCTGCCGGAGGTGGTTCTCCCGGCGGCGGCCCTCGGGTGGGGTGTGTCGCGGTGGCCCTTGGCGCTGCGTGCCTTGGCGGGCGCCGGGCGCCTTGATGCGCGCGTGCTGGAGCGTGCGCAGGCGGAGATGGTGCGCGAGGCCGTCACCGCAACGCGCCGCGGCACGGGGGTGCTGGTCATGGCGTCCGTGCTGGAGGACCGGGTCGTCACGCTGTTCGACCACCCGCTGCTCGGGCGCGCGCCGCGGGCGGAGTGGGAGGCGGCCGCGCTCAAGGGGCGAGGGCCCGGCGATCTGGTCGGGCGGATGCTGGCGGTCGTCGAGGCCGTCGGGGCCGTCGGGGCCCGCCACGTCCCCGCGCTCGACGACAACCCCAACGAGCTGCCCGACGAGCCGCGCATCGGCTGAGGGGCGGGACGTCCGACGAACGACACAGGAGCCCAGCGGGGGAACGGCCGCCGGAGCACAGGAGGGGTTGCCCATGGTCCGCTTCGTCCACGCCGCCGACCTGCACCTGGACACGCCCTTCGAGGGGCTCAGCCGCGTCGCCCCGGAGCTTCGCGAGCGGCTGGTCGATGCGAGCCTGCTCGCTCTCGACCGGCTGGTGGAGCTGACGTTGGCCGAGCGAGCCGAAGCGCTGCTGCTCGCGGGGGACGTCTACGACGGGGCGGAGCGGGGGCTGCGCGCCCAGCTCCGGCTGCTCGACGCGACGCGGCGCCTCTCTCGGGCAGGCGTGCGCGTGTTCATCGCCCACGGCAACCACGATCCCGTCGAGGAGGGCTGGTCGGCCGTGCGGCAGTGGCCGGACGGGGTCACGATCTTTCCGAGCGACCGCGTCGAGGTCCACCGGCTGGTCGCGCGGGACGGCACTCCGTTCACCGTGTCCGGCATCAGCTACCCGCGGCGGGACGTGCGTGAGAACCTGGCGGCGCTATTCCCCAGGGCGCAAGGCCCTGGCGTCCACATCGCCGTCCTGCACGCCAACGTGGGGTCCCAAGGGAACCACGCCCCCTACAGCCCGTGCACCGTCGACGACCTGGCCCGCACGGGGCACCACTATTGGGCGCTCGGGCACATCCACCGGCACGCCTTGCTCCGGGCGGAGCCGGCCATCGTCTACCCCGGCGT
Organism: Myxococcales bacterium; assembly: GCA_045863395.1. Classification (GTDB taxonomy): domain Bacteria; phylum Myxococcota_A; class UBA9042; order JABWCM01; family BTVJ01; genus BTVJ01. The sequence continues at coordinate 94,028 of BTVJ01000009.1, forward strand.
CCTCCAGGGGCGGAGCTTCAAGCCGTCGGAGCTGGGCCCGAAAGGGGCCGTGGTCGTCGACGCGGGCCGGCGGTGCACCGTGCGCTTCGTGGAGCTGGCCCCGGTCCGCTTCGAGGTCGTGGAGGTGGACGCGGCTGCGTGCGACGACGTGGGGCAGGTGGCTGAGGCCCTGGCGGCTGCCGCGGAGGGGGGGCGGGTCCTGCGCGCCGTGGTGCGCGGCGCCACGCCAGCCTACGACGCCCTGAGCCGCCCGGAGGCAGGCGACGCGCTCCTGCGCGCCGTCTCGGACGCCACCCCCGGCGCATCTTGGGCGGACCTGCGCCTCGACGTGCGGCCACCCGTGGACCTGGACGGCCTCGCGGACCGGGGCGACCTGCTCGGGGAGCTGGCGGCCCAGGCAGCCGGGCTGAGCGCCGACGACGTGCGCGCCCTGCTGGGCGCCGAGGCGGGGCTCCTCGGGCATGACGTGGGCGACCACGCGGAGCTGGTGCGGCGCGCGGCCTGCCTCGCGATCACGCTGCTGGAGGAGTGACGTGCGGATCCTCGGGTGGCACATCGACGGCTTCGGTCACTTCCAGGGCCACACGCAGCGGGACCTGGGCGCTGGCCTGACGGTCCTCTACGGCCCCAACGAGGCCGGCAAGTCCACGCTGCTGGAGTTCTTCCTCTACGTGCTGTTCGGCCCGGGGAGGCCGCGGCCCACGCCTCTCGCCGGGGGGAGGCTCGGGGGGCGCCTGTTCCTGGAGGACGGAGGACAACGCCTGGAGCTGGAGCGCCTGGACGCGCCGCCGGTGCTGCGCGGCGGGGGCGCCGTCCTCACGGGGGACGACGCCGTCCGGGATCGCCTCGGCGGCACGGACCGGGCCCTGTTCCGCGCGGTGTTCGCGTTCTCGTTGGCCGACCTGACGGGCCTCGACGGCCTCGGCGACGACCAGCTCCGGGACCGGCTCTGGAGCGGCGCCATCGCGGGGGCCGGCCGCAGCGTGCGCAACGCGAGGAGGGACCTCGACGCCCGCCAGGAGCGCCTGTGGCGGCCGCGGTCCGGGTGCATCATCAAGGACCTCCAGGCCGAGCTGCGTGCCCTGGACGAGCGCCTCGGCCGGGCGCGAGACCAGGCCCGGCGCGTGCGGGAGCTCCGAGACGAGGTCGGGCGCCTGGAGGACGAGGCGGCCGGGAGGCGCAGGGGCGCGGACGCCGCGCGGCGCGCCACGCAGCGCTGGGAGGGGCTCGAGCGCGCGTTCCCGCACCACGCCTCGGCCGTGGAGGCGCTGCGCGCCATGGAGGCCCTCCCGGCGCGGGTGCTGCCCCCGGGGCTGCGCGACGAGCTCGGGCGCCTGCGCCTCGACGAGGCTCGGGCCCGCGCTGCCCTGGCGGACGCCGAGCGGCGGGCGGAGCAGGCCCGCACCGACCTGGCGGCGCTGGGGGACGACCCGCCCATCCTTGCGCTCGCGGAGCGGGTCCAGAGCGCCGCGGAGCATCGCCCTCACCTCGGGCTCGGCGACGCAGCGCCCGTGCAGGCCGAGCTCGCCGCGGCGAGGGGGCGGCTCCGCGAGGCGCTGGCCGCGGCGGGGCTCTCCGACGCGGCGGCGCTGGTGCCCCTGAGCCCAGCACAGGTGGAGCGCCTCCGGGACGCGGCCCGCCGCGCCATGGACGCGGAGGCGGCCCGCGTGCGCCTCGCTGACGCCGACGCCCGCGTCACGGCGGCGGAGCGGGAGCTCGCGCGGCGCGCGGAGCGCCGCGACGCCCTCCCCCTGGACCCCGACACGGAGGCGGCGGCCCCCTCCGTCCATGCGCTGCTGGCCGACGAGCCTCGGGCGCAGCGGGCCGCGGCGCGGGTCCGGGAGCTGGACGGGACGCTGGCGAGGGCACGAGCGGAGCGGGAGGAGGCGATGCGTGCCTTTGGCGGGTGGGCGCCCGCCGGCGGCGAACGCGTCGACCTGACGAGCGTGGACGCCGTGCGCGCCGCGGCCTCGGCCTGGAGCGTCGCCGCCACCCGGCGCGCCAGCGAGGTCGCCGCGGCAAGCCGGCTCCTCGCGCAGCGGGAGCGTGAGCTGGAGGAGGCGTCGCGGGCCCTCGTCGCCCTCCCCGCGGCGCCGCCAACACCGGCCTTGGAGGAGACCCTCCGGTCCCTGGAGGCGCGGGCGGAGGGCGCCACGCGCGCCTTCCACCGGGCCGTCGGCGCCGATGAGGCGGGAGGCCGGGCCGCCGAGCGGCTCAGCATCGCGCTGACCGACCTGGGGCGCTGGTCCGCCCCGTTCGATGCCGCCACCGCCGGGGCTCGGGCCGTCGGCTCCGGCGCAGGGGGGGGCCGCGAGAGCGACGGGCTCCACGAGGGCGGCGCGGGCGCCTGGCCCGAGGCGCGGCTCGCGGCGATCCGGCTCGATGCGGCCCACGAGGCGCGCCTCGCGGGTGCAGCGAGCGCCCTGCGAGAGGCCAGCGCAGCCCGGGAGCGCGCCACCCACGACGCGCACACCCGCCGGGAGGACCGGCGGGCCCTGGGAGCGGCCCCGCCCGAGGTTCCCGACCTGGCCCCCCTGCGCGAGCGAGCGACCGCGCTGGCGTGGGCCGAGGTCGCCGTCCGGGAGCGGGAGGAGGCGCGCCGTGGGGCCAACGGTGGGCCGGCGTGGGTCCGCCCCGTCGGCCTCGCCATCGCCGCGTCCTTGCTCCTCGCCGCCGTACCCGTCGCCCTGGCGGGCCTGATCCCCGGCGCCATCGTGATGCTCGCCGGGGCCGTCGCGCTCGGCGCCCTCGCATGGCGCTCCGGCCCCCGCGCTGACGCCGACGCCCCGGAGCGCGCCGCCCGGGAGGCGCTCACGCGAGCCGGCCTGCCGCCGGACGCCGGCCCCGCGGTCATCACCCGGGCGCGGGCCGAGGTAGAGCAGGCGCTGGCCGAGGGGACGGTGGCCGCGGCTCGTGCCGCGCAGGTGGCCGCGGCCGAGCGCCAGGTGGCGGACGCAGAGCGCCGCCTCGCAGGCGCGGTGGCCACCGAGAGCGAGGCGCGGAGCGCGTGGGAGCGCGCCCTCGCCCACGCGACCCTCCCGCCAGTGGCGCCGGAGAGCCTCACCGAGCTGGTCGCCGGCGTCAGAGGGGCGCGCGAGCTCATGGCAGAGCGCGACGTCCAGCGGCGCGTCGCGGCCGAGGCGCGCCGCGAGTGGGACGCGTGGGCCCGCGAGGCCGCCGTCTCCGGGACGGTGCCCTCCGATCCGACCCTCGGCGCCCGCCTCCTGGAGGAGCTGCGCCAGGGAGCCCGCGCCAGCCGGGAGGCGGCCGCCACGCGGCGCCGCCAGGAGCAGGCGGTGGACATGGCTCGCTCCGCCCAGGAGGCAGCATCCCAGGCGCTGCGGGTGGCGGACTCCGACGGAGGGGCGGCGCGGCTCGAGTCCCAAGCGCGAGCGCGGGCCACGGAGGCAGGGGTGCCGCCCCAGGTCCCCCTGGAGGGGGCGGCAGACTGGCTCTCCCGCGCCGCTGCGCTGCGCGCCATGGACGGCCACCTCGCCGGCCTGGCCGCGGACCGGGAGCAGGCACAGGCAGAGCTCGCCGCCTGGACGGAGCGCGCTGAGGCGCTCGCGTGGCTGGGAGCGCCGGATGCCGCCACCCGCCGCTGCGAGGACGCGGCGAGGCTGCGCGAGACCTGGCGCCGCGCGGACCAGGAGGTGGCCGCCGCAGCGAGGAGCGCGGACGACGCGCGAGCGGTCAGAGAAGAGGTGGCGGCCGTGGATCTCGTCTCGGGCCCGGCCGCGTGGGACGCGCAGCGCGCTGCCTGCCGCCTGCCGGCGCTGGATCCGCGGCAGCTCGAGTCCACTCTCGACGCCGTGAGCCGAGCGCAGGGCGCCCTCGACGACGTGGCGCGGCTGGAGGGCGTGGCCGAGGCAACGCGGCTCCGGGTCGAGGCCTTCGTCGCCGAGGTGACGGAGCTTGCGCACGCCCTGGGCCGTGCCGCCCCCCTGGAGGCGGACGCGGCCAGGTTCTCTGCGGCGCTCTCCCGCGAGCTGGCCGCCGCGCGGGAGGAGGCCGCCCGCCGGGACGCGGCCCGCGCGCGCGTCGCCTCGGAGGCGAGCAGCGTCGAGCAGGCGCAGCGGGCGCTCCACCAGTCAGAGCGGGAGCTCCTGGCGCTCCGCGACACGGCGGGAGCACCGAGCGTGGACGCCATCGAGGGCCTGCTCGTGGACATCGAGCGCCGCCGCCAGCTCCAGGAGCAAGCGGACGCGGCCCGGACCGCCGTGCGGGAGGCGCTGGGCCCGTGGGCGGACGACCCGGAGACGCTCGAGCTGCTCTCCGCGGGGGACCGCGCGGCCTGGGCGGCCGCTGCCGAGGAGGCGCGCGGGGAGCTGGCCACTGCGGAGTCGGACCGGGACCGGGCCATCGAGGAGCGGACCCGCCTCCGCCACGAGCTCGAAGCCCTGGAGAGGACGGACGAGATCGCCGCCGGCGAGGCGCGCCGTGGCGAGGTCCTGGCGCAGCTCGCGGACGCGCGACGGGAGCTGGCCGACGTCGTGCTCGCCGCGGCGCTCCTGGAGCGGACCCTCAAGCGGTTCCGCGAGGCGCACCAGCCGGCGGTGCTCCGCGCGGCCGGGCAGCACCTGCGCACGGCGACCGGTGGGACCTACGTGGCGGTGGAGGCGACCGAGGACGGCCGGGAGCTGGTGGTGGTGGACGCGGCGGGGGGCCGGCGGACCAGCGCCCAGCTCAGCCGCGGCACCGCGGAGCTGCTCTACGTCGTGCTGCGCCTCGGCCTGGCCGCGGACCGCGCGACGCACGGGGCCTTGCCTCTGGTGCTCGACGACGCCCTGGTCAACCTGGACCCGGACCGGGCGACGGGCATGGCGCGCCTCCTGGCCTCGGTGGCCGAGCGGCACCAGGTCCTCGTCCTGACCTGCCGCCCCGAGACGCGCGCGCTGCTCGCGGCCGCCGGAGCGGCGGTGGTGGAGCTCCCGCGCTTCGCGGGTCGCGAGCACCCGGTGGCGAGCCCGACGAGCGCGGCGACCGTCTCGGAGGCCCCGAGCAGCCACGCGGCCGCCATCCTCGCCGTCCTCCCGGACGAGGCGCCGGGCCTGCGCCGGGACGACATCCTGGAGCGCGCCGGCGTCCACGGAGACCACTGGCAGCGCGCCATCGGGCAGCTCAAGGACCAGGGGCTCGTCGTGGTCCACGGCAAGGCAAAGGGCACGAGCTACACGCGGAGCCAGGTCGCCGTCCCGTGAGCCGAGGGGTGATCGACGTCCCCCGGTGGCGCTGCCGCCCTCAGAACGACACGAGGAGCGAGGTGTCGCGCACCGCCATGAGGTCACGGACGACCGCGCGGCCCTCGTGGGTGAACCGGAGGCGGTGGCGGCCGTAGGGGACCGCGGCCTTGCAGGGGGTCGTGCAGGTGCCGCCGCCGGGGAGCTGGACGGTGGCGCCCTGGGGGCTGCTGTCCAGGGTGAGCTCCGCCGTGCCTGCCACGGGGACCGGGAGGACCTCCACGCCCCCGGCGGGCTCCGGGTCGATGCCGGAGGGGTCAGGCAGAGGGCGCGGCTCGGGCGCGAGCACGGGCGCCGCCGGGGACACCGCCTCCACCGCGGGCGGACTGGCCGCCGGGGCGCTCGGCCCCACGCTGGCCACTCCAGCCATGAACGCGACGACGGCCCCCGCCGCCAGGAACACGCCGGACGCGCCAAGGACGACCACCGCCGCCCGGCGCCGGGACTGCGGGTGCCCCGGCTCCTGCCGCGTCGCGGGGACCTCGGGGCCATCGAGCAGCGCGAGCGCCTCCCGCGGGTCCGAGAGGCGCTCGCCCAGCCCCGGCGCGGTCATGCGCTCGAGGACGCCGGCGACTCGGGCCGGCAGGCGCAGCATGCGGCGGACGTCCACCCGCCCGGTCGCCGGGTCCACGTCGAACCGCGCCGGATCCCGGCGTGTCGCCAGCGCGACGAAGGTCATGCCGAGGCCGTACATATCGGAGGCAGGCTCGGCCCGCCCCAGGATCTGCTCCGGGGCCATGTACCCGAAGGTGCCGACGGAGGTGAGCGCCGTGCTGTCCGCCAGCGCCCACTTCACGGAGCCGAAGTCGATGAGGAAGGCGCGCCCGTTCGCGAGCATCACGTTGCGAGGGGAGACGTCGCGGTGGACCACCGGCGGCACGCGCTCCCGCAGATAAGCAAGGATCTCGAGGCAGCAGCGCAGCGCCCCCTCCAGCTCGGCGCGGGACAGGGGCGCACCCCCGTCGATGAGCGCCTGGGCGGTCTGGCCCTCCACGAAGGTCTGCACCAGCGCGGTGACTCCGCCCTCCTCCCCGATGGCGTCCACGTAGCGGGGGATCCCTGGGTGATCGAGGGACCGCAGGAGGCGCGCCTCCCGCTGGAAGAGGTCGACCACCTTCCAGTCCGTCAGGTGCTGGAGGTGCAGCTCCTTCAGCACCGCGAGCCCGCCCGTGGAGCCCACGCGCACGAGGGACGTGCAGCCGGACGCCCCCCGGCCCAGCTCCCGCAGGACCTCGTAGGAGTCGGTGCTGGACTGGACGACGCGGCTCATCGCACATCCGCGGCGCTCGCCACGTGGCGGGGGCCTCTGCTATGCTCCGGCGCCGCGGCGGCTCCCCAAGCATTGGGGCCTGGCGGCTCGCAGATTCTGGCACCCCACGTAGGAGCGGACAAGATGAACGACCTCAAGGCCCGCGCACTGCGGGCGCCTCGCCTCTTCGGGAGCGCTGCCCTGGGCGGAGCGCTGATCCTGGCGCTGCTCGGCGGCTGCAAGGGCGACGCGCCGAAGACGACACCTCCCCCCGCCAAGCCCGGCGCCGCGGCCAAGGCGCCGGAGGCCGCGCCCACGGAGGACAAGTTCGCCATCGACCTGACCAGCGGCTACACGGGCTGCTACAAGCAGTACGAGGTCAACGGCACCATCGACGGCAAGCTGGCCATCACGGTGACCAAGGACGGCAAGCCGGCGGACGTCTCCTACCAGGGCAGCGCCCCGGAGCCCGTCAGGGCGTGCCTCGTCAACCTGGCGCGGGCGCGGCGCCTCCTCGGGTACACCGGGGAGCCCGGCCTGGCGACCTTCGAGTACAGCGGCACCTACCAGAACGGCATGGAGATGCTGTCGACGAGCTGGGCGTTCAAGCGCTTGAGCGCGCTGCCGCCGGAGACTCGCGCCGCCATCGAGGAGAGCCTGGCACCCAAGGCGCCTGCGGATGGCCCGAAGGAGGGCGCCCCCGCTGAGGCCCCTGCCCCGACCGAGCCCGCCCCGGCTGACCCTGCCCCGGCTGAGACTCCCGAGGCCCCCGCCCCCTGAGCCGTCCTGCCTGCCCTCGCTGCCAGCCCCGTGCCTACGGGCACTCCCCGCACAGCGAACACGCATCCTCGCAGCAGTCGCCGAACGAGACGCACATCTCGTCGCACCAGCAGCCGCTCGCCGACTGGCCGCCGCAGGCCCCGGCGCAGGTGCCGAGGACCGGGCAGCCCAGGCCGCACTCGCCGACCTCCCCGACACACAGGCTGTCCCATGCGGTCTCGCAACAGAAGGCATCGAGGGCGCACACGCAGGTCTGCACGGCCTGGTCGTCGCAGCCCGGCACCTCCGTGGGCACGCAGCAGCTCGACGCCGTGCCCGGCTTGCACTGCTGGTCGACGGTGCACGCCTGCCCGGCCGGGCACGTCCCACACGACCCACCGCACCCGTCGCTTCCACAGGCCTTGCCATCGCAGGCTGGCTTGCACACCGCGGCCTCGCACTTCCCACCGGCGGAGCACACCTTGCCCGCCGCGCACGTGCCGCACACGCCGCCACAGCCGTCGTGGCCGCAGTCCTTGCCGCTGCACGCCGGGATGCAGGCCTCCTCGCACGCGCCGTCCTTGCACAGGAAGCCTGACTCGCAGGTCCCGCACACGCCGCCGCAGCCGTCGGGGCCGCACTCCTTGCCGCCGCAGACGGGGGCACAGACACCCGGCTCGCAGCTCGCGGCCTTGCACACCTCCCCGCCGCCGCAGGTGCCGCACACGCCGCCGCAACCGTCCTCGCCGCACTCCTTGCCGTCGCAGGTCGGCGTACACCCAAGCTCGCAGTGCCCAGCGAGGCTGCACTTGAAGCCCTCGGCGCAGGTGCCGCACTTGCCGCCGCAGCCGTCGTCGCCGCACTGGACTCCGGTGCAGTCCGGCGTGCAGGGGGCGGGCCCGCAGGTGCCGTGGGCCCCGCAGACGTCGGTGCCCGTACACTCGCCGCAGCTCCCGCCGCAGCCGTCGTCGCCGCAGTCCTTGCCCGCGCATGACGGGTCACAGCCCCCGGTGCAGACCCCCGCGTCGCAGCTCCACCCGGTCGGGCAGCTCCCGCAGGAGCCCCCGCACCCGTCGTCGCCGCAGGCCTTGCCAGCGCAGGCGGGGGCGCAGGTCGTGACGCAGAGCCCCGCCGCGGAGCACGCCTCGCCGGACTCGCAGTCCCCGCAGGACCCGCCGCAGCCGTCGTCGCCACAGTCGCGCCCGACGCAGGCGGGGGTGCACGTGGCGACGCACTCGCCGTCCGCGGAGCACACGCCCTGGGCGCAGTCCCCGCAGGATCCGCCGCAGCCGTCGTCGCCGCAGACCCGCCCCTCGCACGAGGACACGCAGGCCGCCACGTCCTCCCCGGGGGTCGTCGCCACGTCACCGGCGCCGGCGCCCCCTATGTCCACCATGGTGTTGCCGGTGGTCTCCTCTTCGCAAGCGGCGCCGCAGAGGGCAAGGGCGATGGTCAGAGCAAGGGAACGTGCGCGCATGACGGGGACCTCCGGGTTCCAGGTTCGCGACTGGCGGGGGAAACCTCGCGCAATTCGGGGCTCGGCGCAAGAGCGATCCACCGGGCGATCCTTCCGTCCGAGCCTCGACCGCGCGCCCCGTCGTATCCGTTCGCATCCGATTTCGCTTGTCGGCGCGGCCGCGCCGGACCACCCTCGGCCCGTGTCCCTGCTGCCCGAGAGGAGGCGCCGATGACCGAGTGGAGCTCCGTGGACGACATCCTGGCGTTCGCCATCGCCAACGAAGAGAAGGCCCACGCCTTCTTCCTGCAGCTCGCCGAGGCCGTGGAGGCCGAGGCCATCAAGGCGACCCTGCTCGGCTTCGCCGCCGAGGAGCTCGGCCACAAGCGCCGGCTCGAGCAGCTCCGGGACGGCCACGTGGAGGCCCGGTGGGTCCAGCAGAAGGTCCAGGACCTGAAGATCGCTGACTACCTGGCCGACGTCGCCCCGAAGCCGGGCCTGAGCTTCCAGGAAGCGCTGATCGTGGCCATGAAGCAGGAGCTTGCGGCGATCAAGCTCTACGAGGCCCTCGCCAAGGCCGCTCCCGCGCCCCTGGACGACGTCTTCCGCGGCCTCGCCCAGGAGGAGGCGAAGCACAAGCTGCGCTTCGAGATCGTGTACGACGAGGGGATCCTCGCCGAGGGCTGACGGCCTGCGACCGCCAGTGCCGCCCGATCACCCGTGGCGCTCCCACAGCACATCGAACTGCCCCACGTAGGCCGCCACCAGGCGCGGCTCGTCGGTCACGAGGAAGTTCTCGTCGTTGAAGTCGGCGGCGCTCCGGGTCCAGTTGTAGCTGCCGGTGAGCAGCAGCGCCCCGTCGATCACCGCGAACTTGTGGTGCATGTGGTGCTGGGTGCGGTCGTACCGGACGGCGACGCCCCGCGACGCCAGTTTGTCCACGTCCGAGCCCACGTCCAGGCTCTTCTCGTCGTCGGTCAGCAGCCGCACGGCCACGCCGCGCCGGTGGGCGGCGAGCACCGCGTCCGCCAGGCGGTCGTCCGTGATGGTGAAGACGCAGATGTCCACGGACCGCAGCGCCGTCCGCAGGAGCGCGACGATGCGCTCCGGGCAGTCGTCGTCCGGGCTGAACCAGGCCTCCGCGCGACCGCCCACCTTCTGCGGCGCCTCGGGCACGAGCGCCTTGACGACGTCCTCCAGCCACTCGACCACGGCAAGGGTGTCGCGCCCGAGGAGCGCCCCCTTGGCGACCTCGAAGGCGCGCTGGCGGAACAGGGCGTGGATGCGGGCGTCACCGCCCAGGTCCTGCACCACGTCCTTGATGGCGCGCCGCTCCGTGCGCGTAAGCTGGCGGTCCGCGAGTGTGTCTGTGAGTACCTGGTCGATCTGCTCGGGTGTCATGGGCTCCTCCGGTGAGTGCGCAGGGTAGCGCACCGGGAGCCGCGAGCCAACGAGCGTCAGGGGATCGCGAGCGCCGCCTCGATGAGGGACTCGCACAGGGCGCGGGCAGCCGGGTCCTCCAACTGCTCCAGGGTACGGCGCAGCTTCGGCTCTGCGAACACCCCGAGGCCCTCGACGGAGGGCGCCGCCCCGAGCCCCTTCGCCGCCTGCTCCACGGTCCAGCGCAGGCTCGACTCCTCGTCGGGGGTCAGCACCTCGATGCGTCCGACCAGCGCGCGGACCACGGACTGCGGGGCCGGACTGACCGCGAGCGGCGCGACCTGCTCCACCCACTCCGCGGGCGCCAGATAGAGCAGACGCAGGCCCTGCGTGTGAAAGACGGACCAGGACCACGTCCCGACGAGCGCGCGGCTCTCAGAGGGCGTCAGCCCAGTGCCATCGAGCTCGACTGCGATGTCCTCGGCGGAGACGAGCGTATACTCGTCCAGGTTGATCTCCTTCGGAGTCGGGAGCTTGACCTTGGACTCCCCCGGCGCGAGCTCGCCGACCGACAGCTTCAAGCCACCGCCCGCGTGGACGTGCACCACCCAGGCGGCGGGGATCGTGACGGCCGAGTCGTTGGTCACGCGGAAGCTGCCATCCGGCAAGGGCTCCACCCGGAGCGGGAGCCCCAGGTGCGCCAGCCCTTGCGCGAACAGGAAGCGCTCACCGGAGGCGAGGGGCACGGCGTCGATGCCGCGGAGCGCACCCCACGGGCCGTCGCCCGGCGCTGGGGACGCGGCGCCGGGCTCGGGCGTCACGGTCCACGAGATGGCCCCGTCTGCGAGCGCCGCGCTCCCGCCCAGAGGGGGCGCGAGGGTCGCAGGCGCTGGCAGCCACCGGGACGGGATGCCGTCGGGCAGCCCCACCTCCACCGTGACGGGCGCCGACGCCTGCGTGTGCAGGGCGATGACCAGGGACTGGAGCTTGTGGGTGATCCCGTCCGGCAGCGCCTCCGCGGCGCCGGACCCGGGGGGCCCCAGGTCCCTGCCGACCACGAAGGCGGGCAGCTCCTCCTCGTCGTGCCAGGCGCCGGCCAGGTCCACTCCCAGCGAGCTCTGGACGCTGGTCAGCGTGCCGAACACGTGGACGGAGAGGGGGCCCGTGGCGACGTCGGTGCCGCCGCCGGCATCGCCCACGGCGTCGGAGCCAATGCCCGTGTCACCAGTGTCGCCCGTGTCGCCGGGGTTCCCCGCCCCTCCGTCCCCGACCGCGACGTCCCCGCCCGAGCCGGCCCCAACGTCCGCCCCGGCGTCAGCCCCCACCGCGACCCCGTCGCCGACATCGGCGGTGGCGTCGGCCGTGGCGTCGGCCGTGGCGTCGCAGCCCGTGCTCAGGGCTGCAAGGAGAGCGAGACCAGCAAACCGTCGCACCATTGCGTCACCTTCTCATCTTGGATCAGCGCGCACGCCCGGCGGAGCCGAGGCTCGGCGAACCGGCCGAGCTGCGCGACCAGGAGGTCCCCTTTGCCCACCATGGACGACACCTGCGCCACGAGGGACGCCTCCTCCGCGGGGGTCAGCACCTCGATGCGACCGACCAGGGTGCGGACGAGCGCGGTGGGCTCCGGCGTGATCTTGATGGGCAGGAGCGCGTCTGTCCAGGGGCGCGGCACCACGTAGAGCACCCGGAGCCCCGGCGTCTGGAAGTACGAGCGCGTCCAGGTGTCGACCATCGCCCACGCCTCGTCCTCGTAGAGGCCGCTCTTGACCAGCGCGTCCACGACCACGGGGCGGACACACGCGAGCCAGTCCGCGCAGGCCTCGCCGACCGTCGCCGCATGGCTCGTGCTCTGCCCCGCCCCGAGGGCGCCCAGGTCAGCGACGGCCCCGGTTGCTCCGTCGGTGCTGAGCAGGATCACCGAGGGGATCAGGTCCCCCGATTCGTTGGTCACGGTCACCGTGCCGCCGGCATCGGAGGTCACGCGCACCGGCATGTCGAAGCGCCCGAGCCCTCTATAGAAGATGAAGCGCTCGTGCTGGGCGCCGTAGCGCAGGGGGGTCGCCGCCGTCGCCCGCGACGGAGCCCAGATGTCCTGCGGGTCGACCGGCGGGAACTTCCCGGCGTCGATGGCCGGGTCCACGGTCACCTGCCAGGTCATGCTCCCGCCGCCGACCTCCTCCATGGCGCCCAGCGCGGGCCCCCAGGTGGTCGCGTCCGGGAACCACTGCCCGATGATCCCCTTCGGGAAGGCGACGTCCACGGTCACGTCCACCTTGGCGCCCGTATAGAAGTAGATGACCGGGGTCTCCAGCTTCTGGTCGACCCCCTCCGGGAGCTCCTCGATGCCCTTCTGCTGCATGAACAGGCCGCTCCGGCTGACCACGAAGTCGGGGAGCGGCTCCTCCTCGTGGTGCATCCCGAGGAGCGGCGCGCCATCCGAGCCCTGCATGGACGTGAAGGTGCCCCACTCGTGCGCGATGAGGCCCTCCGCGGGCTGACCGGGCTGCGTGGGCTCACCGGGCTCCGTGGGCTCACCGGGCTGCTTGGGCTCACCGGGCTGCGCAACATCACCAGGCTGCGTTTCCTCACCAGGCTTCCGGGCGCGCTCGCCCGGCTTCTCCGAGCCCTCTCCGGCACCCGGGGTCGGGCCTCCAATGCCACCCTCTCCCCCCTTCCCGTCGCCGACCGCTCCGCCCGTGGACGCCCCGCCAGACGCGCCCTCGGCCCCCTCCCCTTCAGGCTCCGCGCCTGACGCTCCTTGTTCGGTTCCCGCGCCCTTCACCACAATCTCGCCCGGGGGCGCCGTCGTCTCCCCGCCTGTACTGCAAGCCGCCAGCACCAGCGCCGCGGCCAGGACCCATCGTGTTCGCAACCTCATGGCTCACCTCCTGCCTGTCCCTCACGATGCGCCCCTTGACCAATTGAATCCAATCATATGAAATCATGATCAACGATAACGAGGGATCATGAACCTCGACCGCCTCGACCAGTTCGTCCGCATCGTCGACACCGGCTCCATGAGCGCCGCCGCCCGGGCCGTGCACCTGACCCAGCCGGCGCTCAGCCGGTCCCTCAAGCTGCTGGAAGAGGAGCTGGGCGCCCCGCTCTTCCTGCGTGAGGGGCGGCGCCTCGTGCCCACCGCCGCCGGCCGTGCCCTGCTCCCCCGCGCCCGCGCCGTGCTGGCGCAGGTGGCGGCGCTCGCCAAGGACGTGGAGCAGGCCGCCGAGCGCGACTACCACGACCTGCGCATCGGGACCGTGGACAGCGTGGCCACCTGGCTCTTGCCGCGGGCGATCCCGGCGCTCCTCGACGCCTTCCCGGGGCTCCGCGTCAAGCTCCACACGGCCCGCACGGCTGCGCTCCTCGAGCGCCTGGAGGCGGGCACGCTGGACGTGGCGCTCGTCGCCTGGTCGGGCCCCCCGCAACCCCGCGCCGCGGCCGTCGGCCCCTACCAGCTCCGGTTCTGGGGCCGCGCCGACCGCTTCGCGTCGCTGGCGGACGCGACCACCGAGGAGCAGGTCCAGGTCCACCCCATCGTGGAGATCGAGCCCCAGCCCGGCCAGCCCACCATGGTCCCGGAGCACGCGGAGACCTTCGCCCTCGCCAACAGCCTCGCGTCCGTCAAGGCGCTGGTCCTCGAGGGCTTCGGCGTCGGCGCCCTGCTGGACTTCATGCTTACGCCCGAGGAGCGCGCCCGCCTGGTCTGCGCCCCGATCGGCCACGACCCCGACTGCGCCCTGTGGGTGCTCCCGTCTCCGGCGTGGAGCGGCGACGCCCCCTCCCGCATCGAGGAGGCCCTCGCGTCATCCCTCCGCCGCGTGCTTGACACCCCGGCGGACCGGGGGCGATGATCCTGCGCTGGAAGTGAAACCTGGCAGGAGGCACCGATGCACTCGCACCCCGTCGCACGGGCCCTGGGAACCCTGGTCCTCTGGGCAGCCCTCGCGGCCCTCGCGGCGCCGGCCGCCGCGCAGCCGACCATCCAGATCCGGCCGAAGGGCCCCCTGGTCAACCCGGGCTGGCTGTACCTGGAGACCCACCTCCCCGACAACAAGGCGGAGGCACGGGGGCTGGTCAGGCCCCTCCTCTACATCAACGAGGTCACCGACGAGCAGAAGACCGGCTCCCGCGTCGGCGGCGGCGGCTACACCCCCGGCGAGCCCGTCCCCCTGGCCGAGGGGTGGTACGACGTGGAGGTGGCCCACTTCCCCGACGTGGCGGCCTCCAACAAGCACCGCTACTACGTCAAGGGCGGCCAGGTGACCATCGTCCAGACCGGGATGCTGTCGCTCCAGACGCTCCCCGAGGCCGAGCAGGCTTCCGACGTCTGCCGCTCCTGGAACGCGGCGATGACCGTCCTCGCCGCGGAGCCAGGCCCCGACGGGCAGCACGGCGTGGTCATGGCCGGCAACGGGGCCCACGTGAAGGACCACGGCCTGCTCCAGCTCCACCCGGGCGCCTACCTGGTGGAGTGGAACGGCCTCCGCGGCCAGGTCCAGGTGACCGCCGGGCAGATCACGCCCGTGATGACGGGCTTCGTCGGCCCGTTCCGTGGCAAGGAGAAGCCGCGGATCCACCAGCGGGAGGGTGAGACCCCGGACAACCCGGTCATCGCGGCCTGCGAGAAGCAGCCCACCCAGGTGCTGGTCGGCTCCTTCTGGCTCAGCTACCCGAAGCCCGAGGAGGCGAAGGACGACGAGGAGGGCGACACCGGCGTGGTGTCCATGGCGCGCGCCCCGAGGGTCTTCGAGCCCCTGGTCGTCGACCCCCACAAGCCCGGCAAGCCCGAGAAGCTCGGGGGCGACCGCCTCAAGGGCTACACCATCTACAAGGGCGAGGGCGCCACTCCCGATCACCACCTGCGCTGACCGTCCCCCGCCCAAGGAGCCCCCCGAATGAAGGACATCCGCATCGCGCTCCTCGGCTGCGGGACGGTCGGCACCGGCGTCATCAAGCTGCTGCTGCAGAACGAGGACGACATCCGCGCCCGCCTCGGCGCCTCGGTGACCGTGCGCCACGTGGTGGTGCGGGATCCGAGCCGCCTCCGAGACCCGGAGGTGGATCCAGCCCTGCTGTGCGTGGACACCGAAGCCGCCCTGGACGACCCGGACGTGGACGTGGTCGTGGAGCTCATCGGTGGCACGGACACGGCGCGCGCCCTGGTGCTGGCCGCCATCGCCCGGGGGAAGCACGTGGTGACGGCCAACAAGGCCCTGCTCGCTGCCCACGGGGACGAGGTCTTCGCCGCCGCAGAGCGCGCGGGCGTGGACGTGGCGTTCGAGGCGGCGGTGGCGGGGGGCATCCCCATCATCCGGTCCCTGCGGGAGGGCCTCGCCAGCGACCGGGTGGAGCGCCTCTACGGCATCATCAACGGCACGAGCAACTTCCTCCTCTCCGAGATGGCCGGCCGCGGGCGCGAGTACGCAGACGTGCTCGCCGAGGCCCAGCGGCTGGGCTACGCGGAGTCCGACCCCTCCATGGACGTCGACGGCAAGGACGCGGCCCAGAAGCTGTCGATCCTCATCGCGCTGGCCTTCGGCGCGTCCATCCCGTGGGAGTCCATCCCCACCGAGGGGCTCTCCCGGCTCACGCCGGCGGACTTTGCCTTCGCACGGCGCTTCGGCTACGCGATCCGGCCCCTGGCCATCGCCAAGGTGGACGACGCCGGCCTGGAGGCGCGCGTCCACCCGGCCCTGGTCCCCGAGCGCCACCTGCTCGCGGCCATCGACGGAGTGTTCAACGCGGTCGCCGTCCAGACGAGCGCGGTGGGGCCGCTCCTCTTCCACGGGCGGGGCGCCGGCATGATGCCCACGGCCGTCAGCGTGGTCAGCGACATCATCGAGGTGGGCCGCGCCGTGCTCCAGGGCACGAGCGGCCGCGTCCCCCACCTGGCGTGGCGGCACCCGGACCGGGCCCCCCGTCGCAAGCCGTTCGAGGACGTGGTCTGCGAGAGCTACCTGCGCTTCACGGTGGTGGATCGCCCCGGCGTGCTCGCCACCCTGGCGGGCGCCCTCGGGGAGCACGGCGTCAGCATCCGCCAGCTCATCCAGCCCGACGCGCAGGAGGGCGAGCCGGTGGCGGTGGTCGTCCTCACCCACCCGGCCCGGGAGGGCGACGTGGTCGCGGCCCTGGCCACCATCGACGCGCAGCACACCACGGCCTCCCCGACCCTGCGGCTGCGCATCGAGGACCCGGCCTGACGCCCGAGGGTCAGGTCCGCCGGTAGACCTCGCTCTCGTGCCACGCCCGCAGGACCTCGGACATCAGCACCTTGAGGACCGCGGAGACCGGCACCGCCAGCAGGATGCCCACCACCCCGAAGAGCTGCCCGAAGACGAGGATGGCGATGATCACCGTCAAGGGGGGCAGCCCCACCCGCTCGCCGACGATGTTCGGCGACAGGATGGACGTGTCGATGACCGGCACGATGGCGAAGAGCAGCACGACCCCGAGCATGGTGCCCCACCCCATGCCCTCCAGCAGCGCCATGAGCAGCGTGAGGACCATGCCGACCACCGGGCCCACCCACGGGATCACGTTGAGGAAGGCGCCTGCGATGCCCAGCAGGATGGCGAACGGGATGCCCATGATGCTCAGCGCCACGCTGTAGACCACCGCGAGGATGGCGATGACGATGAGCGTCCCGCGCACATAGGACGCGACCACCGCGTTGACCCGGGTCGCGACGGCAGACAGGCGTGCCCGGTGGCGCGGTGGCACCAGGTCGATGGCGGCGTCCCGGATGTGTGGGAAGTCCTTGAGCAGATAGACCGTGAAGAGCGGGATGAGCAGCAGGTTGCCCAGGGCGACGGCGAGGGCGAAGGCGCTGGTCAGGGCGGTCTCGACCAGGTTCGACCAGTCTCCGACCACCCGCTGCGTGAACTGGGAGAGCTCCACGCGGATCTGGTCCGGGTCCAGGTCCAACTGGAGCTCGAAGGTGCGCTCGATCCAGGGGCGCACGGTGCCCAGCGTGTCGGAGACCCAGTTGGGGAGGCGTGCGATGAGGGCCAGGACCTGCTCGACGACGCGGGGAATCAGAAACACCATGAACAGGAAGGCGCCGGCGAGCACCAGCAGCACCATGACGATGGCGGTCAGCAGGCGGGGGACCCGGCGCCGCTCGAGGGTGTCCACGAAGGGCGACGTCACGTAGGCGAGCACCAGGGCCAGCAGGATGGGCGTCGTGACGGTGGACAGCTCGCGGAGCAGCAGCAGGGCGCCGGCGACGACCGTGCCGAAGAAGACGAGCTTGAAGAACAGGTAGAGGTACTTCTCGGAGCGCTCCCAGCGGCTGTCGGGCGAAGACATGGCAGGCTCCAGGCGGTGACCCACGAGGCGCGAGGGTGGCATGGTCTGCCCGGGACTTCAAGACGCGGCCGGGCCAGCCCCCCCCCTGACGAATCCGGTGCATGACGCAGCACGGTTTCAACTGGGGCATCCGTGATCGGTTACACCGGAGGCCGAGGCCCCTCCGTGCGCCGCCCTGCCCCTCTTGAAAGCGCGGGACGGGGTACCGTAGAGTTCAGCCCACTGGTGAATGGCGATTCATTCATGACGCGAGGCGTCACAGAGACCACGGAGGACCGGATGAGCGCACCCAACGCAATGAAGCCCGGCGCGGGCAAGACCCCCGGAGGCGGCGCGTTCCTGGTCAACAAGTGCGGGGACCACGAGATCTTCACCCCCGAGAAGTTCGACAACGACACGCTGGAGATCGGCCGCACGGCCGAGCGCCTGCTGCTCGGCGAGGTCAAGCCCGCCGAGGAGCGCCTGGAGAAGCAGGAGCCGGGCCTGATGGTCTCGTTCCTCAAGAAGGCGGGGGAGCTCGGGCTGTTCATGATCGACATCCCCGAGCAGTACGGCGGGCTCGACCTGCCGAAGTCGGTCAGCATGCTCGTGGCGGAGAAGGTGGCGTACAACGCGGACTTCTCGGTGACCTTCGGCGCGCACGCCGGCATCGGGACGCTGCCCATCGTCTTCTTCGGCACCGACGAGCAGAAGGCCCGCTATCTGCCGAAGCTGGCAACGGGCGAGCTGATCGGCGCCTACGCGCTGAGCGAGCCGGGCAGCGGCTCCGACGCCCTCGGGGCCCGCTGCAAGGCGATCTTGAACGAGGCGGGCACCCACTACCTGCTCAACGGCACGAAGCAGTGGATCACCAACGCCGCGTGGGCCGACGTCTTCGTCGTGTTCGCCCAGGTGGATGGCGACAAGTTCAGCGCGTTCATCGTCGAGAAGGACACCCCCGGCTTCTCGCTCGGGCCCGAGGAGAACAAGCTCGGCATCAAGGGGAGCTCCACGAGGGCGCTGATCTTCGAGGACGCCCCGGTGCCCAAGGAGAACCTGCTCGGCGAGATCGGCAAGGGCCACAAGATCGCGTTCAACATCCTGAACGTCGGGCGCTTCAAGCTCGGTGTGGGCGTCACCGGCGGCGCGAAGCACATCCAGACCGAGGGCGTGAAGTACGCCGCCGAGCGCAAGCAGTTCGGCACGCCGATCATCGAGCTCGGGGCGATCCGGCAGAAGATCGCGGACATGGCCATCCTGACCTACGCGATGGAGAGCCTGTGCTACCGCATCGCGGGGTACATGGACAACCTCTCCGAGGGCCTCGACCACGGCGCCCCGGACTACGCGAAGAAGCTGATGCACGTCATCGAGGAGTACGCCATCGAGAGCTCCATCGCGAAGGTGTACTGCTCGGAGGGGCTCGGGATGGTCATCGACGAGTCGCTCCAGATCCACGGAGGCTACGGCTTCGTGAAGGAGTACCCGGTCGAGAAGCCCTACCGCGACTGCCGGGTCAACCGCATCTTCGAGGGCACCAACGAGATCAACCGGCTCCTGATCCCCGGCATGCTCCTCAAGCGCGCCATGGGCGGGAAGCTCCCGCTGCTCCAGCTCGTGCAGGGCATCGAGGGCGAGCTGAAGGAGGGCGCACGGGCCGAGGTGCCGGCCCTCTCGGCCGACGCGCCGCTGGCCCGCGAGGTCTTCGCCGCCGACCAGATGAAGAAGGCCGCCGCGCTGATCATGGGCGCCATGGCCCAGAAGTTCATGACCGCCATCGAGAAGGAGCAGGAGGTCCTGCTCGCCGTCGCCGACATGGTGATGGACGTCTACGCCGTGGACAGCACGGTGCACCGCACGCTGCAGCGCATCCGCGACGAGGGCGCCGCGGCGCTGGGGGCCCAGATCGCCGCGACCCGCGCCCTGACCGTCGAGGCCACGGACCGGCTGCACATGCGGGCGCGGCGCCTGGCGGTGGACGTCTTCGGCGAGAAGGCCGGAAAGCTCCTGGACAAGATCGACCGACTCCTCCCCACCCTCCCGACGAGCGCCATCGCTGAGAAGCGCCTCGTCGCGGATCACATCACCCGCGACCTCAAGTACAACCTCTCGCGCGTCTAGCGCAACCACCCCTGCATGAACCACGGGGGGCCGGGTCCCTGCCCGGCCCCCTCCCTCACCCCCTCGTCAGACGGTCCGAGCGCCCGCGACCGACCGCAGCGTGATCAGCGGCAGCTCCGCCGGGCACGCGATGCGGAACGGGAACCAGTGGCCCGCCCCGGCGCTGGTGTAGAGGCGGCTGTCTCCCCGCTCGTACACCCCGAGCAGGTAGTGGTCCGGGAACAGCGCCTCGCCGACGCTGCGGCCGCCGAGCGCCATCTGGAGGCCGTGGGTGTGGCCCGCCAGCGTCAGATCGGCGCCGAGGGCCGACGCCGGCACGAAGCCGTAGGGCCGGTGGGACAGGACGATGGACGCGGCGTCATCCGGCCGCCCAGCCAGGGCCGCGCCCACGGAGCGCGCCAGGCGCTCGTCGGGGCCCAGGGCGCGGTTGCTCGGGTCGTCGGCGCCCGCGATCCACAGCTTCGGGTGGACCAGCAGGCCCTCGCTGCGCAGGAGCCGCACGTCGCTCGCGTCGTGGAGCCGCAAGACCTCGGCGATGCCCCG
This sequence comes from Myxococcales bacterium, assembly GCA_045863395.1. Lineage (GTDB taxonomy): Bacteria > Myxococcota_A > UBA9042 > JABWCM01 > BTVJ01 > BTVJ01. The sequence continues at coordinate 114,066 of BTVJ01000009.1, forward strand.
GTGGTACTCGTGGTTCCCCGGCACGGCGAAGGCGCCCAGGCGGGGCCGGAGCGCGGCGATCATGCGCAGCGCGTCGGGCAGCCGCAGCAGGTCGTCTGCGATGTCGCCGGTCAGCAGCACCAGGTCCGGCGAGGGCACGCGGGCGAGCCCCGACTCCAGGTGGTCGAGCCCCGTGAAGGTGCCGATGTGCACGTCGGTGATCTGGAGCACCCGCAGCCCGTCGAGCTCGGGCGGGAGGTTGGGGAGCACGAGGTCGAAGGCGTTGACCCGCGGCCCCGGGAGCGCGGAGAGCACGCCGACCCCGCTGCTCGCCAGGGACAGCGCAGGGGCGGCGCCGATGGCCCCCTGCAGGAAGGCGCGCCGGGCGGGGCTGAGGGGGGCAGCGGGCGGCGCCTCCGTGCGGCGGCGGACGGCGGCGCGGATCAGCGCAGACAGGGGAACGGCGACGCACAGGGGCACCGCCACCACGGAGACGACGGCGGCCATGGACGCGCCCGCGGTGGCCAGCCAGCGCACATGGATGATCGCCCCGAGCGACCACAGGGTCACGCCGAGGGCGCCCGCCACGAGGAGCCCCAGGAGGATGCGGCGCGTGCGCGGCGTCCACCACGGGCTCGTCACGCGGACCACGAGCATCAGGGCGAGCACGGGCAGGATGGTCATGGCGAGCACGATGGCGTAGGCGGCGAAGGATCTCACGGTGGGCGCTCCCAAAGGCGAGGAGGAGTCGACAGGACCCGAACAAGCGTCGTTGCGACGGAATGCCCGGCCGCCGGGGATCCGGGCTTGCACCCTGTCGGCGCCCGCGGGTAGCATGCCCGTCCCGTGCAGCGCCAACGAGGTGACATGAGACGACTCGCACTTGCCGCGGCCATGCTGCTGGCCCTCGGCGCTGGCGCGGTCCTGGTCCACGGCCAGATCCCCGGCAACACCGCGTGGCCGTCGGTCCCGGAGCCGGACCAGATGCTGCTCACGTTTCCCGGCGACCCACGCACCAGCATCGCGGTGTCCTGGCGGACGTCGCCCAGCATCGGCGAGGGGGCCGTGGAGGTGCGTGAGGCGGGCAAGGTCCGACGGGTGCCGGCCACCCTGGACGAGCTGGACTCGGCGCGCTGGCGGCCGGTGGTCAATGATCGCGTGATCCACCGCTTCTCGGCGAAGATCGAGGGGCTGAAGGCGGACACGGCCTGTGAGTACCGCATCGCGTGGCCTGGGCCCGACGGCGAGCGCACGACGGCGTGGCGCCCCTTCCGGACGGCGCCCGAGAGGGACGCCACCGTCACCTTCATGTACCTGGGCGACCCGCAGAACGGGCTCCGGGAGTGGTCGAAGCGGTTCCAGGCGGCCATCGACCGGCACCCGGAGGTGCGCTTCGTGCTCATCGCGGGGGACCTGGTCGACGACGGGGAGGCGCGGACCCAGTGGGACGACCTCTTCGGGGGCGCCGGCGAGGCGTTCGCGCGCGTGCCGCTGGTGCCCGTACTCGGCAACCACGACCACATCGGGAAGGGGGAGGAGCTGTTCACGCGGCTGTTCGTGCTCCCCGAGGACGGGCCGGTCGCGCCGGAGCACGTCTACGAGGTCACCTTCGGGCCGCTCCAGATCGCGGTCCTGGACTCGACGCGCCTCGACACCATGGCGGAGCAGGCGGCCTGGGCCGACGCGACGCTGGCGAAGGGGGACGTACCGTGGCGCATGGCGAGCTTCCACCACCCCATCTGGCCCTCGAGCGGCCAGCGTGACAACCCGCAGGTACGCGATGCGCTGATGCCGGTGCTCGAGGGGCGCGGGGCGGTCATGGTCCTGACGGGCCACGACCACGCCTACGTGCGCACGATGCCGCTTCGCAGCGGGAAGCCAACCGAGGGCGGCACGGTCTACACCATCGCCGTCAGCGGCTCCAAGATGTACCCGCAGAAGCCGCGGGACTTCTGGGCGGCGGGGTTCGAGAACACGGCGACCTACCAGCTCGTGACGGTGTCGCCCAAGACATTCACCTACGTCGCACACACCTGGGACGGCAAGGAGGTGGACCGGTGGCAGACCGCGCGCTGACCCAATGCGAAGGCCCGAGCGAGGAGTCCTGGCGTGCGCGCCTCGACGAGGACGCCCGCACCTGGCGCGAGGCGAGGGTGTCTCCGGACCTGGTCACCAAGTGGACCCGGCGGCTGCTCCACGAGTGGCGCACCATCAACTGGAGCCGCACGCGCGGGGCCATGCGGCCGCCCCAGATCACGGTCAGCGGCGATCTCCGGCGCTGGGGGTCGTGGGACCCGGAGCTGCGCCTCCTGTCGATCAGCGAGCGCCAGATCGTGTGCTACACGTGGGACTCGGTGCTGGAGACGCTCAAGCACGAGATGGCCCACCAGTACGTGAACGAGATCCTCAAGATCATGGACGAGCCACCCCACGGGCCTGCGTTCCGACGCGCCTGCAAGCACCTCGGAGCCGACCCCGCCGCGCGGGCCAGCGGGGGCACCCCGCTCTCTGGAGGGACGCTGCCCGAGGAGCCGGCAGACCCGACCTTGCGCCGCGTCCGCAAGCTGCTCGCCCTCGCCGACCAGAACCCCAACGAGGCCGAGGCTCAGGCGGCCTACCGGCGCGCCAACTCCCTGCTGCTCAAGTACAACCTGTCCGTGGCGGACCTGGCGGAGGAGCGGGTCCACACCTGGCGACGACTGGGGGTCCCGTCGGGGCGCGTCTCCTCGGTGCATTACGGCATCGGCGGCATCCTGCGGGACTGGTTCTTCGTCGACGTGCTCTGGGTCCGCCACTATGTGGCGGCGGAGGACCGCGAGGGCCGCATCATGGAGGTCATGGGCACGCCCGCCAACGTGGACATGGCCGAGCACGTCCACGCCACCCTGTTGCGCGTCCTCGATGACCTGTGGGGCAAGTGGGCTCGGCGGAGCGGCGCGCGGGGAATCATGGCAAAGCGCGAGTACCAGGAGGGGGTGCTCGCGGGCTTCCAGGAGAGCCTGCGTGCGGGCCGGGAGGAGGACCGCAAGGAGGGCCTGGTCTGGGTGGGGGACCCGCGCCTCAAGCAGTGGGCCTCGGAGCGGTGGCCGATGCGCCGCACCGTCCAGCTCACCGGCGTGATGCGCACGGACAACCACGCGGCGGGGATCGAGGATGGCAGGAACGTGCGCATCCACCGGCCCGTGGGCGGGAGCGCCGACCGCGGGCGGCTGCTCGGGGGAGCGGGGTGAGGGGGAATCGGGGAGGCCGGATTTGAACCGACGACGTTCTGCACCCAAAGCAGATGCGCTACCAGGCTGCGCTACTCCCCGACCGGAGCGGGACTCTACGAGGGCGGTGGGGTCGCGTCAAGTCGAACGCGCAGGTGCGGCCGCGGTGAGTTGACCCTGCGCAGCTCGGCCCGCCTCCCCCTCTCGCTCCTCGTCTCCCTGAGATCACCGGCCGCGAACCCTCGCGACCCAAGGCCACCGAAGAACGGTTGCATTCTTGCGACGATCTGCCTACCATCCTTCGGCGACTTCGCCGAGGTGACTAATGAAATCAGGAAAAGGCGCGCACTCCCTGGATGACATCGACCGCCAGATCCTGGAGATCCTCCAGGAGGACTGCACCACACCCCGCAACCGGGTCGCCGAGCTGGTCGGGCTCTCCGCGCCGTCCATCCACGAGCGCCTGCGCAAGCTGGAAGAGAGCGGGGTCGTGCAGGGCTACCACGCCGTGCTGGACGCCCGCACCCTGGGCCTCGACGTGGCGGCCTTCATCGGCGTGTCCGTGCAGCACCCCTCCCAGATCGAGGCCTTCGAGGACGCGGTGGTGGCGCTCAAGGCCGTCCAGGAGTGCCACCACGTCACGGGTGACTTCACGCTGCTGCTCAAGGTGCGCACGGCCAACACCGCCACGCTCGAGGTGTTGATCAGCCGCATCCGGTCGCTGCCGGGGGTCGTCCGCACCGTGACCATGGTGGTCCTGTCCACCCAGACCGAGCGGGTTGCCATCGACCTGGCCACGCAGGAGGAGCCGGAGCACCGGCCCCGCCCGCACCGTTCGCGGTACCGCTGACGCGGTGACGGCCCCCAGACGTGAGAGGGGGCGCACCGGGGCGACCTTGGCGCCCACGGAAGGAGAGTCCGATGAACCGAGAGCAGCTTGAGGCCTGGCGCGGTGCCTGGGATCGAGCCGAGGCGCTGGGCGCCTGGCACCCCGACCGGGAGCACGACGCGTGCGGCGTCGCCTTCGTGGCCCACATGCACGGCGCCAGCCACGACATCGTGCGGAAGGGCCTCGCCATCCTGGAGAGCCTGGCGCACCGAGGGGCCACGGGCGCGGACCCGCTGACCGGAGACGGCGCCGGCATCCTGCTCCAGATCCCCGACGCCCTGCTGCGCCGGGATCATGCGCTGCCCCCACGAGGAGCCTACGGGCTGGGGATGCTCTTCGTGCCGCTGGAGACCGGGGAGCGCGCACAGGCGACGGCGCTGGTCGAGCGCATCGTCGCCGAGGAGGGCCTGACCCTCCTCGGGTGGCGGGAGGTCCCCACGGACGAGACCCAGTGCGGTGACCTGGCGCGGGCGAGTCTGCCTGCGGTGCGGCAGATCCTGGTGACGGCGGACGACGACCAGGATCGCCTGGAGCGCCGCCTCTTCGTGACCCGCAAGCGCATCGGCCACGAGGCGGACGCGCTGGGGCTGCGGGTCTACGTGCCGTCCCTGTCCACGCGCACCGTGGTCTACAAGGGCCTGCTGATGGCCCACCAGGTGGCGGCGTTCTACCCGGACCTGCGGGACCCGCTGACGTCGTCGGCGCTGTGCATCGTGCACCAGCGCTTCAGCACGAACACCATGCCGTCCTGGGAGCGCGCGCAGCCGTTCCGGATCCTGGCGCACAACGGCGAGATCAACACGCTGCGCGGCAACGTGAACTGGATGCTCGCGCGGGAGGGGCTCTTCGCGTCGGAGCTGTTCGGGGAGGACATCCGCAAGCTGCTCCCGGTCATCGTCACGAGCGGCAGCGACTCCGCCATGCTGGACAACGCCCTGGAGGTGCTGCTCCAGACGGGCCGCTCGCTGCCCCACGCGCTGATGATGATGATCCCCGAGGCCTGGCAGAAGGCCACGGACATGAGCGACGCGCGCCACGCCTTCTACGAGTACCACGCGTGCCTGATGGAGCCCTGGGATGGCCCCGCGGCCGTCGCCTTCACGGACGGGCGCCACGTGGGGGCGCTGCTCGACAGAAACGGGCTGCGGCCGGCGCGCTGGCTCCGCACGAGAGACGGCCTCGTGGTGATGGCGTCTGAGACCGGCGTGCTGGAGATTCCACCAGAGGACATCGTCGAGCGGGAGCGGGTGAGGCCCGGGCGCATGATCCTCGTGGACACGGTGGAGGGTCGCCTGCTCCTCGACGACGAGATCAAGGAGGCGGTCGCGGCGCGCAGGCCCTACCGCGCCTGGCTGGACGAGCACCTCGTGGAGCTGGATGACCTGCCCGGCGCGGAGGGCCCCCCGGCCCTGGACGCCGGCAGGCGTCAGTGCGCCCTGCGGGTGTTCGGATACACGAGGGAGGACGTCTCGCTCGTCGTCGCGCCCATGGCGGAGAGGGGGGAGGAGCCCATCGGGTCCATGGGCAACGACACGCCGCCGGCGGCGCTGTCCGAGCGCTCGCCGCTGCTCTTCGACTACTTCCGCCAGCTCTTCGCCCAGGTGACGAACCCGCCCATCGACCCCCTCCGCGAGGAGCTGGTCATGTCGCTGCGGACGACGCTCGGGCCGCGCCGCAACCTGTTCGAGGAGACCCCGGAGCACTGCGCGCTGCTCGCCCTGCCCCACCCGCTCCTGACCGGCGCGGACCTGGCGCGCATCGAGGCGCGGGGGCAGGTCGTGCGGCTGGACACGGTGTTTGCGGTGGAGGGGACGCTGGCCGAGGCGGTCTCGGGGCTGTGCGAGGCGGCGGCCGCGGCGGTGCGCGACGGGGCGACGCTGCTCGTCCTGACCGACCGGCGGCACGACGAGCTGCGGGCGCCCATGCCGAGCCTGTTGGCGACGGCGGCGGTCCACCACCATCTCATCCGCGAGGGCCTGCGGGGGCGCTGCGCGCTGGTCGTCGACTCGGGGGAGCCCCGGGAGGTCATGCACGTCTGCCTGCTGCTCGGCTATGGCGCGGGGGCCATCCACCCCTGGATGGCCTTCGAGGCCGTGCGGGGGCTCATCGCAGAGGGCACACTGGTAGGGGTGGGGCAGGAGCTCGCGGAGCAGCACGTCGTGAAGGCCCTGTGCAAGGGCATCAAGAAGGTGATGTCCAAGATGGGCATCTCCACCCTCGACAGCTACCGGGGCGCTCAGATCTTCGAGGCCATCGGGCTCCAGAGAGAGCTGGTCGATCAGTGGTTCACGCGGACGGCCACCCGGCTCGGCGGCGCGGGCATCGAGGACCTCGCCGGCGAGTGCAGGGCGCGCCACTCCGCCGCGTGGAGCGGGGACTTGGGGGACTTGGGGGACCTGGGGGACGGCGGGCGGTACCGTTGGCGGCGTGATGGCGAGCGGCACGCGTGGAACCCGGGCACCATCGGGCTCCTGCAGCACGCGGTGCGCAAGGGGAGCTACGCGCAGTTCAAGCGGTACACGGCGGCGGTGAACGCGGAGAGCGCGGCGGGGCTGACCCTGCGAGGGCTCCTGGAGCTGGTGCCCGCCGGGGACCCGGTGCCTCTCGCGGAGGTGGAGCCCGCGAGCGCCATCGTCAAGCGATTCAAGACGGGCGCCATGAGCCTCGGGGCCATCTCGCCCGAGGCCCACGAGGTCCTCGCCATCGCCATGAACCGGCTGGGCGGGCAGTCCAACACCGGCGAGGGCGGAGAGGACCCGGCGCGCTTCGGGACGGACGCCAACGGTGACTCCCGGCGCAGCGCCATCAAGCAGGTCGCGAGCGGCCGCTTCGGGGTGACGAGCCACTACCTGGTCAACGCGGACGAGCTGCAGATCAAGATGGCGCAGGGGGCAAAGCCGGGGGAAGGCGGACAGCTCCCGGGCCACAAGGTGGACGATCACATCGCCTGGCTGCGGCACTCGACCCCCGGCGTGGGGCTGATCTCTCCGCCACCCCACCACGACATCTACTCCATCGAGGACCTGGCGCAGCTCATCCACGACCTGAAGAACGCCAATGATCGCGCGCGCATCAGCGTGAAGCTGGTCGCCGAGGTGGGGGTGGGGACGGTCGCCGCCGGCGTGGCCAAGGCGGGGGCCGACGTCATCCTGGTGAGCGGCGACTCCGGTGGGACCGGGGCGGCGCCGCTGTCGTCCATCCGGCACGCCGGCGTCCCCTGGGAGCTCGGGCTCAGCGAGGCGCACCAGGTGCTCGTGCTCAACCGGCTCCGCGGGCGCGTCCGCCTGGAGACCGACGGGCAGCTCAAGACGGGCCGCGACGTCGCGGTGGCCGCCATGCTCGGCGCCGAAGAGTTCGGCTTCGCGACGGCGGCGCTGGTGGCGAGCGGGTGCATCCTCATGCGCGCCTGCCACCTGAACACGTGCCCGGTGGGGGTGGCGACGCAGGATCCGCGCCTTCGGGCGCGCTTTGCGGGGAAGCCCGAGCACGTGACGAACATGATGACCTTCATCGCCGAGGAGCTGCGCGAGATCATGGCGTCCCTCGGCGTTCGCCGGGTGGACGACCTCGTGGGGCGGACGGACCTGCTGCGGCAGCGAGACTGCGGGGGGAAGGCGTCACGGCTGGACTTGAGCGGCCTGCTCCACCGGCCGGAGCTGGACACTCCCACCCGGTGGGTGGAGCCCCAGGACCACGGGCTCGACGAGGCGCTGGACCGCAGGCTGATCGTCGAGGCGCGCCCGGCGCTGGAGCGGCGGGCGGCGGTGCGCATCGAGGCACGGGTGACCAACGAGCACCGCACCGTGGGGACGCTGCTGTCTGCCGAGGTGTCGCGACGCTTCGGCCGGGAGGGGCTGCCGCCAGAGACCATCCGCCTCGACCTGCGCGGCACGGGAGGACAGAGCTTCGGGGCCTTCCTTGCGCCGGGGCTGGACGTGCACCTGGAGGGCGAGGCCAACGACTACTTCGGCAAGGGGATGAGCGGCGGGCGTCTGGTTGTGGTGCCGCCGGCGGCGGCGACCTTCGCGGCCGAAGACAACGTGATCGTGGGCAACGTGGCGCTGTACGGGGCCACCGCCGGGGAGGTGTTCATCCGTGGCATCGCGGGAGAGCGCTTCGCCGTGCGAAACAGCGGCGCGACCGCGGTCGTGGAGGCGCTCGGGGATCACGGCTGCGAGTACATGACCGGGGGGGCGGTGCTGGTGCTCGGCCCCATCGGGCGCAACTTCGCCGCGGGCATGAGCGGTGGGGTCGCGTGGCTGTATGACGGCGACGGGCAGTTCTGGTGCCGGGTCAACCACGAGATGGTGGACCTCGAGCGGCCAGGAGAGGAAGACCTCGCGACGATCCGCGCCCTCATCCGGCGGCACGTGGATCTGACGGGGAGCGCGCTGGGATGGCGGCTCCTGTCGGGGTGGCGGACGGCGGCGCCGCGCTTCGTCAAGGTGATGCCCGTCGAGTATCGCAAGGCGCTGGAGCGGACGGCGCGCAGGGCGAGGTGAGGCGTGGGCAAGACGGGTGGATTCCTGAAGATCGGGCGCCAGGACTCGCCGAAGCGCCCCGTTGGGGAGCGGGTGAGGGACTTCCGCGAGGTGGAGCTCACGGCGCCCGAGCAGACACTCCGGGACCAGGGCGCCCGCTGCATGGGCTGCGGAGTCCCGTTCTGCCATGGCGGCTGCCCCCTCGGCAACGTGATCCCCGACTGGAATGACCTGGTGTACCGGGGGCGGTGGCGCGAAGCGGCCGAGAGGCTCCACGCCACGAACAACTTCCCCGAGATCACGGGGAGAATCTGCCCTGCGCCCTGTGAAGAAGCCTGTGTATTGAATATCAACGACGACCCTGTGACCATTCGAGGGATCGAGCGAGCCGTCGCCGAACGGGCATTTGGTGATGGACTCGCGCCGGTGGTGGCCAAGAGGTCGACCGGCAAGCGGGTGGCGGTGGTGGGGTCTGGCCCCGCGGGAATGGCCGCCGCGCAGCAGCTCGCGCGGGCGGGCCACGTGGTCGTGCTCTTCGAGCGCAGCGACCGCATCGGGGGGCTCCTGCGTTACGGGATCCCGGACTTCAAGCTGGACAAGGGAGTCCTCGACCGGCGGCTCGACCAGATGCAGGCAGAGGGGGTGGAGCTGCGGGCGGGAGTCGACGTGGGGGTGGACGTCACGGCGGAGTCTCTGCGGCGCGACTTCGACGCGGTGGTGCTCAGCGGGGGAGCGACGAAGGCACGCGAGCTTCCGCTGCCGGGCCGGTCGTTGGACGGGGTCCACCTGGCCATGGACTTCCTCGTGGAGCAGAACCGGGTCGTGGCGGGCCTGTCGAGCGGCGGGATCAGCGCCGCGGGCAAGCGCGTGGTCGTGCTGGGGGGCGGCGACACGGGGGCAGACTGCGTGGGGACGGCTGCGCGACAAGGGGCAGCCTCGATTCAGCAGATCGAGCTGCTGCCGCGCCCACCGGAGGAGCGCACCGGAGACATGCCCTGGCCCTGGTGGCCCATGACGCTGCGGACCAGCACGAGCCACGACGAGGGGGCGCAGCGGGAGTGGTCCATCCTGACGAAGGGATTTGCCGGGGAGAGCCGCGTCGTCGGGCTGGACGTGGTGCGGCTGGCCTGGGAGGTGGGGCCCGAGGGGCGGCGAATGCGCGAGGTGGAGGGCAGCGAGCACCGCATCGACGCTGACCTCGTGCTGCTGGCGCTGGGGTTCGTCGGACCGGAGAGGGGGCCGCTCCTCGAGAGGCTCGGGGTGGAGCTCGATGGCCGCGGTGCCGTGCGGGCTGATCGGCGCTACCGGACCAGCGCCGAGCGGGTGTACGCCTGCGGCGACATGCGCCGAGGCCAGTCCCTGGTCGTCTGGGCCATCTGGGAGGGCCGGGAGGCGGCCCGCTGCGTGGACGAGGATCTGATGGGGCGGACGTCTCTGCCGACGAGCCCGGGTCCGCTGGGGCCCGCGCCTGTCTGAGCGGACGGCGGAGGGACGAGCCATGGATTGGAGCCACATCGAGGCGCTGACCTTCGACTGCTACGGGACGCTCATCGACTGGGAGACTGGCATCCTGGAGGCGGTCCGACCCGTCATTGCGCGGTACGGCACCGTGCCCGACGACGACGCGCTCATCGCCCTCTACGCCGACTGCGAGTCCGCGGCAGAGCGCCCCCCGTACAAGCCCTACCGAACGGTCCTGCGCTGGACCATGGAGCGCATGGCCCACGGGCTGGGCTTCGAGCTCGAGGAAGAGGACCGCGACGCGCTCGTGGAGTCCCTCGGGCGGTGGCCGGCCTGGCCGGACACGGCGGAGGCGTTGCGGGCCCTTGGCGGGAGGTGGCGCCTGGCCGTCCTGTCCAACGTGGACCGCGACCTCTTCGAGCTGACGCGGCCGCTTCTCGGGGTGGGTCTCGACGCCGTGGTCACCGCGGAGGACGTGGGTGGGTACAAGCCTGGCCGGGGGCACTTCGACAGGGGCCTCGAAGTGCTCGCCCTGCCGCCGGACCGGGTGCTCCACGTGGCACAGAGCGTGTGGCATGACGTAGCGCCGGCGTCAGCGCTGGGCTTCCGCACCGTGCACGTGGTCCGGCGCCGCAGCGGCCGCGGCTTCGGGGCATCCCTGCCGGCGAGCGCCGCGGCGGACGTGGTGGTGCCGGACCTGGCGACGCTGGCGCGGCTCGCCGGGTGTGCTGGCTGAGTCAGAGACGAGGGGGCGCGAGCAGTCGGAGGCCCGCGCCCCGACTCACGCTACCATGTGCACTGCGGGAACTCGCAGACCTGGCAGACCGTGTCGCAGCAGTCGCCGTACGTGAAGCAAACCTCGTCACAGTAGCAGTTGGCGAACGGGTCATACCCACCGCACCTCCCCTCGCACGCGGTCCCCGACCAGCAGATGGGCTCATGGACGCAGTCTCCCCACGCCGCCTCTTCGCAGTAGTCCGCCGTGCACGGGTCTCCGTCGTCGCAGTCCGTGTAGACTCCGCCGGTGCACTCGACGCCCGCCGGCGACGCAGGAGACGCCTCGCAAATCTCCCCGTTGGTGCAGGCGTTGGAGTCGTCACACGGCGCCCCCACGGGCGAGACCACCCAGTCGCACCCGGTGACGGGGTCGCACAGGTCCTCGGTGCAGGGGTTGCCGTCGTAGCAGCCTCCGGGGAGGCTGACGCAGCCTCCTGCGTAGGCGTCGCACCAGTCCACGGTACACGGGTTCCCGTCATCACAGTCTGCGGGAGACCCGCCCGCACAGACGGCCCACCACTCGTACCAGGGCAGCGGGGTACACGCGTCGCCCGTCGTGCACGGGTCGCCGTCGTCGCAGGGCGTGCCAGTGGGCATCGGCGCGTACTGGCACCCGGCCTGCGGGCTGCAGATGTCGAGTGTACAGGGGTTGCCGTCGTCGCACACCGTCGGGACGTGGACGCAGGCACCCGTCGTCGAGTCGCACCAGTCCCACGTGCAGGAGTCTCCGTCGTCGCAGTCCTCCAGGTAGGCGCAGCCCGCCGTTGCAAAGCACACGTCCCTGGTGCACGGGATCCCGTCGTCGCAGCGCACGGGGTTGCCACCCATGCACTCTCCCTTGGCGTTGCAGTGGCGGTTCTCCAGGCACAGGTTGCCGTCGCCGCAGGGTGTGCCGCCTGGCGCCAGGTCGCTCTGGCAGCCGAGCGCGGCGTCGCATCGGTCGGTCGTGCAGTCGTTTCCGTCGTTGCAGGCGGAGTGGATGGGGTCGTGGCGGCACTCCCCGTCGTCTCCGCAGGAGTCCGCCGTGCACGGGATCCCGTCGTCGCACGCCATGTAGTTCAGGTAGATGCAGTCTCCATCGACGGTGCAGATGCCTGTCTCCTGGCAGAACCACCACCAGTCACTTGCCCATGGGAGGCACACGTCGGTGGTGCAGGCATTGCCATCGTCACAGGAGACAGGGGCGGCCCCCAGACACTTGCCGGAAGGGTCACAGACACCCGTGGTCATGCAGGCCCCCCCCCCGCACGGAGCACCCTCGGGGAGGGCAGTGAAGACACAGCCTTGGGCCGGGTCGCAGGCGTCCGCCGTGCAGGCGTTGCCGTCGTCGCAGTTGACCGGGAAGTGCTGACACCACGAGGTCGGGTCACACGGGGGGCAGTCTGGCAGGTCCGGCGGACACGGAAGGCACGCAGGCGAGCAGGCGTCGATGGTGCAGGCGTCTCCGTCGTCGCAGTCGAGGGGCGTGCCGCCCGTACAGAAGGCATCTGCGTTGCACTGCTCGCCGGAGGTGCAGGCGTCCCAGTCATCGCAGGGCGCCCCCTCGGGGCTTGGGACGAAGCTGCACCATCCCGCCTCGGGATCGCAGGAGTCCACAGTGCACGGGTTGCCGTCATCGCACCCAGCGGGCCAGACCAGGCACTCGCCAGTCCACCAGTCGCACTTCTCCGCGGTGCAGGCGTTCCCGTCGTCGCACGCGTCCTGGTAGGTGCATCCCCAAGTCGGGTCACACAGGTCCACGGTGCAGGCCGACCCGTCGTCACAAGAGATCGGGGCGCCCTGACACTGCCCGGCCTCGTCGCAGACGGCGTCTCCTGCCATGCAGGGACCCCAGCAGGGCTCGCCGGGGAGGGCTTGGTGGGCGCAGCCGGCGCTCGGGTCGCAGGTGTCCCGGGTACAGGGGTTCCCGTCGTCGCAGCGCCAGTCCGCGGGGTAGGAGGTGCACCCACCCGCTTCGTCACAGGTCTCCTCTGTACAGTCCACTCCATCGTCCGGGCACCCGGCGCCCCACCAGGTCTCGCAGCCCCCCCAAGAATTGCAGAAGTTGGCCGTACAGGCGAGCCCGTCGTCGCAGTCGAGCTCTGCTCCTCCGGTGCACCAGCCGGCCTCGTCGCACGTCTCGCCGGTCGTGCAGAGGTTGCCGTCGTCGCAGGAGGCTCCAGCCGGGGCCGGGGTGCTCGAACACCAGCCCTGGTCGGGATCGCAGCCGTCGATGGTGCAGGGGTTGCCGTCGTCACACCACCACGGCCCGTTGTCGAAGTGCTGGCAGCCGTCGGACGGGTCGCACCAGTCCCACGTGCAGGCGTTTCCGTCGTCGCAGAAGTCCCAGGAGCTGCCCTCACACATGGCGCCGAAGGTCAGCCCCCGGCACGCATCGTCGAGAGTGCACGGGTTGCCGTCGTCGCAGGGCTTGTTGGGGATCAGCATGTGGACGCAGCCCGTCTCCTGGTTGCAGCTATCTGCGGTGCACGGGTCGCCGTCGTCGCACTTCTTCGTGCCGCCACCGGCACAGGCCCCGCCCTTGGTACACCGGTCATCGGCCGTGCAGGCGTTGCCGTCGTCGCAGGGTGCTCCGACGGCGGTCGTAAACTTGCACGCGCCGTTGACGCAGGTGTCCACGGTGCAAGCGTTCCCATCGTTACAGCTCGCGTCGCTGGCGCAGGCCTGCTTCTTCTGGGCTCCCTGCGCCACTCCCACCTGCTCCACCGACCCACCGCCGGGGTCGGACACGTCTTGGTCTGATCCACACCCGGACCACACCAGGACGATCGCGCTGAACCACCGAATCGAACCCATGGCAATCTCCTCCTTTGCTCCATCACCTGCGGTTCGCGACGACTGGCCCCGCACCTGTGACTGCAGGAGGGGGCGGATTTTGAAATCTGACGTTTACGGTAGACAGCTACGAATAGAGTCAATAGGCGTAAATGCGCCAGGACTACATGGAACGTCACGCCCATGCTGACGAAACTCCACGTCTACCCGACAACGGGGGCAAACGCCTCGACGGTGGGCGGTCGCGGCGCAGGCAGCGGCGGGGAGGCTGCCCCCAAGCGGTGGCTCGTTGTGCCGGGCGACCGGATGGGCTACGGTACGCCCACGCGCCGAGCGGCTCCCCGCTGCCCCTGGACGAACGGCGCGCGGAGGACCACATGGCACACGAGCATGAGCGCGCGCGCGGGGATCTCCTCGCCTGGCAGACAGCGCAGCCCTCGAACTTCTATATCGCGACACCTCAACTCCGGCGCCTGCTCCACCGGCTCATGGGAGCCGAGAGGCTCGGGGCAGCAGAGGAGCACCTCGCGCGCTTCGGTGCGGTGGTGGCCGGTCCGCTGGACGAGGCCGCGACGGTCAACAACCGGCCGTGGAACCTGCCACGCTTCGAGGGGTGGTCCCCGCTCGGTGAGCGGACCGACGCCATCGAGCACCACCCCAGCAACGACGCCTGTGGTCGCCACATCTACCATGACGGGAGGGTGATCGCCGTCTACGCGAACCCGCCAGCCAACCTGCACGCCCAGGCGCTCTTCTACCTGTCCAGCCACGCGGGCGAGGCGGGGCACAACTGCCCGGTCGCCTGCACCGCGGGCCTGGTCAAGTCGCTGCAGGCGGTCGCGTCGCCCGAACTGCGGGAGCGGTGGCTGCCCGGGGTCCTGAGCGACGCCTGGCCAGGGCGCCTCGACGGCGCCCAGTTCCTGACGGAGCTCCAGGGCGGGTCCGACGTGGGCGCCAACGCGGTCGTCGCGGTGGCGGATGGAGAGGAGTATGGCACGACCCGCTGGCGCCTCAGCGGCGAGAAGTGGTTCTGCTCCAACGCGGACGCAGACCTCTTCGTCATCACGGCCCGCGTAGACGGGGGCAGGCTTGGCACCGCGGGCCTGGGGCTCTTCCTCGTCCCCCGCCTGCTGAACGGCCGACCCAACGGCCACCGCCTCCGGCGCCTGAAGGACAAGCTCGGCACTCGCTCCATGCCGTCCGGGGAGATCGACTTCGACGGAGCCGTGGGCTGGGCCCTCGGGGACGTCTGCGACGGCTTCAAGAACGTCATGACGCACGTCATCAACACGTCGCGCCTCTACAACACCGTCGGCTGCGCTGGCATCGCGCGGCGGGCTCACCTGGTCGCAGCGGGCTACGCGGCGGCACGGCGGGCTTTCGGCAGCCCCATCGCGGCCTACCCCATGGTCCAGGAGATGCTCGCCTCGACGTTCGCCACGAGCGCGGCGGTGCTGGCCGGGTCGCTGGAGCTCGCCGCCCTGACGGACCGCGCCGAGTCCGGGGCCTTGAATCCCTCGGAGTCGGCGTTCCTTCGGGTGGCCACGAACCTCGCGAAGATGCGCTCGTGCCAGCACTCCCACCGCGTGGTGCTGACGGCCATCGAGGTGCTGGGCGGAAACGGCGCCATCGAGAGCTTCAGCATCCTGCCGCGTCTGCTGCGCGACAACGTGGTCTACGAGAACTGGGAGGGCACGCACAACACCCTGGTCGCCCAGACCGTGCGCGACTTCCAGCGACACCGCATGCACGAGGGGCTGCTCGCGGGACTGAGGGAGCGGCTCTCGACGGATGGGCGGCTCGCCGGCGCGCTACAGCCTGCCGTGGAGTCCGTGGACCGGGCGGAGGACGCGATCCGTGAGGTCTTGGGGGTAGGAGACCACGGCGTCGCGGGGCTCATGCTGAAGCCGCACGCGGAGGCGCTGGCGGACGCGTTCTTCGCCGCTGCCTGGGCCGCAGACATCGCGTCCGAGACGTCTGAGAGCCGTCGAGACGCGGAGACCGAGGCCCTGCGCTTCTACTGCGAGCACACGCTCTCGCCAGTCAGGCCTCCTCGCACGGCGGCCTACGCAGCGGCAGTTGGGCGAGTCGCGACGCTCTGACAGCAGCTGCGGGACAGCCAGACACCTCCAACCCGTCAGACGCCACGCCAACGGAGGCAACCGTGACACATCCACTGGAAGACGTAATTCAGAGGGCCGAGGGCTTCGTGCTGATCGGAGACTCCTCGGAGGGGCGATTCCCGGCGTTCTCGTACCACGTCTACACGCAGGCGGCGAAGCGCTTCTACTGCCTCGACCTCGGGGGACTTCCCGCGTCTCGCGGCAAGACGAAGGGCGGCAAGGTGTACGGTGCCGTAGAGGACCTTCCCGCCGATCATGGAGACCTGGCCATCATCTGGATGAAGCCCCGCACGGCCGTCCGCGGCGTCGAGTCGGCGCACGCGGCGGGCTGCACCCGGGTCTGGTTCAGCTTCCAGACCGGACACCCTGCCGCGGTCGCCCGGGCTCGCGAGCTCGGCATGACGGTCGTGGAGATCGGCCGCTGTCCCGTCTACTACATGGACCAGCGACCCACCGAGTGCGCAGTGCACACGGCGCTCGTAAAGCTGACCGGCGCCTGGAGTCGACCTCCGCAGACCGACGCCACCGCGAAGCGACGCGAGCTGCTCTGACCGACCCACACACAAGACAAGTTGAGAGAACTGAGTACTTACAACTGCGTGGCTCTTGACCGACGTGAACCTGCCGCGGCGGGTGTGGCGCAGGCTCCGAGGCAGCCGGCGGAGTACCCCGGGACTCGGTGGGCGGCGGCGGAGCTCGTGCCGGAGGGTGCGCTCGGTCCGGGGACCACTGGATGGGTCGGTGCGGTCAATCGTCAGGAGCTGCAGGGGTGAGCCTCCAGGCCGGACCCCGTCGTTGTGGGAGCCGGCGCCCTCGAGCGTCGCGCGCTGGATGTGGGGTCGCCTCGTGGGGCGGAAGTCTCACGCGGCTCGGTCGAGGGTGCGGCGGAGCGCGGCGGTGATCAGCGCCTCGGCGCTCGCGCCCGCACCCACGTGGGTGCGAGCGGCGGCCAGCGCCTGGCGCGACTCGGTCTCGCTGAAGCCGAGGCCCCGCAGGGCGGCGAAGGCGTCGGAGCTGGCGTCCACGTCGGCGGGTCTCGGGGCCTCTCCGTAGGGGGTGCCGTCCGCGTGGGAGAAGCGGAGGGTGGCGTCGGCGCTGCCCTCGATGACGAGGAAGCCGCGGTGGAGGGCGTCGTGGTGGGCGGCACAGAAGACCGTGAGGCTGCCGTGGGCGTGGTTGCCGCCGTCGCTGCGCGGCCGGAGGTGGTGCACCTCCAGCCAGACGTGGTTCCTGCACCCCGTTATGTGGCGCGCCACATAACAGGGTGCCCGATGGCTTGTCTGCCGCGTCATGATCACCTGCACACCCGCTCCCGCCGACCTCCGTGCTTTCGCCCAGTGCGCCCGTCGTGTCAAGGGCTCGGGAGGGCCCCAGGGCTCGATCATGGGTAGCGGTCCCGCGAGGCCCGGGCTCCCTCTGACCGTCAGGGGTTGGGTGGCGCGACTGGCTTGTACCGACACGGATCGAGACACCGCTCCGACCACGACGTGGCGCCCCTCGTCTCTGCCCAATCCGGGCATCCCTGCCGCGATCTCCCTGGTTGAGACGAACATCACTCTCCCAGCAGCCCGCTGTACCGGAGCGCCCAGTAGGGGAGGAGCCAGGCCATGGGGCCAGAGAGCCCGTGACCCTCGCCCCCGTGCTGTTTGACGTGGAAGTTGCCGTTCCACCAAATGGTTCGAATCTCGTCGTAGGGAAAGACCTCCTGCCACTGGGGCTTGTCGAAGCGGTCCAGCGGCCAGTCGTTTGCGTCCTTGCGGTGGCTCGTGTCCACCCGCAGCTCGCGCCTGTCCAGCGGCATCTCACGGAGACTCTGGATCCCGTCCGCGACGTCCGCGCTGCCGGCGCCTGCCAGAAGCGCGACGAGTGCCACCCACAGCGGGTTCCGCTCGACGCGCTCGTGCTCGTACAGAAACAGCAGACTCTCTATCCACAGGGCGCGCCGCTCCGGATCCGGCTCGTAGCGGATCAGCGTGTGGTAGGAGAGCATGGCCAGCTCGTGGTCCGAGTGGTTCATGTGGGAGGGGTTGGTGATGGTGAACGTGTCCGCGTGGGGCATGGCCACCTCGCCGTACCCGTGGTCGCGCACCAGCTCGTCGTAGGCGTCGTAGAAGCGCTGCTCCCCCGTGATGTGCCACGCCGCCAGCAGGTGCCCCATGATCTCGATGGAGTTGAGCCACCCCTCACCATACCAGGACGCGATGCAGGCGGACGCGGCCTCGAAGGGCGTCGCCGACAGCGCCGCCGCCTCCAGGCAGGGCTCCACTCCCCCGGCCGCCGCTGCGATCTGCTCCGGGTGCCAGTGTCCAAAGGTGGTCTTCTCGCCGTCGAGGTCGATGAGCTTTAGGCCGTGGTCGACCAGATACCCCGCGACATCACTGATCAGGTCCGCAATCTGCGCCTTCTCCTCGTCATCGGCGCAGAGATCGTAGTAAAGCGGCCACCCGAAGAAGTGTCCCGCATACTCATCGGACGAGGTGTCGTCCTTCCAGTAGTATTGACGACCCTCGTGCTCCACCAGATGCCACCGGTCGCTCTCCGCCTTGCCGGAGAATACCCAGCCCTCGTCGTCCCTCACGAGGGAGCGAGCCACGAAGCCGCGCCCCAGCCCCGCCAGCTCGAAGTCGTGCGCGGGGATTTCCACGAGCAGCCGCATCGTCTCTGCGGCCTTGCGGGCCTTCTGCTTGAACGCGACGTCTCCCGTCGCCGCGTAGGCATAGCAGAAAGCCCCCACCTGCATCTGGGTCCAGAGGCCGTCGTTGTCCGAGTCAGAGAGCGCGAGGCCCGACGGGTCCCACGGATCGTCGAGCCACGCATCAGGCGCTACGAACCCGTCCATGCGCCAGAACTCCTCAATCTGCTCGTCGAATGCGGCCGCTATACCCCCCAGGGTCCGCTCCTCCCAACGGACGCGCGAGACTCCCGCCGCTGTGGCCACCCACACGTCCTCACCCGCCGCCACGGCGCGCACCTGGTCCGAGGGGAGCCACCGGAGACCGCACCAGTGGTCCGTCGCCCCATCGCCCACACGAATGGCGGTCGCCCCTACGCCGTGTCCGATGATCAGCCGGTCGCCGTACACAGCGAGGGAGCGCACGTCGTCCGCGGGCAGTCCTCCCTTCCCCGCGGGCAGGTGGGCCGGCGAATCGAGGCGCGAGACACCCGTCGCCGTGCCCGCCCACGTCCCCAGCACCGGGTCGCACACCACCGCGCGCACGTCGTCGTCGAGCAGGGCGCCGCCGGCGGCGTCGTACACCACCACCTGCTCCCCCGCCACCGCCCTGACCCCCTGCGCCGTGGCGACCCACGCGGTCCCACCGGCATCGACGGCCACGTCTCGCACAGGGATCGTCACTGGCGTGCCCTCGGCGATGTCCGTCACATGGAGCAATCCTGCGCTGCCCCCCACCCAGACGCCACCCTCGCCAGAGGCGACAGCGACCCACTCCCCGGAGGGGAGCGACACCACCGCTCCATCTGCCAGCTCCACGTCGCCCTCTCGCAGAACGACCACCGAGTCGCCCTGCGGTGCCAGGTCCACCACCGCCCCAGGCGCCTCGAGGACAAAGGTCTCGTCCAGACGGTAGAGTCCGGACGGAGTGCCCACCCACACTCCCGCTCCCACGGTGACCGCCCGCGCGTCCAGATCCGGCAGCGCCGCGGTGGTCCGAAACTGGTGAGCGACGTCCGCGAGATAGGGGGCGCTCGCCGAGTCCACCGGGGCGCTCTTCTCCACATGGACGAAGGACGGATCAGGATAGACCCTGGGCCCGGTGTCCCCACCGCCCGCTGAGCCTCCGTCTCCCGCGTCCGCAGCCCCCTCTCCGTCTGACAGGGCCGTCGCGTCCCCTGGGGCCTCGAAAACTCCCGAGTCACCCGTCGTACGACTGACCACCGCGTCGGCCCCGCTGTCGGCTGCGTCCTGCGGGGCCACGTCTGCCCCGCCGTCCCCTCCGCCCAGGGCGCCGCCCGCCGCCCCACCGCCGCCACAGGCAGCGACCACCACCGATGCCACCATCCAAGCGCGCATGTCCACCTCCTTCCACATCCTACCGCACATCGCCCCCCCAACGCTCCCCTGCGCTGCACCCCCGCCAACGGTTGTGTCCACCCGCCAGGATGGCTACGCTCTCTGCCCATGCGCGCCCTCATCGCCATCTCCCTGCTCGCCGCCTGCGCTACTCCGAGCGACGCCCCCGTCGAGACGGTGGACACGCACCAGGGCGACTCCCGCGACGCCTCGACAGACGTCGAGCCCCCGGCGGACGCCCCCGCGAGCGACGGCCCTGCCGACACCCCCGACGTCCCGGACACCGGCCCGGTCCCCCTCCCCTCCCCGCTGGATCTTGGCACCTGCGAGATCGTCGCCTCGGGCACCCTGCCGGACGACACGAACGAGTCATCGAGCCTCGCGGCCGTCCCGGGCCTTCGCACGATGACGGACCAGGACCTGCTGGTGACGCACGGCGACAAGGGCCTCACCCTCGACTTCGTGGACGCGAGCGGCAAGCGGGATGGCCGCGTGGAGGTCCTCCCTGCCGGGGACTTCGAGGCCATCACGGTCCTCTCGGTCAGCGGCCCCCCCACCGCGGCCACCATCGAGCTCGCGGCCCTGGAGTCGCCCGGCAACAACTGCACCCGCGGCGAGGGGGTCTGTACCGACGGCCACGTCGTGCGCTTCCGCGTCGCCGCCCAGCCTGGCACCTATGCGCTGCTCGCCCCACCTCAGCAGTGGACGCTCCCACCGAAGGAGCGCACCAACTCCGAGTGCCTGGAGTGGACCGGCGACCACCTCCTGCTCTTCGCGAAGAACACGGCCGACAAGTACCGCGTGCACTTCCAGGACGGCTCACCACAGCTCGTGCTCGAGCCCCTGGTGAAGCTCAAGAGCACCGAAGCGCAGGGCAAGCTGACCGATCTGACCCACGACCCGGCGACTGGACGGCTGCTGGCCACCTCAATCACCGACGGCGGCGCCATCCTGGTCGAGCTGGACGCGGAGACCTTCGAGCCGCTCCACCTCAAGCCCATCCCACCGCCCCTCGCCTTCGAGAAGGTGGAGGGGATCGCGGTCCTCGCCGACCAGACCGTGGCCATCACCACCGAGAAGGGGAGCATCCGGCAGTATCGCTGCCGCTGATCCCCCTCGCTGGCCCCGCCAGTCCACATCGGCTACCATCCCCCGCCGGAGGTGCCCATGTGCCAGACCCACGAGTACGCCGATGCCTATGCCCTCGCCGAGCTGCCCTGGTTCACGCTGAAGGAGGGGCGCATCGTCCTCGAGGACTCCTCGGTGGAGCCCGCCGTCGACGTACACACCCACCTGGCCCTGGCCTACGGCCGCCCCATGCAGGTGGACCTGTGGCAGGAGCACCCGCAGACGGAGCACTACCTGCCCTTGGAGCGGCGGCTCGACATGGACACCTACGTCAACCGCAACTTCACGGACGATGACCTGACCCGCATGAAGCGGGACCTGACGCTGGGCAGCCTGGGCGCCGGGGGAATGCGGCGAACCCACACAGCGCCGAACCTGATGCGTGAGATGGCTGACATGGGTGTCGGCCTGTCCATCCTGCTCCCCATCGAGCTGCCCGGCATCTCCCGCAACGCCGAGACCTACCTCGACGTGGCAGAGCGGGCCCCAACCCTGCTCAGCATGGGGTCGGTCCACCCCTGGTCGAACGACGTGGCCGGGCGCCTGGCGACCCAGAAGACCCTGGGTGCCCTCGGCGTGAAGGTCCACCCGGCGGTCCAGATGGTGGCGCCGGACGACGAGCGCGCCATGGCACTCTACCGGGTGTGCGCCGAGCTCGACCTGCCGGTGCTCTGGCACTGCGGTCCCGTGGGCATCGAGCCGCGGCTCGGGCGCTACCTGTCACACCTCAAGCACTACTGGCCCGCCATCCACGCCAACCCGCGGACGACGTTCATCCTCGGGCACTCGGGGGCGCTGCAGATGGAGATGGCCCTCGACCTCTGCCGCGCCTACCCCAACGTGTGGATGGAGATGTCGAGCCAGTCGGCGACCAACGTGAAGCGCATCGTGCGGGAGGCCCCTCCAGAGAGGGTCCTCTTCGGGTCCGACTGGCCCTTCTATCACCAGGCGATCCCGCTGGCGAAGGTGCTGGAGGCCACGGAGGGGGACCCCGGCGCGCGGCGCCGTGTGCTCTGGGAGAACGCCGCCCGCCTGTTCGGGCTTACCCGTGAGCAGGTGTTCGCGTCCCGGTCGTGAGCCGCTGCTCCCGAGGCGACGCCCCCGCCGCCCGCCGATCAGAAGCACCCGAAGGTCGTCGCGCTCAGCCCCTTGGCGCCCGGGTTGCCGGCGCTCCCGCCGCCCGCGCCCCCGAAGCCCGCCGTCAACTGGTTGCCCGAGAGCACCGGCGCAGCCCCTCCGCTGCACACCACCGCCACCGACGGACCGCCACCACCGCCACCGCCGGCCCCACCTGCGCCACCATTCCCACCGTCACCACCCTGCAGGCCGACGCCCTGGCTGTCCTGGTCGCCCTTGGCGCCGCCAGGACCGCCGGGCCCGCCGCTCCCGCCGAGCCCTCCCTGACCGCCAGCCCCGCCCGTGCCACCGGCGCCGGACGCGATGGCGTTGCCGAGCAGCGCCGGCTTGCCCCCGTAGACGAGCACCCCAAAGGAGCCGCCGCCGCCGCCCCCTGCTCCGCCGGGAGTCCCTCCACAGCCGCCGCCACCACCGCCGCCGCCGCTCGAACCGTAGGTCTTGCACCAGCTCAAGGTGAAGCACCCGGCCTCGTCGCCCCCGCCACCACCGCCGCCACCGCCGCCGCTGCCCGCGCCGCCTGCGCCGCCCGGGGCGCCGCCTGCACCGAAATACCCCGTCGCGGTGAACTCTCCGAGCTCACCCCCTCCTGCCCCATGCTGGCCAGGCGCCCCGGGCCCTCCCTTGGTCCCCGCCGTCCCGTTCTGCGTCTTGGCGCCGCCTGGGCCCCCGGCCCCACCATTGAGGCCGCCCCCCTTCCCGCCATCGCCGCCCTTGCCCCCGCTGTCGCCCCCGTCGCCGCCCTTGCCTCCTGCCGCACCGCACGGGCTCGTGCCGGCGGCCCCTCCCACCGGCTTGGCGCAGGACCCGCAAATGCCGATGCACGCCGTTCCATTCTCACAGCCGCTCTGCCCGCCGGTCCCCGTCCCAGCCGTCGCGCCCTGGCTCCCGGGCGCACCCGCCGCGCCCGCACCTCCAGCCCCGGCCTCGATGGTGTTGTAGCGCAGCTCGACCCCGGTCGAACCGCTGATCAGCACGCCGATGCTGCTCGCGCCGCTGCCACCGGTGTTGGCGCTCGTGATGGTGAACCCGTCCAGAATGGTCGGCACGCCGATGCCCTCCGCCCGGACGGCCACGGACCCGCCCTGGATCTGCGTCACGTAGGACTTGCTGCGCCCCCACCCGTTCTTGGCGCTGTAGCCGCCGAACAGGCTGATGCCCGCCTGCAGCTCGACGGTCTCCGCGTAGATGCCTTGCGAGACGTAGACATGGGGCCTCTGGGCCGCCTGCGCCGCGGCGATGCCCTGGGCGATGGTCTTGAGGGGCTCCTCCCGGGTGCCTGGGTTGCCAGCCTTCCCCCCGACGCCGTCCACGAACACCCCGAGCGCCACGGTCCCATCCAGACCGTCGCAGTCCGAGTCCAGCCCCGACGGGTCGGGCTCGTCCTCCGCCTCCGCCCCCTCCATCGGGTCGCACGGCGCCAGCACCCCGCCGAGGCAGTTGGGGACCTGGTGCTCGCACACGCCGAGGCCACAGCTCGTCACCCCGAGGTCTGACGCCTCGTCCGTGTCCCCGTCGCAGTCGTTGTCCTGCCCGTCACACACCTCCGCATGCGCCGTGTCATCCCCCTCGCACACAAGCGTCCCGCCGTCGCTGGAGCACACCCACCCCCCCTCGGCGCACAGGTCCGCGTCCGGACCGTCGCAGGGCGTGCCCTTGTCGGGCCACAGCTCGTCCGTCTCTCCGTCGCAGTCGTCGTCCTTGCCGTTGCACACCTCGGCCACGGCGCCCTCGAACGGGTTGCACGCCTGGGGCACCCCGCCCACGCACCCGGGCACCTGGTGCGCGCACACGCCGAGCCCACAGGAGAGGGGCTCCACGTCCTCGTCCGTCGCGCCGTCGCAGTCGTCGTCCTTGCCGTTGCACGCCTCGACCGCAGGCACCGCCGCCGTGCAGGCCTCCCACCCCTCGGGCCCGCAGGTGCGCTTCCCGCTACACGTTCCGGCATCCGATGTGTTCGAGCAGGTCGTCGACGTGTTCCAGAAGGCCTTGGGGCAAGGGCAGTCTCCCACCGTCGCCACGCACTGCTCCCCGTCGCACGTGTATCCCTCGGGGCAGGCGTCACCGCAAGGGATGCCGCAGAAGCTCCCGATCCCGCCGTAGGACACACAACGGTTGTCGGCGTTGCCCGTGCCCTCGGTGCACTCCGAGTCCTTGTCGCAGGGCTTGCAGAGCTGCGTCGAGACCTGGGCGCAGATGTAGGTGATGTCCGGTGGGGTGTTGACGATGGCCTGGCACGTCCAGCCCGCGGGGCAGTTCTCGATGCAGGTCTGGGTGCACACGAGGCCGTCCAGGGACGGCACGCACCAGTTGCTGTCACACTCCTCGTTGACGTTGCAGGGGCAGCCGAAGCCGCCGGGGCAGTCGAGGGTCGCGTCGACCTCCCCCAGGTGGACGTCCCCGCCCCCGCCGGCGTCCCCTCCGAGCACGTCCTTGCCCACCGGGACGTCCCCGGCCCCGCTCCCGTCGGCACCCGCGCTGGTCTCCGGCCCACTGTCTGCTGCCCCCGCGTCGACGCCAGAGCCGCTGAGGCCCTCGTCACCGCAGGCCGCGAGGAGCAGTACGAGTAGGGCGCGTCGAGTCATGGCGTGTCTCCGTGAGGGAGGTGGCTGTGCTCGGCGAAGTGTAGGGCATGGGAGCGCCCGTCGCCAGCGCCCACAGGGGGAAGGGCGACGGTCCGCGGCTTGCCTCGCCAGCCACCAGGACCAGCCACGCGGTGGGCGCCGCGCCGACACCCACCGTGAGATCGGGCGCGTCGTGGGACGCCACGGGCACTCCCCCGGCGCCCGCGGCACACTGGAGCCGCGCGACGGTCGCCAGCAGCTCCCGCGCCCCAGTCCCGTCCCCCGCGCGCAGCTTGGCCAGGGCCACTCCGAGGGTGCCCTCCGACCAGATGGAGGGCAGCAGGTCCCAGTCCACGCCGTGGTCTGCGGACACGCCCGCGTAGGCGCGGTGCCCCACGAGCACACCCCTGCGCAACCCGAAGCGCCGGTCGAGACGGTCCAGGACACCCGGGACCGCCTCGGCACGCCCCCGCGCCAGCAGCATGAGCGCCGTCCAGCTCCCGGCCGCGTCCAGCGCCTCGTCCAGGACCAGGCCATCCTCACGAGCGGCCGCCGCGAAGCGTCCTTCCTCGGCCAGCCACAGGCGCTGCTCGACGGCGTCTCCGAGCCAGGATGCCGCCTGACGCAGCTCTCCGTCCCCGGTGAGCGCAGAGAGCAGGTCCAGGAAGAACCACGCGTCCACCTGGTGCTCGGTGACCGCGGCATCCAGGACGAAGTCCGGGTGGAAGGTCTCCTGGTTCCGGTCCCAGCGCCCACTGCCCCCCAGCACCAGGCCGTCCCGGGGATCCCCCGGAGCGTCCACGCGCTGCCGCAGGAGCCAGGCCGCAGCCCGCAGCGCCGCCGCCCGAAAGGTGTGCTCCCCCGTGACCCGCTCGTACATGGCGAAGGCGTACCCGACCCAGGCGACGGTCCCAGCCCTCACGTAGCGGCGGTTGTAGAAGGTGTCCCCGATGGTGTTGAAGGAGAAGCCGATGGCCCCATCGTCGGCCTGGAGCGACTCCAGGGTGCGCAGGACCCCCGCCGCACGGCCCGGCTCACCCCGCTCCAAGAGCACGATGGCGACCAGCGCGTCGTCGTAAGCGAAAGAGCGCCCGACGGGCACGAACCACGGGTCGATGCGGTCGTCGCCGGTGGGCTCGGGGAAGGACAGCACCGCGAGGCGCTCCCCGGCCACCGGACGCAGGGCCTCGGTGTCGTCTCCGTCACGCTCGTAGGTGGCCTCGACCTCGTAGGGCACCAGCGTCAGCCAGCGGGCCGCCCGCTCCGCAGCGCCAGCCAGGTCCCCCGGCTCGAGGCCCACGTCGGCACACGGCGACAGCGGCCCGATGCGAATCTCGCGGGGTGTGGGGGCGCAGGCCATCGAGCCGAGGATCATGGCGAGGGCCAAGCCACCGACCGCACGCCAGCGCCGGGGTGCCACGCAGCGACGATGGGGCGGACGAGGCGCCGGAGCGTCAGTTGCGCTCCATGCCACCGAGGACGTTCTCCATGAGCGGCAGGTAGTACTCCCAGAAGAACCACTCGTTGGTGGCGCTCTGGCGGTAGCGGGCGAAGTAGCGCTTGTAGGACGGATACCACGCGACTCCGTAGGGCTCGTCCTCGATGACCGTGTCGCCGAAGTCGCCGGCGAAGTACCAGGCCTGGTAGTCCCCCTTCCAGCTCGTGATGGCCGGGAAACGCGACGGGATGCCCCACTCGTCGAGCTTCTTCTGCCCCGCGGGCCGCACGTCGATCACGAACTCCGAGTGGACCGTCGTGCCCTTCCCGGGCCTCACGATGTCGAACCAGTAGTTGTAGGGGACCGCGTCGGACACTCCGCGAAGCACCGGGTCGTTGTTGTCCACGTTGTAGATCTTGCACAGCTCGTCGCCGATGTCCTTGCCCACCTGGAGCACGACCAGGTTCTCCTTCGTGTCGAAGAAGATGAAGCCGGGGCCGCTGAAGTGCCACGAGGTGGCCCCGTGGGTCTTCTTCCACAGCTCGTAGACCCACCAGGGCAGGTCGAGCGGGTCCGACAGGTCCTCGACGAAGCGGCCAATCCAGTGGCTCCAGTCCACGTGGAGCACCTTCTCCAGGCGCTGGCGCGGGCTGGTCTCCGTCGGCAGCGCGAAGGAGTTGAACTCCGCGATGATGTGCCCGCCACGCCCCACGTACCGCTCAATGGCACCCATCTCATCGTCCGTGAGACCACCGTAGACAGGAGGGTTGCGCACGCGGTGCTCCTCCTCCGTGTCGATGTGCTTCAGGTCCAGCTCGTAGGCCCCATACGTGTCTGCCAGATAGAGCACGTTGGTCCCGGCAAGCTCCCCGTCGTCGACCGAACGCCACGTGCTCCACCAGCGCGCCTCCGCCTCAGGCACCCCCTTGAGCTGCGCCATGACGTAGCGGAGCCCAGGGTAGTACCCGACGTGGTCCGTCGACAGCGCCCATGCGTCGTGCCCCTCCGGCGCCGGGTAGCGCAGATGATTGAGCACCCAGAACACGGAGCCGTGCTCCTTGTAGCTCACGAAGGGCACGGTCTTGGTGACCACCGTGATGCGCAGGTCTTTGGAGGGCCCCATGATCCAGGCGATGTAGGGCGACATGATGATCAGGCCGATCACCACCAGGAAGACGATGAGGAAGACCAGCCGCCGGATCATGCCGCCCTCCCCATGGCGCCGCGGAAGCCTCGCCGATCCATGCGGCCCCAGCCCTTGGCGCCGAAGAAGAACTTCACGATACCCTTGAGCCGCCAGAGCAAGGTGAGCTGGCGATACCCGAAGTTCTCCAGGACACCGAAGAGCGACAGCCAGAGCAAGCTGCTGTTCGAGCGGTAGAGCGCGAAGGAGATCTCCTCCAGCAGAACGGTCGCGATGGACAGGAACACGCCATAGAGGAGCGCCACGAGGAAGAACATGAAGAGGAACGGCAGGTCTACGATGCCGCCGGCGAAGCTGATGATCACCATCGTGTATCCGAACAGCTCGATGAGCGGCCCGAGCATCTCGAACAGGATGTAGAACGGAAACGCCAGCAACCCGACCACGCCGTAGCGGGGGTTCAGGGTCAGCCCGCGGTGGGTTGCCAGGCTCTCCATGAGGCCGCGCTGCCAGCGGTCCCGCTGGCGGGACAGGGCGCCCAGGGACTCGGGCACCTCGGTGAAGCAGATGGGGTCGGGCACGAACACGATGCGGTATGGGATCTTGCGCTTCCGGTGGTAGCGGTGGAGCCGGATGACGAGCTCCATGTCTTCACCCACCGTGTCCGTGTCGTAGCCTCCGATGGCCACGACCGAGTCTTTTCGGAACAACCCGAAGGCGCCGCTGATGATCAGGTTGCCGCCAAGCAGGTTCCAGCCGATGCGCCCGAACAGGAAGGCCCGCAGGTACTCGATGGTCTGGAACAGGGGCAGGAGGCGGTTGCCGAGCCCGATCTTGGTCACGACCCCGTCGTCCACCTGGCAGCCGTTGGCCGTGCGGACCGTGCCGCCGGCGGCGATTGTACGGCGGGGGTCCTCCATGAAGGGCACGACCACCTTCAGCAGCGCGTCGCGGTTGATGATGGTGTCCGCGTCGATGGAGCAGAAGAGCGGGTAGCGCGCCAGGTTGATTCCCGCGTTGAGGGCGTCCGACTTGCCCCCCTGCTCCTTGTCCACGACGGTCAGGCGCGGAATGGCCGCGGAGCGATAGATTCCGCGCACGTCCTGGGTCTCGAGCTGCCGCTGGTAGACGGTCTGCACCAGCTCCAACTGGAAGGCGCGGGTCAGCTCCGCGAGGGTAGAGTCCGTGGACCCGTCGTTGACGACGATGACCTCGAACTCGCTGTACTTGAGGTTCAGGAGCGAGCGGACGCTGTCGACGATGTTCGCCTCCTCGTTGTGCGCCGGCGCCACGATGCTGATGGGCAGCGCGAGGGGTGACTGGAGCAGAGAGTCCAGGTCCCAAGCGTCGGAGCGGCGCTTGTGGCGCACGATGTCGATGAAGGAGAAGACCAGCAGGACCGTGTAGCTCGTGTTCATCGCGATGAAGTACACGAGCACCAACAGGTTGAGCGCGAAGATGATATCGGAGAACACGCGGCTACCCCCTCTCGTGCGCGATGGTCGTGGTTGCCGACGACGGGGTGGCCCCGTTGCGCATCACGTAGGTCGCGATGTCACGAGCAAACGGGTCCGGTGACGTCCGGCTGACCTCGGTGAGGATGGACCTGCCGCGCTCCCCAAGACTCACCAACCCCTGCGCTGCGTTGAGCCGCACCCACCAGCTCTGGTCGCCCAGGGCCCAGCGGAGCGCCCGGAAGACCTGCTCGTCCGAGCCGAGCCGAGCCACCGCCTTGACGGCCTGGGCCTTGACCTCCCACGCCTCGTCGTTGAGCAGGCGCAGGATGTCGGGCACCGTGTCCACCGCTCCCACCTCGGACAGGGTCTTGACGGCGCGGGCGCGCAGCTCCTTGTCTTCGGAGGCCAGCAGCGGCCGGACCACGTCGGCGCAGCCCATGTCGCGGGCGATGCGCAGGGCGTCGAGGGCCGTGGCGCGGACGGCGGGCCGCGGGTCGTCGGCGACCAGGCCGCGCACATAGGCGAGGCCCTCGGGGCCGACCTTCCGCGCGACCTCCGCGAAGAGCAGCGCCGCCCAGCGGCTCGGGTGCCGCACCATCTCGGCGAGCGCCTCCAGGCCCCGCACATCGCCGACGCAGCCGAGCGCCTTGGCCGCCTCGATGCCGACCAGCTCGTGCTTGTCGCGCAGCGTGCGAAGAAAGACCGGCCGGAATGCTTCGTTCTCCAGGCGCCCCAGCGCGCGGAGCGCGTTGGCCCGTCGCCACCACGCCCAACTATAGGTGCCGCGCACGTCGGCCTTGTCGAAGCCGAGCTGGATGTAGAGCTCCACCAGCCGCTCCCGGGCCCGCCCCGACGTCACCTCGAAGTGCTTGAGCAGGAGCCCCCGCAGCTCGGACTTGGGCAGCTTGCGGAGCGCGACGTTCATCCACGCCTCGTCGAGCTGGCCCTCCAGGTACTCCAACAGGCGCGGCTCGATGCGACGCCGCACCCGCGCCCGCCGGGTGTCCAGGGAGTTGCGCACGACGCGGAACAGCAGCACCGCGTTGAGCGTCGTCAGCACGAGGATCGTCTGGATGAGGACGATCTTCAGCACCAGGTCGTAGATGGGGTCCCGTGAGAGGACCCGGATTCCTTCGAAGATCCAGTCCATGGTCCCCTCCTAGAAGCGCACTGCATAGTGCAGGGTCAGCGAGTGCTGGAAGATGCCCACCACAGGCTGGTTGTCCCGATCCGGGTCGGTGGTCCAGTAGGCCCAGGTCAGGTCGATGCCGTGCTGCTCGTGGAAGTCCCACCCGATGCCGGCCAGGAACGACATGGAGTCCTGGATGATGGCGTCGATGTTGCCGGCGACCACCGCGCTCTCCTCGTAGAACACCTCCACGGCGCTCCCGTAGGAGGCCGCCCCGAACAGGCGCAGCACGTCGATGACCTGCCAGTCGATGCGCAGGCGGCCGAGGTGACCCGGATCGAGCGAGTCCTCGGAGTAGAGGTTGGCGCGATAGCCGAGGTCGATGCTCACGGGGCCCGCGTGAAAGAGCAGGCCCGGGCCGACCTGGTGGATCCACAGGTCGCCGGTCTGATCGGCGTTGGCGTTGCGGTAGTCGCTGATGGCGTAGGTCGCGTAGATCTCGAGCCACTCTGCCACCCGGAAGTAGGGCTGTACGTGGGCGCGGAAGGCCGGCCGGAACGCGGGCTCGATGGTGAAGCCGAGATCGATGTCGAAGCGGAACCAGTCCGCGGGCTTGAAGGCCCCGAAGATCGAGAGGAAGGGATCCACCTCGGTCGACGGCAGGTCCTCGCGGATCATGATGTCCGCCGCAACACCCAACATCGCCGCCGGGCTGAAGGCGTAGCTCAGGGCGACGTTGACCCCGTGCCAGTCGGGGCGCTCCAGGTTCAGGAACAAGGTGTACGCGAGGTCCACGCGCCAGGGGTGCGCCGAGGCCTCGGGTTCGGGACCGCCCTCGATCATGCGCACGGTCTCCAGATCACCCGCATCGCGCAGGCCCGGAGCGTAGCGGGCCGCCCCCTCGTGGTCGCCCATGGCCATCAGGTTGCGAGCCGCGGCCCGCAGCGCGTGGGGGCTCTGGGGAGCCCGCAGGAGCGCCAGCTCGTACTGGACCCGCGCCTCGTCGTAGCGTCCCTGCCAGTACAGCATGTCGCCGAGCACGAGGTAGGGCTCCTCGGTGTCTACGCCCGCGGCCTTGGCCTGCTCGACCAGGGCCGCGGCCTTCTGGTAGTGGCCGCCCCAGGCGTGGACCCGCGCCTCCAGCAGCAGCGCGTCCTTGTTGCCCGGGTCCTCCTCCCGCAGGCGGTCGAGCCACCGGGCGGCGCGCTCGTGGTCCCCCGCGAAGGCAAGGGCGCGCGCCGCACGGAAGTGCACCGCGGGCGACGGCCCCCACACGTCGGCGATCAGCTCATAGAGTTGGGCAGCGTCGCCCCACCTCTGCTGCTGCTCACGCTGCGCGGCCATGCTCTCGATGGCCGCCAGAGAGCGGGCGTCCCGGCGGGCGAGCAGGTCAAGGATCTGGCGGGACTCCTCCGTCGTGCCGGCCGGCATCGCCGGCTTCGCTGGCGCACCAGCCTCGACGGGACCGGATGGACTCCGCGGCGCCTGCGCCAACGCCGCCCCTTGGGTGACGAAGAGCAGGACGGCGGCGGCGAACACGTGGCGGGGTAGCACGTTCATTCGCAACGCTCGCACCTCAACAGGTTTCTGACCCGGGCACGCAAGATGTCGATGCTGTAGGGCTTGCCGACGAAGTCCATTGCCCCGGAGTCCAGGGCCCGGATGACGTCTTCCTCCCTGCTCTGCTGCGAAAGCATCAGCACTCGCAGCTTGGGACCGATGGCCTCCCGGATGTGACGCAGGACCTGGAACCCGTCCGCGAACCGAAGGTGCACGTCGAGGATCACCAAGTCCGGCAGCACGCCGGTCTCGACCCCCAGGTCGAGGAAGTCCATGGCCTGGCGACCGTCGGTCGCCACGCGCACGTTGTAGCCGTCCCTCCCGAGGAAGTGCTGCAGCAGGAGCACGCTCTGCCTGTCGTCATCGGCGACGAGTATCTCTTCCCCGGCCATGCATCTCTCTTCTCAGCGTCCCGCTGCGGGTGCGTGCAGCGCGAACCGCGGGGACCTCGGTAGCCGCCCACCTGCGCACTCTGCCGCACCTCCATGAAGTTCCGCGGGATACTAGCGCAAAGAGGCCATAGTGCCAACAGCTTTGGCTGCGGTTACAGAGAAGAATCGCCGGAAGTCCAATCCCTGCGGCCGCATGGAGGGGCGCCAGCGCGCGCATCCGGGAGCGGTATCACTCCTCCAGGGCGGCCAGGCTCCCTCGAACGAGCCGCACTCGCCGGTTCCCGGCCACCGTCGTCCAGGTCTCCGTGGTGCCCGCGGCGTCGGGCCACCGCACGGTGACGTCCGCCTCGCAGGCATCGCCGAGCCCGAAGTGCAGGACCAGGTCGTTCTGCATGCCGACGTGGCCGTAGCCGCCCCCGACCTCCTGGGTCTGGGTGCGGCCGCCGGCGGTCACCTGGACGCGCGCCCCGATGGCGGCGTGGTTTGCCCCAGCGCCGCCCTCGACGCGAACCTGGAGGTGGTTGCCGGCGTGCCCGAGGACGTTGCGGAAGTAGTGGACCTCCTGGGTCTCGTAGCAGGTCGGGTCGCCGTCGCAGCGGGCCGTCCCGTGGCCGACGACCACGTCCAGGTCCCCGTCCCGGTCGAAGTCGGCCACCGCGAGGCCTTGGGAGCGCGCGTGGTCGATGCCAAGGCCTGGGGGGACCTCGACGAAGCGGCCGTCGTCCCCCTGGTGGAACAGGAAGCCGCGCGTGCCAGGGTAGTCGGAGGAGCCGACATACAGGTCCTTGCGCCCGTCGTTGTCGAAGTCGAAGACGGCCCCGACCATGTCCCCAGCATTCCACGCGAGGTCGTCCCAGGAGCGCGCGAGCCCCGTCGCGTCGTTGCCCGGGCGCGTGAAGGTCCCCGTGCCGTCATTCTGGAGCAGCTCCATGGGGTCCGAGCTGTCGCCCACGTCCCAGTGGACGATCTCGAAGTTGACCAGGTCCAGGTCGCCGTCGTCGTCCACGTCCGCGCAGGCCGTGCTGAAGGTGTTGCCGCCCAGTCGGAACGGGTGGCGGTCGAGGTCGTGGTTCCAGCGGAGCGCGCCGACCGTGGTGCAGGGGAAGTACGCGGGGGGCGCCGGCACGCCGCCGCAGTCCTCGGCGTCCGGGACGAGCTGGCAGTAGCACTGAGCGTTGAAGTTGGTGTGCCAGTCCACGCGCTGATCCATGCCGTAGCCGCTCTCGACGGAACGATCCGTGTACGCGGGGACCCCGCCGGCGAATCCCCCCTTCCAGAGCCCATTCCACAGGCGCCCGTAGGAGGCCGTGAGCAGGTCGGGCCATCCATCGCCGTCCACGTCGCAGACCGTCGTTCCCCAGGTGTTGCGGGTCGCCTTGCCGCTGTCGAGGACCTCCACGCTGCTCCAGCCCGGCGTCACGAGGCCCGCCAGCTTCGTGATGTCCTTGAAGGACCCCGCCCCATCGCCCACGTAGAGGCGGTCCAGGTCCGGCTGGGTCACACCATTCCCATAGCCCACGAACAGGTCGAGCAGGCCGTCGCGGTCAGCATCCACGAACGAGGCGCCACCCGCCGCGTAGCGCTTGTCCGGGTGCCGCAGGTCGCCTCCGGGGGCGAGGGTAAAGGTGCCGTCACCGGCGTTGAGCAGGATCTCGTTGCGGTCGCCGTTGTCGGGCGTGGAGGGGTCAGGGTTCACCGAGACGCCCGAAAACGCGTCCAGATCGCCGTCATTGTCCACGTCGCCGAAGACCACGATCTGGGAGGTGCGGCCCGTGCCGCCTTGGGGCAGGGCGAGGAAGCCGCTCTCCTCCGTGGCATCGACGAAGCGGCGGCCCCCACTCTCGGCGGGGCGGTTCATCAGGACCCACGCGAGGCGCGGGGCGCCCGGGTCGTGCGTGCTCAGCCCCACGTTGCGGACGACGAGGTCCGGGTAGCCGTCGCCGTCCAGATCCGCCGCGCTCAGGCGGATGCCGGTCACGCCCACGAGGCCCACCTCGGCCGTCGCGTCCTCGAAGGCCGGCTGGCCGCTCCACACGGTCGGTGGGCGGCACGCGGGGGCATCGGGTGCGGCGTCGGGTGCGGCGTCGGGAGCTGGCGCCGACCCGTCCCCGGCCAGGTCGTCGCCGCGCTCCACGTTTGCGTCCGCGTCGCTCGGCGGTCCGGCGGAAACGTCGCTCATCGCGTCGTCCGAGTCGGCGCCTCCGTCGCCCGCGTGACCGGGCGCGCTGGACCCGCTGTCACAGGCGACGGCGAGCGCGAGCAGCCAGAACCTCTTCATCGTGCCTCCACTCCAGCGGGGGCTCAGCCCGGCGCGATGCCATAGATGGGGACCCGGCGCCCGCCGAGCTGCTCCTTGAAGCGGCGGCCGGCAGCATCGTCGGGCGGCAGCATCCCCAGGTCCACGGTGCGGGCACCGGCGCTCAGCGCGTGGCGGACCGCCTCCCAGGTGACGAGCATGTGCGCCGCACCAAAGTACTGCGGAGGCAGCGCCGCCGTGTCCACGAGCGTGGCCCAGGCACCCACGCGCACGACGAGGGCCGCGGCCACGGGGGCGCCGCCGGCGACGGCCACGGCGACGGAGGCGTCCTCCCCGAAGGCGTCGCGCAGGCGGTCCAGGTCGTGGCGCCCGAAGGGGGGGCCGCCCATGCGGGCGCTGCGCGTGACCTGGAGGCCCAGGTAGCGCATCAGCGTGGCGCCGTCCCGGCCGACGGTCACCTTGACCCCGTCCCGCTCCGCCTTGCGGATGGCAGCCCGGGCGTCCTTGCTCACCAGCTCCCACGCGGCGTCGGGGGAGGCAGCCTCCAGGACGTGCGCCTCGTGCGTGCGGAAGCGCTCGAGACCGTGCGAGGGCAGCACGGACAGGCGCGACGGGTCCACGGGGGCCACGTTGACGCGGAAGGTGCCGCCGGCCAGGGATCGCAGCGCCTTGAGGAGCTCGTCCAGGTTCAATGTCGGGGCGCCCCGGCGCAGGAGCACGCCCACCATGCGGTCTGGAAGGGCCTCCAGCCGGCCATCCAGGTCGAGACCGACGACGTAGCCCACGATGGCGGCATCGGGGCGCGCGATGCGAAGGGTGATGGGGGTCGAGCCCCGGTAACGCTCACGGGTCAGGTCGCGCCAGGCCAGCACGAAGGCAGGCGGCGGTGCGGGCTCCGCCCCGGCGAGCACCTCACCGGGGTCGACGGGCTCGAGGGTCAGCATGGGACCTCGCGAAGAAGGCTCTAGTCGAGCGGTCGCAGGGAACCCGCGCGGGCATCGTCGAGCACCTCCCGGGGCACCCCGGGGCACCGCCCGCGCGCGGAGCACCCCGCGCAGGCCGCAGCGTAGCCCCGGCTGGTGCCTCCCGTCCAGGATGCGATCTGCTCGACGTAGGGCACCACGAGGAAGGGGGGGCTGGACATGGGCAGCGGGGCCGGAAGCCCAGGGAGCACGCACGGGGGGACGCCGTGGACCTCCAGGCGGAAGGGGAGCGCGGCGATGTCGTCGAGGAGCGGAAGCAGCGCCTCGCGCAGGTCGGCGAAGGACGGCGCCACGGAGGTCCATGAGCCGACCCCCACCTCGGAGAGGGGCTCCAGGTACGCGGCGTCGGGCGCCAGGGAACGCACGAGGTCGAGCCACACGGGCAACACGGGGAGCAGCGAAGAGGTCAATGGCGCGTGGACGACCAGGCGCACGCCGCGAGCCCGAAACGCCTCGATTCCAGCCAGAGTCCGCCGGAAGCTGCCGCGGACGCCCGTGACCGCCTGGTGGATCGCCGGGGTCGGGCCGTGGATCGGCACGTCCACGGCGGTCAGCCCCGCGTCGACGAGGCGACCCGCGGCATCGCCCGGAATGGCTGCGTGCGTCTGGAGCTGGAGCGTCCGGTAGCCCAGATCCCGCCCGTAAGACAGGGCGGACGCGATCCACGGCACCGACGTCGGCTCGGCACCGCCGATGGAGACGGCGGCGCAGCGAGTACGCAGGGCGCGCATGGACGCGCGGACGCCGTGCAGCGTTGACCAACGGTGCTCACCAGCCGGAGCGACGCAGAAGGTGCAGGCCAGGTCGCAGGCTGGGGCGAGCAGCGTCAACAGCGCGGCGTCTGGGTAGCGCGGCACCATGTCGATGCGCGCCTCCTCCGGGGGGCGCCACCCGGCAGGGACGGCCGGGTCCCGAGGCACGATGAGCGGCACGCCGCGCACGCTCGGCACCGCGCCGGGGCGGGGGGCGTCGTGGGGCACGGGGCGCAGGCCCTCCCACCCGAGCAGGCGCGCGGTCTCGACGAACACGCCGGGGCAGGAGGCGTAGAGCGCGCACCCGGAGCACGGGGGCGGCTTCACCTTGTTGAAGTCGTCGATGTCGACCAGGGCGTCGTCCCAGACCTCGCTCATGACCAGCAGGCGGTTGGCCATGAGGTCGTCGTCCAGGTGGCGGTGCTCGCCCATGAGGCACAGGGGGAAGTTCTCGATGGCGAAGCGGGGCCCAGGGCCGTCGCCGATGCGCTCGCGGGCGTAGTCCAGGGCGTCCACGACGCTGGCGGCGGCGTCCGCCAGGGGCGGGACCACGGCCTCCTCGTGGCGCAGCGCGGCCCCTTTGGGCTCGCAGCACGAGAACTTGAGCATCACGTCCGGGTAGGGGAGCAGCAGGTCGACGAGGTCGCGGAGGGAGCGCCGGTTCTGCTCCACGACCACGCAGTTGACCGTCAGGTCGAGGCCACGCCCGGTCAGGTTCACGAGGCCCTGGAAGCTCTGCTGGAAGCTCCGGTCCCCGGTGCACTTGTTGTGGACCCGCTCCGTGCCGTGGATGGACAGGTGGACGTAGCGGAGGTTGTGGCGCAGGAGCTTCTCGACCAGCGTCCCGTAGGACATCATGCGCCCGTTCGTGATGAACCCGAGGAGCATGCCGCGCCGCGCCACGTGGCGGGTCAGCTCCAGCAGGTCCGGCCGCATGGTCGCCTCCCCGCCCGAGAAGACCACCATGTCGAAGCCGGCGGCGCGGGCCCGGTCCACCTTGGCCAGCAGGCTCGCCGTGTCCGCGTCGCCCGAGTGGCGGTAGTCGTCCGTGTGGCAGAAGACGCAGTGGTCGTTGCAGGAGTAGCCCACCTTGATCAGCGCGCGGCGCTGGCCGCGGCGGGCGCGGCGCTCCACGGGCTCGTCGTGGGTGCGGGCTTCGAGCAACGGGTGCCTCCTCGCGCAGGGTACGGGCGCCGGGGTCGCGCCTCAAGGCGACCGTGGCCTCTCGGGGGCGCCTTGGAAAGCAGACCAACATTGTCCGCGTTTTGCAAGGCGGCGTCGCCTCGGGCCTTGCGCTCACGGGTCCGACCCGTACAGTGCAGACCATGGGAACGCAGGCAGCACGGGAGGGCGTGGTCGAGCGCATCGAGCAGCGCGACATGCGGGTCCACATCAACGTGGGGCCGCTCTGCAACAACAACTGCATCTTCTGCATGGAGGAGGACCGGGACATGCGCGCCGTGGTCAACGGCGCCCTGACCCCGGACAAGGTCCAGAGCCTGCTTGTCGCCAACCGCGGAGCCGAGGAGGTGTGCTTCACGTCCGGGGAGCCGACGTTGGTGGCAGAGCTGCCCCGCTATGCCAGGTGGGCGCGCCAGCTCGGGTATCCGCGCGTCAGCGTCATGACCAACGGGCGGCGCCTGGCCCACATGCCGGTGCTGGAGCAGCTCCTGCGGGCGGGGATGAACTTCTTCTACGTGTCCATCCACGGCCACGAGGCGCGGCTTCACACGGGCTTGGTACGCGAGCCGGCGGCCTTCGACCAGACGGTCGCGGGAATCCGCAACATCGCGTCCGTGAAGAACCGCGGCGTGCAGCTCCACACGAGCACCGTGATCAACCGGCGCAACCTGCCCTATCTGGGTGAGATCTACGCGTTTCTCCGGGGTCTCGGGGTGGATCAGGTGGTGTTCAACGTCATGCAGGCCAACGGGCGGGCCAACACCTACTTCGATCAGCTCTTCCCCCGCTACACGGAGATCGCCGCCGCCTTCCGCACCTTCCTGGCGGCAGCCGACGAGCCGCAGCCCATGGCCTTCCTGGTGGACATCCCGCTCTGCACCACCGAGGGCATCCCCGACTTCAACCGGGGCTACGTGGAGTCCTACACCCACTTCGAGGTGGCGGGCTTCGAGGACGTCTCGCCGGAGCGCCTCGCGGTGACGCGCAGGGCCCGCCTCACGGAGGACGAGCGCTTCCTCGCCGTGACCCGGGAGGACCTGGACGCCGTCGAGCGCGACAAGCGCCCCGAGTGCGCGACCTGCCGCTACGACCGCGCCTGCGAGGGCGTCTGGCGCAACTACCTGAGGCGCAACGGCTGGGACGAGCTGGTGCCCGTTCAGGGCTGAGGGGCCGGGCTGCGCTGGGGACTCGGAGCGGTCAGAGCGGCCGGAGCGGCCCATACCCGTGTGCCCTCACCCAGTTGATGTGGACCCCCGCGCAGGCGCCGTCGATGCGGCAGCCGGCGCAGCGGCGGCTCTTCGTGTGGAAGCCGTCGCGGATGAAGCGGTCGGTGAACCCCAGGGGGTCGAGGCGCCCGTCGGGCGTCAACGTGTGCAGGTCGAGGACGCGGGGCGACGGGCGCGGGGCGCGGCCTGAGAGGCACTGCGGGACCCCCTCGACGGGGACGGGGTGGGGGAAGGCCGCGAAGAAGGCGGGCAGGTCTGCGTCGTGGGAGCGGGCTTCGGAGGCGCGCTCCCAGGTGCGGAGCGCCAGAGAGAGCCGCGGCGTGACGGAGCCCCAGCCTTGGGCGACCAGCCAAGCGGCCACGGGGCGCACCAGCCACGCCGTCACCTCGAAGTCGGCGTCGAGGGCCAGGAGCGCGGCAAGATCCTCGGGGGTTCCCGCAAAGGCGCGGGTGAGTCGCTTGGGGCCGAGCGGGGCGGGATCGAAGCCCTCCCACGAGTCCAGATCGAGCCACAGCTCCTCCCCGGGGAGAGACGCGGCGAGCGCGACGGCGTCGGCAGGGGTGGCCGCGCGGATCCAGGCCGCATGGACGGCACCGAGCAGCGGGGCCGCGGCGGGCAGGTGGGGCTCCTCGCGGGCGTCGGCGCGGACCATGGCGTAGTCCGGCGCGTCCGTCCGGGCGATGGCGTCCCCCACCCCGTCGCACAGGGGCTGGAGGTAGCACTTTTCGCAGCGGTCGGGCTTGCGGCAGAGCAGCGGCCAGCGGCGCCGGATCCACCACTCGTACTCGTCCAGGCGCCCCCGCACCTCGTCCAGCAGCTTGTGGGGGTCCTGGATCAGGTGCTCCCAGCCCTCGAGGAAGGGTGGCGGGAAGCGGTTGAACCAGATGTGGAGATCCGGCCGCAGGCTCAGCTCCAGGGCGTAGCGCAGCGGCTCCCAGGCCTCGTCGATGTCGTAGAAGAGCGTGTCCTTGCCCCAGCGGTAGGCGTCGCCGAAGGGGATGATGTGCAGCAGGTCGATCTCGCGCACCCCGAGGGCGACGAGCCCGTCGAGCAGCTCCCGCAGGTGCGGCACGTTGGCCCGGTTGAGGCACACGTCCACGTTGACCACCACCCGCCCGTCCGCCAGCGCGTTGCGGATGCCCGCGATGATCTGCACGTAGGCGCCCGGCACGCCGACCAGCGCGTCGTGCACCTTGGCGTTGTGCCCATGCACTGAGAAGGTGATCTCCTGGAGGCCCGCGTTGACGGCGCGCCGCAGGAACTCTGGGTACGCGAACATACGCCCGTTGGTCACGGTCTGGACGCGGCGGTAGCCGAGCCGGTGGCCCAGCGCGACGAAGTCCACGAACTCGGGGTGGATGGTGGGCTCGCCCCCGGACAGGATCAGCCGGGTGGCGCCGCCTTCACGACCTTGCGCGATGAGCGCCCGCACCCCCTGCGGGTCGACGTAGGTGCCATCGTGGACCGCGGAGTCCAGGCAGAACACGCACTTGTTGTTGCACAGGTTGGTCAGCCGCACCCACTGGCGCCGCTCGTGGGCCGCCTCCTCGTGGGTCGCCGCCTTGCCGAGCGCGGCCTGGAGATCATCGAAGCCCGTGGTCACCTGCTGCCTCCGGCGGTAGCGGAGGGGGGTCAAGTATACTCATATCTCATATTCTGGCCTGCCAGAATATGAGATATGAGTATACTTGACCCCCCACCTACCGCAGCATCAACGCCTTGAACTCGTGGGGCGCCAGCCCCATGCAGCGCTCGTCCACCGGGTGGTAGCGCAGCCCCGAGACGTGGTCCAGGTTCAGGCGGTCACCGGCGAGGCGCGCCAGGGCCTCGCGGGTCCAGGCCCGCTTGTCGAGGGTGAGGCCCACGCTGGCGAAGAGCGCGCGCAGCGACGCGAACCACGTCCTCGTGCTGGCCAGGGTGATCGCCTCGCGGTCGAGGCCGATGAGGTCCTGGACGTACTCCACCTTGGCCTCGAAGCCGATGCGATCCGCCACGTGGAGCATGTGCCCGAAGTGGATGCTGAACTCCAGGTGGTCCAGGTGGTTCGAGGCTACCGGATACCGCACCAGATCGCCGTACTCGGTGATGAACGCCGCCCCTCCGGGGCGCAGCACCCGCCGCACGTGGCTCAGGAAGCGCAGCGCGCCCACGTTGAGGAAGAACTCGCTCGGCGCGTCGTCGAGCGGCAGATCCCAGCGGCGGATCAGGTCGCCCGCGTCGCCCAGGCGCTCCAGCAGGGCGTCGTCCCAGCGCGTCCAGGGGGCGTCCGGGGGGTTCGCGTCGTCCACCTCGATGCCCAACAGCTCGCGGGTCAGCTTCACCGTCGTGAAGTCGCCGATGACCTCGTTGCACAACACCAGGTCCACGGAGGCGGGCCGCAAGGGCAGCGTCTCCGCGTTGCCGTGGACCCAGTGGACCCGGTCCGCCAGGCCGTCGCGGGCGAGGCGCTCCGCCTGAGCCTCCCGCAGCGCCGGTGACAGATCGAGGATCGTATAGGCCAGGCCGTCGAAGACATCCGGGCGCAAGCGGCGCAGCGTCCCGAGCACGCCGGCCGCCAGGTCACCGACGCCGGCGCCCACCTCCAGGACCTTGCGCGTGCCGGGGCCAATCATGTCCCGCTCCAGCAGCGCCTCTGTGACCCGCTCGGCGTAGGTGCCACCGTGGAGCAGCGGCGACGGCTCGCGGAGCAGGTGGCTCAGCGTCGTCTCCACGTCCTCGAACTGGGAGACCGGGTCCTCGACGTCCGCCGCGTAGTACCCGTGGGGCGGGGCGATGGGCACGGCCAGCTCGGCGAACGGGTCGTGGGGCGCGGGACCGCGCGGGTCCCAGGGGGCGAACGGCATGCTCGATCGCAGGTAGCTCGGCCACTGGTGCTCGGGCCCGAAGCGCGACAGCGGGGCCTTGGAGAG
Organism: Myxococcales bacterium; assembly: GCA_045863395.1. Lineage (GTDB taxonomy): Bacteria > Myxococcota_A > UBA9042 > JABWCM01 > BTVJ01 > BTVJ01. The sequence continues at coordinate 155,045 of BTVJ01000009.1, forward strand.
GCGCAGGTACTGCCGCTCGTGGTGGACCCAGCAGGCGACGGTGCGCTCGACGTCCTCCCGCGCAGGCGCCGGATCCAGCCGGCTGACCAGCTCCTCCAGCGTCGTCTCCCCGTCCATGCTCGCCCACAGCCGCGCCGCCCAGGCGGGCACCGACTCGGAGCTGGAGCGCCCCGCGCGGTCCGTTCGCCAGAACGTGAGGTGGTCCGCCGAAGGCTGGTGCGCGACCACCCACCGGGCCTTGACCGGGACCATGGACCAGAGCTGGTCCTCCTCGCGCGCCCCCGGGGCGACGAGGCACGAGAAGAGCTGGAGCACGGGCAGGAACTCGTCGAGCTGGCCCGCCTCGAAGCGGCCGGCGAAGGCGGCGTCCGCGTCGGCGCGGGAGCGGGGCGTGCCGCGGTGGTGCTCGATGAGCTCGGCGACGTCCGGGCTCATGGCCAGCAGGTACCCGAACAGGTCGTGGTAGGCGTGCACCTGCCCGTGCTGCTGGAACCAGCTCACATGGGGGGACGCGATCAGGCGGTCGGTCACGGGGCACCTCGTCGCAGGGATGGATCACCATAGCAGAAGGGCCGTTGCGCGGCGAGGCGCCGCAGGGCACCATGGCCCCCTCGGAGGACCACCATGCGAATCGTGACGTGGAACGTGAACTCGGTGCGGGTCAGGGAGGAGCGCCTGCTCCGGTGGCTCGCCGCCCACCAGCCCGACGCCCTGTGCCTGCAGGAGCTGAAGGTGCCGACCGACGGCTTCTGCCGCGGCGCGGTCGAGGCCGCCGGCTACCGGGCCGCCGTGCTCGGGCAGAAGACGTACAACGGGGTCGCCATCCTGGCGCGGAGCGAGCCCGAGGCGGTCACGGTTGGGATGGACGGCTTCGAGGACCCGCAGGCGCGGCTCATCGCGGCGACCGTGGATGGCGTGCGGGTGATCTCCGCCTACTTCCCGAACGGCTCGTCGCCCGACAGCGACAAGTACGTCTACAAGAAGGAGTGGCTGGAGCGGCTCTTCCGGGTGCTCGAGCGCCACAGCCCCGACGAGCCGCTCGCCCTCTGCGGGGACTTCAACATCGCCCCGACGGCCGCGGACGTCCGGGACCACGACGCCTGGTGGGGGTCCACCCTCTACAATGACGAGATGACGGCGGCCTTCCAGCGGCTGCTGGACTGGGGCCTGGTCGACGCGTTCCGGCTCGTACACCCGGAGGCGGGGCTCTACTCGTGGTGGGACTACCGGCAGCTCGGCTTCCAGCGGAACGACGGCCTGCGCATCGATCACGTGCTGGTCACGCGCCCCCTCGCGGAGCGGGTCACCGGCGCCTGGATCGACCGGGACGAGCGCAAGGGCGACAAGCCCAGCGACCACGCCCCGGTGGTCGTGGACCTTCGGTAGGGTCTACCCCTCCTTCGGGACGACGGTGACCTTGGCGCCGGGGGTCCACGCCTTGTGCTCGTCGCCGTAGTAGAGGTAGGCGCGGCTGGCGGGGCCGGTGAAGGTGCCCGGGATCGCCGCCACCAGGCTGATGGGCAGGCGGACCGACTTGCCGGCGCCGAGATCCCGCCAGTACAGGACCACGTCGCGACCACGGACCTCATAGGCGGCGATGGTGCCCGCCTTGACGAGCTCCTTGAGCTGGTCGTGACGCGGCTCCAGGCCCCCCGGCACGCCGACGATGGCGATGGGCGTCGGGACCGCCTCGCTGCTCGTGTTGCGCACCGTCACGTCCACCTCCGTGACCGCTCCTTCACGGACCTCGCCGTCATTGAGCTTCGTCTCCAGCGCGACCACGCACTCCTTGGACGAGGCCGGCGAGGCGTCTGACCAGGTGACCGCGCCGGTGAGCGGCATGGGGGAGCCGCCCTCCATCTCCACCGTGATGGTGTGGGCGCCGGGGGTGAGCGTCGCCGAGAAGTCGGGCAGCTCCAGGGCGCCCTTGGTCGTCGCGTCGAACGGGGCCGCGCCGATCAGCTTCCCGTCGACCAGCAGGCGCACGGTGCCCGGCGCTCTCGGGGCGGCGCGGGCCGCGTCGTAGGCTACGATGGCCTGGAGCGCGAGCACCGTCGACTGGGTGCTGCCGTAGCGCCCGCCCTTGCACACATCGGCGAGCCACGCGACGGCGCGCTCGACCTGGGCCTCGTGCGCGGGGCTCCGCAGCCACGCCAGCACCGCGAGCGCCGTCGTCTCGATGCGCAGCGCCTCGCCGCGGCTCCCCACGATGCTGTTCACCCCGCCGTCCACGCCGCCGTCCGCCCCTTGCGCCTTGGCCAGCTTGTCGAGGAAGAGCTTCGCGGCGTCCGCCCGCCCGCCGAGCTGCATGGCGTTGGCGGTCAGCGCGATGACGTAGCTGTCCTCGCTCCCGTGGGCGACATCCTCGACGGAGAGCAGCTCGTCTTCGAGGCCCTTGGGCCCGGCCGTCGAGACCAGCGCCCAGGTGATGTAGGCGTTGGACGCGGCGCGGTCCTCGACCCACGTGTGGAGCGCCCGGCGCTCGCGCTTGAAGCCGCCCTTGCCGTCGCGCTGCCCGAGGAGCCACTGGCGGGTCCGCCCGAGCATGTCCGCGTCCACCGCGCGCACCTTGGACATGGCCGTGAACTCCAGGAGCCCGTAGGCGGTCAGCGCCTCGTGCGCCGGGTCCTGCCCGAACCACTCGTAGCCCTGCTGCTTGCACTCGAAGCTGCGGAGCCGGTCGTGGCCCTTGTCGAGGAGCGCGGCGGACCGCTCGATGATCGCCGCGTCCACGCCCTCGTGGGTCGTGAAGTACTGCTGTGCCATGACCAGCGGGTAGGTGGTGGAGCTGGTCTGCTCGAAGCAGCCGTAGGGCTCCTGGATCAGCCGCTCGAAGGCGCTGGTCAGGCTGGCGACCGGGCTCGGCTGGACGGAGAGCTTCGTGACGAGGCTCCCCGGGACCAGGCCCGGCGTGATGGTCACGGTGCGGGTCACGGACTTGCCGGGCGCCAGGAGCCCACCGAAGCCCACCTCCTGCGGGAAGCCGTTGGGCTCGACGACCAGCTCGCGGGTGGAGGTGTCGGTGTGGGCGCCAGCGGTTGCTGCCACCACCACCGCCATCTTGCCGGCCGGCCGCGTGATCTCCATGTCGACCAGGCGCCGCGCCCCGGAGCGCGGGTCGAGCGTGATGGCGGCCGTCTGGCTCACGGTGGCGCCGTCCGCGGTCACGGTGACGGCCGCTCCTTCGAGTGGGGCGTCCGTCCCGTTGGTCAGCGCGACCGGGAGCCGCACCAGGTCTCCCTGGGTCGCGAACAGCGGCAGCTTGGGCTCGGCGTGGAAGGGCTCCACCGACTCGATGAGGGCCGTGCCTGCCCCGAGGGCGCCGCCGGCAGAGAAGGCATCGGCGAGGACGCGGAAGCCCGTCACGCTGTCCGACGTGTCGAAGCGCACCTTCGCGACGCCCGCCTCGTCGGTCTTGATGGCCGCGGCCCAGTAGAGGGTCTCGGCGAAGTCCGTGCGCTCCCCGGGCTGACGCCCGGAGCGGGCGACGTGGGCATACTCGCGGACGACGGCCCACTGGGCGTTGGGCTGGTCGATTCCGATGGCGTCGTCCATGTCGAGGAGCCCGCCGGCGCGACCCGCTGCGTGGACCTTGGCGGCCTGCGAGGCCGGCGCGTCGGCCGCGGGCTTCGCGATGCGAGCCACGATGACGGCGGGGCGCGGACCGGCAGCCGGCTTGGGCGCGACCGGCTTCGCTGGCACGTCACGGCGCGGCGGGTCCATGGGCTTCTTGCGCTTCTTGTCCGCGTCCATCTCCGCGACCTTGGGCCGCCCGTCCCGAGGCGCCGCGAATCCGTTGCGCCCCGTCGTGCTGCGGGTCTCCACGAGCCGCTGCGCGATGGCCGGGTCCACGAACGCCACGACGCGGCGCTCGGCGTCGCCCTTGGCCGCGAAGGCCACCGGGTCCACGAAGGCGAACCGCCGCCACCCCTGGGTCCCGAGCAGGCGGTCCAGCGCGACGGGCGCACGCGGGTCCGCCGGGTCGAGGTAGACGTGGGCGTCGGCGAGCTCGCGCACCTCCGGCTCCAGCAGGGCCATGACCGGCAGTCGGGGCGCCTGATCGCGCTTGTCGATGAGCTCCAGGACGCTGTCGTCGGTCACGGTGAGGCCGATGACCGCCGCCACGGGCTTGTCTCCCTCGCGGGTGGTCACCGTCAGCTCGACGGGCTGACCGGGCGATGTGCGCTGCGTGTCCGCGACGATGGAGACGCTGAGCTCGCGGCTCGGGCGCCGAAACACGAGGCGCTCGGCGAGGGGGGCGCCGTTCCCGTCCCAGACGGTGGCGATGAGGACCCCGTCGGCGTCCCGCACGGGGACCGACACGGGGCGCACCTCACCGGCCCCGACCGTGACCGTCGCCCGCCCCACCTCCACCTCGCGCTTCGCCAGGGTCACCATCAGCTCCTCGCGGCGCGTCGACCCCACGGTGAGGCGCACGACCCCGCCCTTCGTGACGTCCTCGTCGGTGGCGATGGTGGCGCCGTCGCTCTTCGCTTGCGGCAGCTCCCAGGTGCGGGTGATGCCGCTCGGCCGCGTCACCTGGAGCGTGTAGGCCTCTCCCGGCGCCGGGGTCAGCGAGAAGCGGCCGCGGCCGTCGTGGTCGGAGGCGAAGCGCGACACCTCGCGCCCGGTGGAGTCCACCACCAGCCCCTCCATGTCCGCGGGCTTGCCGCTCGGCAGCCGCCCCTCGAAGTACACTCTGCACGGGAGCCCCACCACCAGGTCGCCGCCCTCCGGCGCCAGCATCAGGTCCACGGTCTGCGTCAGGATGGGGAGCGTCTTGGTCGCCGTCTCCACCACCCCACCGTCGCGCACCGTCATGGCGAGGGTGCCCTCCCCGCGCTCGATGGCCTTCGGGAGCCGGAACGTGGTCGTCGCGACGCCCCCACCGTCGATGGTGGCGCTCCCCCGGTACACCTCGGCGCCATCCACGCGGGCCGAGACGTCCACCGCCGCCCCCACCGGGGCTCCGCCTTCGGGGCGCTCGGCGCTCAGGGTGGCCCGCACCTCGTCGCCGGGACCGTAGCCGTCCTTCAGGAACACGATCTGCGTCTTGAGCCGGGGCGCCCGGTAGGCGCGCACGTCGAAGGTGCGCTCCGCCGGTGACCAGCCGTTGGCCGGCCAGGTGACCCGGATGGTATAGGTGCCGCCCGCTTGACCCTCCGGGACCGGCCACCCCAGGCCCGCGACCGAGTCCTGGGCGCTCGCCATCAGCGTCGCCACGGTCTCCCCCTTGGGGCCGCGCACCTCGATGACCGGGTTTGCCCAGGTGCCGTCGGGCAGCGGCGTGCGGCGGCTCGCCTCGAGGACCGTGGCCCGGATGTAGACGGTCTCCCCCTCCCGGTAGATGGGCTTGTCCGTGCTGATGTGGGTGAGCCAGCGGTCGGCGCCGCCGATGGCGTCCTGCGTGGGCTTCCCGGACTGGGCGAGGGCGACGCCCCCCACGACGAGCGCGGCGAGCAGGACTCTGCGAGCGATCATGGACTCCTCCTTGGCGGTGGCCCCCGCGACGTGGGGCGAGCAACGACGGCCCATCAACGCACATCCGGTGCCCCCGGGTCTACCCCGCACGGGCGGCGCCGATTGTGCTGTTTTCACGCACAATCGCGTCCATGAATGAGCGATTGTGTTGCTTCCGCGTTCAACGCATCCTTCAGGACAGCTCCCACCACACACACGGAGGTCCCTCATGAAGGGTCGAATCCTGTTGCTCTGTGCCATGCTCGCGCTCCCCCACGCCGCCCGTGCGTCCGGGCTCGTCGGTGACGGCGCCCTCGTCCCGCTCTCGTCGCTCGCCGTGGAGGCGTCGATCACCGACGACGGCGCCTCCCTGGTCGAGCGCCGGGGGTTCTTCGCCATCGCTGGCGACGTGGTCCTCTACCGCTCCCTCAGCCCGGGCGAGACGGTGACCGCCGTGCTCTCCGGCGGGGAGCCCATCCCCTTCGAGGTGCTCACCGGCAGCGAGGGCGACGCCGAGCGAGTCGCCCTCACCACCGCGCTGGGCGACCCGGCGCCGCTGCGGGAGCTGGGGGCCCCGCTGCTGGTCGCGCACACCGTCGCCGCCGGGTCGTTCTGGGCCCCCGCGCTGGTCCTGGAGGTCCACACGCAGCAGCCGCTCTCCGCGCGCGGGACGATGCGGGGCGTCTCCATCCCCGTGGGGTGGCACCCGCAGCCGGTCGACTCGGTGGAGATCCAGGCGTCGATTGCGACCCAGGACCCCCTGCGCGCCGTCTACTCCCCCTACCACCCGCTCCAGCTCACGCGGACCGGAGCCACGTCCGCCACAGCGACCTACGGCGGCTGGGAGCGGTGCTCGTCCTTCGACGTGACCCTGCTCATCTCTACCGGGTCCGAGCCGCTGCGCCTCGACCTGCTCCCCCACCGCGAGGGCGACGAGCCCGGGTCCTTCCTGGCGCTGCTCACCCCCGACGCCGAGCCGGCGGACATCCAGCCGCGGAGCCTCGCCCTCGTGGTGGACCGCTCCGGGAGCATGGGAGACTGGAAGATGGCGCAGGCGCGGCAGGCCGTCTCCGCGGTGCTGGGAGGGCTGCGCCCCACAGACAGCTTCTCCGTCGTCGCCTTCGACGGCGCCATCGAGGTCTTCGCCCCCACGGCGCTCCCCGCGACCCCCGAGAATGTGGCGGCCGCGCTGGGATTCGTCGAGGGCATCCAGTCCGGCGGCGCCACGAACCTGTACGACGCGATCCAGGCGGGGCTCCAGTCCTTGCCGGCCACGGGGACGCACCCCCGCTACCTGGTGGTGCTGACAGACGGCGTCCCCACCGCCGGTGAGACCGACATCGACGCCATCCTCGGGATGGTCCGCGCCCAGAACGAGGTGGGCGCCCGCGTGTTCTCCTTCGGCATCGGCTACGACGTCAACACGGTCCTGCTCGACACGATGGCCCTGGAGTCCGGCGGCGACTCAATCTACGTGACTGGCTCTGTCGAAGCGGCAGTCGCCGAGTTCTTCGCGCAGATCGCAGACCCGGTCGTCGCCAACCCGAGCCTCGACGTGAGCGGCATCGGCGGCGAGCTGCTGGAGCCGGCGGTGCTGCCCGATCTCTTCGCGGGCCAGACCCTCGTGGTCGCGGGGCGGTATGTCAAGGCAGGAACCGGCACAATCATCGTCAACGGCAGCACGACCCACGCCTTCGCGGTGACTCTCCCCGAGCGCGCCGTCGCCGAGGGCTATGTGCCCCGCGTGTGGGCGACCCGCCGCGTGGGGACTCTCCTCGAGCAGGTGAAGCTCGGCGGCGGAGACTCCTACGCGCAGGCCGCACTCGAGCTGGCACGCCGCTATGGCGTGGTCACCGCGTTCACGTACTTCCTGGTCGACGAGGGCGGAGACACGGTCATGACCTACTCTCCCGTCCCGGTGGCGGCGGTGGGTGAGTCCGCGGTGTCGACGTCCAGCTCTCTCGACAGCTATCAGAAGGGGGGCTCGGCGGAGGCCATCGACAGCTTCGTCCGCTACCACCGGGACCGGACGTTCCCGACTCTCGGGGGCTCCTACACCGACACGTCGCTGGGCGCAGACGAGGCGTGGGTGGACGTCCGCTTCGGGAGCCCCCTCTACTGGAGTCTCGTGGAGCAGGAGAAGGGGCTGGGAATCGGCGGCTTCCTCGCCATCGGCGCCAACGTCCGCTTCGAGCTGCTCGGCCGCGCCTTCCGGGTGCGCGTCGACGGGACGGAGTCAGCGGAGATTCCGGACCCGGCAGCGCACGCGCCGGAGGGCGAGGCGACGGTGGCGTGCCTCGACGGGGAGCGCGTGGGGAGCGGCGTCACCTACGGGGAGGGTCCCACCGGGGTCGGCTACGGTGGTGGCTCGTCGCTGGGCGGAGCGGCCGGTGGCGAGCCCGCGGGGGCCCCGGTGGGCGAGGACGGGGTGGCGCCCTCCACCGAAGCGCCGACGGCCGGCCACCCCCTCGCGCACCCGGGCGGCACGGGTGGGGTCGCCCTGAGCGCCGCGACGGACTCCGGCTGCGCGGCGGCCCCGGTCACGGCGGCTCTGCCGCAGCTCCTGCTCCTGGCGCTGGGCGTGCTGACGCTGCGGGTGCGACGCAGGTGAAGCGGCGCCCCGGCCTGCGGTGCGATCACGGCTCGACCAGGGTCACCCCGCAGCGCCGGGCCGCCTCGACCAGCCGCTGGTCGAGCGTAGCCAGCGGAAGGCCCTCGCGCATGGCCAGGTCGAGGTACGAGGCGTCGTAGACAGACAGGCCGTGCTGGCGTGCCAGGGCCAGAACCTCGGTCGTAATCCGGGGAGCGTGGTCCGCGACGACCTCGATGGGCAGGCAGAGGACATGGTCCCGGATGCGGGTCACCTCGGCCTCGCTCAACCGACCGCGCCGCTCCCCCACGAGCAGCGCGTTGGCGAACTCCAGGGGCCACACCGAAGGAACCAACGCCCGCGTGCTCGCAAGGCTTCCACACACCGCGTCGGCCTGGTCGGACTGCTCGTCGAGGGCCCACGCGACGAGCACCGAGCTGTCGAGCACGAACCGCATCAGTCGCGGCCCTCGGCTTCCCACTCCGCGATCTCCGCCAGGGTGGCGCGGCGTCCCTTGCGGAGCTCGCGCACTCCCGCGATGGCCTCCTCGACCGTCATCATCGTGCGCGATGGGGGTGGGGAGAGCACGGCGACCGGCACCCCGTGCCGCGTGATGGTGATGCTCTCGCCGGCCGCGACGCGATCCAGAAGTGCCGAGAGGTGGCTCTTGGCCTCGTAGGCTCCGACGGTGTGCATTCAGACCTCCGACCAGTCGTTGACCAGTCTAGGTGCGCCTGCGTGGGGTGGCAAGGCCGGCGGATCGTCGCCACAGCGACGACCTGGCGCTGTGCCGCGCTGCTCGCGCTCCCCGAGGCCGGGCGCGCCGAGGCTCGCCGGTGACTCGACGTGACCCTCGGCGCTGGCTACGCTGTGCCCACACCCGGGGGCCGCGGATGGGACCATGAGCGATCATCGAGGCCGGGGGCTGTCCCGGGCAGCACGCTGTGCCATCCTGCTGCTCCTGGTCCTGCCGGGGTGCACCCTGTCCTGGCTCTACGAGCACGCGGACTGGCTGGTCACGCGCCAGATCGACGGCTGGGTGGACCTGACGGCGACGCAGCGCGAGTGGCTCCACGGGTCCTTCGGGCGGCACTGGCGCTGGCATCGGGAGCAGGCGCTCCCGCAGTGGGCGGGGGCGCTCCAGGGGGCACGAGACCGCTTGGCGGACGGCCTCGACGCGGCCGACCTGCGCTGGATCGAGGCGGCGGTCGTCAAGCACAGCAGGGCGCTGGCGCGGCGCGTCCTGCCGGACGTGGCCAGGCTGCTCGCCGATCTGGGCCCCGATCAGGTCGACCGGGTGGCGGCGAAGCTGGACGAGGGCGCGACGAAGGCCCGCGAAGAGCTGGCCAAGCCCGACGCGGAGCGCGTCCAGAGGCGGGCAGACGCCATGGTGGAGCTGCTGGAGGACCTGGTCGGCGACCTCGACGACGCCCAGGAGGCCCTGGCGCGGCGCCTGAGCAGCGCCCTGCCCCTGGAGGACCGGGACCGGGAGACCCGCATCGCCGAGCGCCGGGCCGCCCTCGTCGCGCTCCTGCGAGGCGACCGCGCGAAGCTCGCTGCGCGCCTGCGGACGTGGTTCATCGAGGACCCCGTCGGCCCCTCCGATGCGTGGCAGGAGGGCGCGCGCCGCATGGCCCTGGAGCTGGACGCGGCGCTGACTCCGAGGCAGCGCCTCACGGCCCTCGGCCGCCTCGACCGCCTGATCACCGACCTCAAGCAGCTCGCGGCCAGGCGCTGAGACCCGCCCGATCGGCTAGCGCTCGTCCTCGGGCCGATGCGCGCCGGCCTGCGGCGCTGTCGCGTGCGCGTCCCGGTGCACCGTCGCGACGAACAGGCAGCCGTCCCGGTCATCGGTGAGGTCGATGCGAGGCCAGGCCTCCAGCGCGCGCTGCACTCCGGAGCCCAGCCCGCGGTGTGGCAGCCGGCGGGTCGCGGGCGGGGTTCGCTGCGGCCTCCCACGGCCCTCTCGGCCTGACGGAGTGAGATCTCGCCGGGGAGGAGCTTCGAGAGGGAGGGGCTACGCAGGCCCCCGTGTGCAGCGCGGTACGCGTCCGGGTCGTCGAGGCCCACCAGGCTGCCCGTCCTCCTCCCGCGCGTCGGTCTGCCTCGGCCCGCCCGCCGCGGTTCGACCCAGCCGGGCCACCCGGGCCCAGCCACGCTGACCCGGGCGAGGGCTCCACGCGCCACGGACCCCGAGGGGTTGGAGCCTTTCACCTGCCCGCCGCACATCTTCGAGCACCGCCCCCCTCCACCTGTCGGGCACTTCGGGTGTCTGTGCCTGGGGTGGAGGGGTGAGCACTCCCCACGTCCGGTCGGCAGCGAGGCAGTCGACGACCCGATCATGCGTCTCATCGAGGATCAGGTCATTTACTTGCTCTTGACACTGCAACCACCCCTGTGGCTCCATCGACGGGCCACACATGGTCTGGCCAACGGGGCGCGGGCGGAGTTCGCTGCGGCCTCCCACGGCCGCGCACATCCCCAGGAGGGGCCCATGCCCGAGATCAAGCAGGGAACCGTCACGATCATCATTCCCGATGCGCTCGCGTTGCCGCCCGAGGCCGGGACGCTGAGCGTGAAGGAGGTCCGCTCCATCGCCAAGACCCGGCGCGGCGTCGGAGCCGCGTGTGAGGCCACGGCCGACGCGCTGTCGAAGCTCGATGGCCGGTTCGCCCCGCCCGCCGGCGTGACCGCCGACTCGCTCCGCGCGGCGGGCGCGCGCGCCGAGGGCATCGATCAGGTGATCTCCGACCTCGAGGTGCTGCTTCAGACCCTCAAGCAGGCGAACCTGCTGTTCGACGCCGACGCGGCCTCGCAGCTCCGCCGGGTCAACGACCAGGTGAGCGCGCAGGGGAAGCACGACGCGGGGCTCGAGACGGCCTTCGCGGGCCTGCGAACCTGGATCGGGTACAAGTAGGGCTCCTCGCCAGCCTTCGGTGCGGGTCGCGCGAGCCCTTCGAGGTGGTCGGGCGATGCCTCCGCTGTGGTCTCGCAATGCCTCCGCGGTGGTCTCGCAGTGGCTCCGCGGTCTTCGGACGATGCCTCCGCGGTGGTCTCGCA
>BTVJ01000010.1:0-162870 GCA_045863395.1 Myxococcales bacterium
CTCTCTCTCTCTCTCTCTCTCTCTCTCTCTCTCTCTCTCTCTCTCTCTCTCTCTTTCTCGTTCTCATTGTTCCCTCCGTCCTTCAACACTGGGTTCAGTGGACCGCTCCTGGCTTCGCACGCGCGGAAGCCAGGGCTCTGGCCGGTACCTTCCTCAAGCGTAGCTCATTAGCCTTTGAAGTAAAATGGAAACATATCCTTTTAGGCTTTCACAGTGACCTACCCCGGAGGCTTCCCTTCCGTGGGGCCGTCCGAGGGGTCCACGTTCGCCGCGCGACCGACCTCGCACCACCACCCCGTCAGGTCCGGCCGGGCTCGCTGGGGCGGGGAGATGGGGTGTCACCAAAGGTGCCAGCGCACAGGGGGGTGATACGAAAGGTGACACCCCGCCAACAGGCGAGCCCGTTGAGTTCTCGTAGGTTACAGGGTGGCACGATCCGTGGATTGTGCTCGGGCCGTGACGAACGACCAAACATCGTGGTGGGACCGCCACGCGGCGGTGTCCATCGACTTCCTCGAGGCGAACTTCCCGTGCCGGGCCGCCTGCCCCGTCGGGACCAACGCCGGCGGCTACGTGTCCCTCATCGCCCAGGGCCGCCACGAGGAGGCCTACCTGCTCGCGCGGGCGCCCAACCCCTTCGCCTCGGTGTGCGGGCGCGTCTGCGCCCACCCCTGCGAGACGGTGTGCCGCCGCGGGGCGATCGATGCGCCCATCTCCATCCGGGCGCTCAAGCGCTTCGTGACGGAGCGGTACGGCTGCGAGAGCGCCCGCCGCTACGACGACATCCTGCGCGTCGTCGAGCGGCCACGGCCAGCCGCGGCGCGCCCGCACACCGTCGCGGTCGTCGGGGCCGGGCCCGCCGGGCTCTCCTGCGCCCACGACCTCGCGCTCATGGGGCACAAGGTGATCGTGTACGACGGCGCCAAGGTCCCGGGCGGCATGCTGCGGCTCGGTGTGCCCGAGTATCGGCTGCCGCGCGAGGTCCTCGACGCCGAGATCGACTTCATCCACTTCCTCGGGGTCGAGATTCGCCTTGGCGTCGAGATAGGGCGCGACATCACGTTCTCCGCGCTCCGCGAGACCCACGACGCGGTGTTCCTCGCGCCGGGCTGCCGCCGCGGCCGAGGCCTGCGCCTGCCCGGCTCCGACCTGCCCGGCGTGATCACCGCCGTCGACTTCCTGCTCAAGGTGAACCTGGGCGAGCCCATCGAGACCGGCGAGCGCGTCGTCGTCGTCGGCGGCGGCAATGTCGCCTTCGACGTGGCCCGGAGCGCCAACCACTTGATGACGGACGCCGCGACCATGGCGGCCCGGGTGCTCAAGAAGGACGTGACGCTGATCTGCCTGGAGTCCGAGGCCGAGATGCCTGCGGACCGGGAGGAGATCGACGAGGGGCGGAGAGAGGGCGTGCGGCTGCTGACCCGGAGAGGGCCGAAGGCGGTCGTCGCGGGCCCCGATGGGCGCGTCTCGGGGCTCCAGACCCTCGACGTGTCGCGGGTCTTTGACGACGCAGGCCGCTTCGCTCCCCAGATGATCGACGGGACCGAGAAGGTCATCCCCGCGGACACCGTGATCTTCGCCGTCGGGCAGGTGGCGGACCTGACGTTCCTCGGAGACGGCCACGGCCTCGACGTCACCCCACAGCAGACGGTCAAGGTCGAGCGGGAGACGCTCGCCACGAACGTCGAGGGCGTCTGGGCGGGCGGAGACGTCGCCTTCGGCCCGCGCATCGCCATCGAGGCGGTCGGAGACGGCCGCCGGGCCGCCAAGGCCATCGACTCGTGGCTCACCGGGCGCTCCGACGCCCCTCCCCGCTACGTGCTCGGCGTGCTCGAGACCTACGGCTACGAGCACCCGTTTGCCCGCGGAGACTACGAGAAGACGCCGCGCGCCCACGTGCCGACCATCGAGCCGACCATCCGCGGGCAGCGCCGCGAGGTGGAGCTCGGCTTCGACGAGGCCCTCGCCCGCGCCGAGGGCGCCCGCTGCCTGCACTGCTGGGTCAACCCGGTGTTCGACTCCGTGGCCATGGAGGGCAGCGAGTGCATCCAGTGCGGCGGGTGCGCCGACGTCTGCCCCATGGAGGTCATCGCGCTGGTCTCCGCCGAACGGGTGGGGACGGCCGCAACCCAGGGCGCTGCCATGGCCATCGTGAAGGACGAGACCCGCTGCATCCGCTGTGGCCTGTGCGCCCGGCGGTGCCCGACCGCCTGCATCACCATGCAGGCCCTCTACCGCGAGCCCGAGATCGACCTGGTCCGGCTCGCAGAGCAGGTGCTGTGACATGGCGCTCGTCGACGATCTGTCCATCCCGACTCCCCCGGAGGAGCTGAACCGGCGCAAGGCGCTGGGGCTGCTCGGCTCCGGGGCGCTGACCATCGCGGCGCTGGGAACGGCGGTGACCAGCGTGCGGTATCTCTGGCCCCAGGTGCTGTTCGAGGAGAGCAAGCGCTTCCGGCTCGGGCGCCCCGAGGAGATTCCGCTCGGTCAGGTCCTCGTGCTGCCCCGGCAGAAGATGTACGTCGTCCACCTGGAGGCGGGCTACGCGGCCATCTCCGCCGTGTGTACCCACCTCGGGTGCATGACCGTCCATGAGCCGGACGCCCACGGGTACTTCTGCCCGTGCCACGGCAGCCGCTACGACGAAGAGGGCAACGTCACCGACGGCCCCGCCCCGAAGAAGCTCCCCCGCTTCGAGCTGGCCCTGGAGCGGGGCTTTCTCGTGGTCGACTCGTCCAAGGTCGTGGACCCCGACTTCGTGCTGAAGGTCTGAGCCATGTTGAAGCGAGTCATGCGGTCCATCTTCCGCCACGGGTTCCCGGACTCCAACCGGAACCGGTCCCTGGCGGTCTTCACCAACTTCTTCCTGCACATCCACCCGGTCAAGGCGCGGGTGCGGGCGATCGCGTTCAAGCAGACCTACTACCTCGGGGGACTCTCCGCCGCGACCTTCTTCATCCTCGTGGTCACCGGCGTGCTGCTGATGTTCTACTATCACCCGTCCGTGCCCCGCGCCTACGAGGACATGAAGGACCTGGAGTTCGTGGTCACCGCCGGGGTGTTCCTGCGCAATCTCCACCGCTGGTCCGCCCACGCCATGGTCGGCCTCGTGCTGCTGCACATGGTGAGAGTGTTCTACGCCGGCGCCTATCGGCCCCCTCGCGAGTTCAACTGGGTCATCGGCGTGATCCTGCTCGTCATCACGCTGCTCCTGTCCTTCACCGGATATCTCCTGCCCTGGGACCAGCTCGCCTTCTGGGCGGTCACGGTGGGCTCCAACATGGCGGACTCGGTCCCGGTGATTGGTCCCGACATCAAGTTCCTGATGCTCGGCGGGAGCGGAGTCAACGAGAACGCGCTGCTGCGCTTCTACGTGCTCCACTGCGTGGTGCTGCCGGGCGTGCTGATGCTCGGGATCGCCGTCCACATCTGGCGGGTGCGGAAGGACGGGGGAATCTATCTGCCTCCACGCAAGAAGGGCCACGGAGGGACTGATGAAGCCTGATCCGGCCGTCCGCCACATCGTCGTCATCCAGGGGGAGGCACGCCCCCCCGTGGACGTGGACGACGAGCCGCAGCTCATGACGTTTCCGCACCTGGTCGTGCGGGAGCTGCTGGCGCTGCTCGCCATCTCCATCGTGCTCGTCGTCGCGGCGCTCCTGTTCGACGCCCCCCTGGAGGAGCTGGCCAACCCGACGGTCGCCCCGAACCCGGCCAAGGCGCCGTGGTACTTCCTCGGGCTCCAGGAGCTGCTGCACTACTACCCGCCGCTGATCTCCGGCGTCATCCTGCCCGGGATCGTCGTCGCGGCGCTCGTGATCATCCCGTACTTCGAGGTCAATCTGCGGCGGCGCCCGCTCTGGGAGTCCGCCGACCGGAGCCGCACCCTGGCCGGCATCGGCGTGGGCGTGGCGATACTCAGCGCCATCCTTCTGTTCACGGGGGCGCACCCAGTCTGGCCCGTTCTCGTGCCCCTGTGGGTGACGGTCGGCCTCGCGCTGCTCCCGCCCTTTGGCAAGCGCTCGTTGGCCTTCTGGATCTTCTCGTGGTTCCTCGCGTCCACGGTCACCCTGACCGTCATAGGCGTCTTCTTCCGCGGTCCCGGCTGGAGCTTCGTGCTCCCGTGGCGGGACGGTCTCTTCTACTAGGAGCGCGGCACGATGCGACCCGATCTGGACATCCGCCGCTTCCTGCTCGCCTTCGCGGCGCTGAGCGTGCTGCTGACGGGGCTCCTCGCCGTTGCGCCGGCCAAGGACCACTTCTCCGAGTGGAGGGCGACCCAGGAGCGCTACAACTCGCTGGCCTCTGCGCCAATCCCCGTGGAGCTGCGCCAGGTCTGGAAGCCGGACCGGGGCACCGTGGACCGCTGCACGAGCTGCCACCTGGGCATGGGACCGGCGGAGCCACTCTCGGCCGAGAAGGTCTTTGCCGCCCACCCGCCCATGCCGCACGACCCGAGCGACATCGGCTGCACGGTGTGTCACTCGGGCCAGGGGCGCGCGACGACGGCGGCTGGGGCCCACGGCAAGGTGGCCCACTGGACCGAGCCGCTCCTGCCCATGGAGCACATCGAGGCAGGCTGCGGCTCGTGTCACGGCGACGCCCGCCCTGCGTCGTCGCAGACCATCGCCCGCGGGGAGGCGCTGTTCGCTCAAGCCGACTGCTACGCGTGCCACAAGGTGGACGGCAAGGGGCGCGGCACGGGGCCCGACCTGTCCGGTGTGGGCGCCCGCGCCTACGTCCACGACTGGAACGCGCGGCACGCAGCGCTGGCCGCCACCGGCGCAAACGGCCCCTGGAAGGACTCCTTCCGCCCGGTCCCGCTCGACCAGGTCGCCGCCATCGACGCGTGGCTCGACACGCGCATCAAGGCGCCGCGCCTGATGGCGGCGCAGACCCTCGTGCACGACCTCGGGTGCCTGGGGTGTCACAAGGTGCGCGGCACGGGAGGCGACGACGGGCCCGAGCTGTCGGAGTCGTGGCGCACCCGGACGCCCGAGTGGCTCACCGAGCACTTCATCTCGCCCCAGGCCCTCGTGCCCGGCAGCCTGATGCCTGATTTTGGCCTCTCGCGGGACCAGGCGAGCCTGCTGACCACATGGGTGCTCTCCCTCCGGGGACCCGGCCGCACACGCAACGAGCGCACCTTCGCGCAGGACGGCGCCACCCTCTACGGGGCCTTCTGCGCCGCCTGTCACGGCCCGTCTGGCGAGGGGCGTCGCTACGGACAGACTCCCTCGACCTTCCCGGCCATCGGCAGCCCGGACTTCCTCGCCGTCGCCAGCGACGACATGCTGCGCAAGACGCTGCTCGACGGCCGCCCGGGGCGCCGCATGCCCGCCTGGGGCACGAAGGAGGGCGGCTTCCGCCCGGAGGAGGTCGAGGCCCTTGTCCAGCACCTGCGCTCTCTGGCGCCCGCGCCGGACCCGAAGGACCTGATTGAGGTCCCATCCCAGGGAGACGCCACCCGCGGCGCCCCCCTCTACGCGGCCCACTGCGCCTCGTGCCACGGGGCGGCCGGCGAGGGCAAGGACGGCCCGGCGCTTCGCAACGCGGCCTTCCTGGCCGCGGCGACGGACACGTACATCCGGCTGACCGTCCAGCGCGGGCGCGGCGGCACGGCCATGCGGCCCTTCGGCCGCGGCACGCCCGGCAACGCGAGCCTCGCACCGACTCAGATAGACGACATCATCGCCTTCATCCGCAAGGGGACACCATGACGGAGCTTTCCCGGCGCACCTTCCTCTCGGGCCTCGCGGCAGCGGGGTTCGGCGGCCTCGTCGCGTCCATGAACCGCGCCCTGGGCCTCGAGAACCTGGCGAGTCCCCTGGAGCACTACCCGGACCGAGGCTGGGAGAAGGTCTACCGCGACCTCTACAAGGCAGACTCGGAGTTCGCCTTCCTGTGCGCGCCCAACGACACGCACAACTGCCTGCTCAAGGCCTACGTGAAGAACGGGGCCATCGCGCGCATCGGGCCGTCCTTCGGCTACGGCAAGGCGACGGACATCTACGGCAACGTGGCGACCCACCGCTGGGACCCGCGCGTCTGCCAGAAGGGGCTCGCCCTGACGCGGCGCTTCTACGGTGATCGGCGGGTCCGCTACCCCATGATCCGCAAGGGCTGGAAGGACTGGGCGGACGCCGGGTTCCCGAGGGACCCGAAGACCGGGGTCGCCCCCCCGGAGTACTTCCGGCGCGGAGCCGACACCTGGGTCCGGGCCACCTGGGACGAGGCGTCGAGCTACGCGGCGAAGGCCCTGGTGGCCATCGCGACCGCCTACGACGGCGAGGAGGGCGCCAAGCGCCTCGCCGCGCAGAGCTATGACCCCGACATGATCGAGGCGATGCACGGGGCGGGCGTCCAGGCGCTGAAGTTCCGCGGCGGCATGCCGCTGCTGGGCACGACGCGCATCTATGCGCTCAACCGCTTCGCCAATCAGCTCGCGCTGCTCGACGCCCATGTCCGTAAAGTGGGCGCCGACCGTGCCGTCGGGGCCCGCGGCTGGGACTCCTACTCCTGGCACACGGATCTCCCCCCCGGCCACCCGATGGTCACGGGCCAGCAGACCGTGGAGTTCGACCTGCACGCCGTGGAGCACGCGGACATCGTGCTGGTCTGGGGAATGAACTGGATCGCCACCAAGATGCCCGATGCCCACTGGCTGACGGAGGCGCGCCTCACCGGCACCCGCGTCGTGGTCATCGCCTGCGAGTACAGCGCGACCGCCAACAAGGGCGACGACGTCCTCGTCGTGCGCCCGGGCACGACGCCGGCCCTCGCGCTCGGGCTCTGCCACGTGATCTTCAAGGAGAAGCTCTACGACCTCGAGGCCGTGCGGCGCTTCTCGGACATGCCGCTGCTGCTGCGCACCGACACCTGGGAGCTGCTGCGGGCCGGGGACGTGTTCCCTGGATACTCCCAGAAGCCCCTGTCCAACCGCACCCGCGTCCTCGGCCCCGGAGACAAGCCCGGAGCTCCGGGAGTGCAGGGCGACCAGGAGATCCCCGCCGAGCTGCGCGACGCCTGGGGAGACTACGTGATGTGGCAGGGCGGACCCGTCGCCCTGAGCCGTGACGAGGTGGGCGAGAAGTTCCAGGGCACGCCGGAGCTGGAGGGGACCTTCCAGGTGCCGCTGGCCAAGGGGGGCACCGTGGCCTGCCGGCCGATCTTCGACGTGATGAAGGAGCTGTGCCTGACGAGCCACACTCCCGAGATCACCGAGGAGATCACCTGGGCGCCGAAGGAGGCGGTGGTCTCCCTGGCGCGCGCCATCGCCGCCGCCCCCCAGAAGACCCTGATGGCCACGGGCATGGGCCCGAACCAGTTCTTCAACAACGACCTCAAGGACCGCGCCATCTTCCTGCTCGCGGCGCTGACGGACAACGTCGGGCACGTCGGCGGGAACGTCGGGTCCTACGCCGGAAACTACCGGACGGCCTTGTTCAACGGGCTCGGGCAGTTCATCTACGAGGACCCCTTCCAGGTGGTGGACGACCCGAAGAAGCCTGCAAAGGTGACCAAGTACTGGAAGGCCGAGAGCGCCCACTACTACAACTACGGCGACCGTCCCCTGCGGGTCGGCAAGCGCAACTGGACCGGCAAGTCCCACATGCCGACCCCCACCAAGGTCATGTGGGTCGCCAACGGAAACTCGATTCTCGGGAACGCCAAGTGGCACTATGACGTGGTGCAGAACACGCTGCCGCGCATGGAGATGATCTGCTCCGCGGACTGGTGGTGGACCGCCACGTCCGAGTACTCGGACATCGTCTTCGCGGCAGACTCCTGGGCCGAGTTCAAGCACCCGGACATGACGGCGTCGGTCACCAACCCGTTCCTGACCCTGTACCCGGTGACCCCGCTCAAGCGCATCTACGACACGCGCTCCGACATCGAGGTCCCGGCCCTCGTGGCTGCCAAGCTGGCGGAGATCACAGGAGACGGCCGGTGGAACGACCTCTGGAAGTTCGTCCACGAGGGGCGCACGGACGTCTACATGCAGCGGATCCTCGACGCAGGCAGCAACACGCGCGGCTATGACGTGGCCGACCTGCACGCCAAGGCGAAGGAGGGGATCCCCGCCTATCACATGTCTCGCACGACCCCCCGCTGGGTGGGCTACGAGCAGCGCTACGAGTCTGCGCCCTGGTACACCAAGACTGGCCGCCTGGAGTTCTACCGGGAGGAGCCGGAGTTCCGCTCGTCTGGAGAGAACCTGCCCGTCTACCGGGAGCCCATCGACTCGACCTTCTACGAGCCGAACGTGATCGTGTCGAGCCCGCTGGCGGCGCTCTCGCCGGAGACTCCCGAGCAGTGCGGCTTCTCGCCCGACGACCTGGACTGCGAGACCCGGCAGGTGCGGCACGTGGTCAAGCCGTGGAGCGAGGTGCGAAACACGAAGCACCCGGCCATGAAGGACGGCCGCGCCTTCGTGTTCCACACGCCCAAATACCGCCACGGCGCCCACACCACCCCTGTCGACACGGACATGAACGCGGTGCTGTTCGGGCCCTTCGGCGACATCTACCGCCACGACAGGCGCAAGCCCTTCGTGACGGAGGGGTATGTCGACATCAACCCGGACGACGCCAAGGAGCTTGGCGTGGACGACGGAGACTACGTCTGGGTCGACGCCGACGGGAAGGACCGCCCCTACCGCGGCGCCAAGGAGGGGGACGAGTTCATGAAGACCGCGCGCCTCCTGTGTCGCGCACGGTATTACCCGGGCACTCCGCGCGGAGTGACACGCATGTGGTACAACATGTACGGCGCGACCATCGGGAGCACCCGGGGAGCGGCGACGCGCCCGGACGGCCTCGCCAAGAACCCGGAGACCAACTATCAGGCGATGTTCCGCTCGGGGAGCCATCAGAGCGGCACCCGCGCATGGCTCAAGCCGACGCTCATGACGGAGACGCTCGTCCGCAAGGACGGGTTCGGCCAGAGCATCGGCAAGGGCTTCTTCCCGGACGTACACTGCCCCGTGGGCGCGCCCCGCGAGGCCTTCGTCAAGATCACGCGCGCCGAGCCGGGCGGCACGACCGCCGACTCCCCCCTGTGGCGACCGGCCAGCATGGGGCTGCGTACCCGCTACGAGAGCGAGGTGTTCAAGAGCTACCTCGACGGAGACTTCCTGAAGGAGAGAGGTTGACCCATGGCCCTCGTGCGAAACTGGCAGATTGGCCGCGACATGAGCTACTGGTACGCGGAGAACCGCCCGAAGCGCCAGTTCGGGGCGGTCTTCGACATCAACAAGTGCATCGCGTGTCAGACCTGCACCCTCGCCTGCAAGACCACCTGGACGAGCGGCAAGGGGCAGGAGTACATGCTCTGGAACAATGTCGAGACGAAGCCCTACGGCTTCTACCCATTGGCGTGGGACGTGCGCGCCCTGGAGCTGCTCGGTGCCGAGAGGTGGGACGGAGACGCCTACCAGGGCCGCACCCTCTTCGAGGCGGCCCGGGCCGGTGAGCGGGTGCTCGGGTACGCCCCGGACGAGCTCGACTACACGAGCCCGAATCTCGGGGAGGACGAGGTGAAGGGCGGCGTGGACAAGGGCGCCCACTTCATGGGCGTCCACGACAACGCCTGGATGTTCTATCTCGCGCGCATCTGCAACCACTGCACCTACCCGGCGTGCCTGGCCTCGTGCCCCCGCGGGTCGATCTACAAGCGCCCCGAGGACGGCATCGTGCTCCTCGACCAGGGCCGCTGCCGCGGCTACCAGGAGTGCGTCAAGGCGTGCCCGTACAAGAAGGTGTTCTTCAATCCGGTCTCGGGCACGAGCGAGAAGTGCATCGCGTGCTTCCCGAAGATCGAGATGGGCGAGCAGCCCCAGTGCTTCGTCAACTGCATCGGGAAGATCCGGCTCCAAGGGTGGATCTCCACGCCAGAGAACGCCCGCGAGGACAACCCCATCGACTACCTGGTCCATGTGCGAAAGCTGGCGCTGCCTCTGTTTCCCCAGCTCGGCCTGGAGCCCAACGTCTACTACATTCCGCCGGTCCACGTGCCGGATCGCTTCCTGCGCATGATGTTCGGCCCCCACGCGCCAGCCGCCGTGGCGGAGTATCGCAAGGCGGCCGCCGACCCGATCCTCCCCTCGCTGCTGCGCCTCTTCGGGTCCACCGTGAAGACCATCGCCCGGTTCTCGGTGGGCGGCGACCACGTGTCCGGCTTCGACGACGCGGGCGACGAGATCTGCCGGGTCCCGCTGCGGGAGCCCAAGATCGTGCGGGCCCAGTTCGACCCCAAGCTCTCCATCACCAGGCACAACACGCCATGAGAAACACCGCCATCATCGCGCTGTGCGCCGCCCTCATCGGCTGCGGCGAGACGACCACCAAGGCACCCGAGGCCGCCAAGGGGCTGGTCATCGGCAAGGCTGCGACGCTGCCGGCGACCCCCGGCGACCCCGCGTGGCAGGGCGTCGCCCCGGCGACGGTGCCGCTCCTGCCCCAGGACGTCACGGAGCCGCGGCTCACCGACGGGGTCAAGGAGGTCGAGGTGCGCGCCGTGGGAGACGGCACCTCCGTCGCGTGGCGTCTGTCGTGGGCGGACCCCACCCAGGACGACGGCCTCGGGGTGACCCGCTTCGCCGACGGCTGCGCAGTGCAGCTCCCGAGCACAGGAGGCCCGGACGTCCCCGACTCCATGATGGGCCAGCCCGGGCGCCCCGTGCGGATCACGCTCTGGAAGGCCATCTGGCAGGCGGTCGCAGGCGGCAAGGAGCAGACCATCGCGCGCCTCTACCCGAATGCGCTCATCGACCATTACCCCCACGGGGACCATGTGGCGGCGGTGGTCTCGGGGAACTCCATGGCGACCCTCCCGGGCGGGCGCGTCACCCAGGACCTCGTCGCCGAGGGCTTTGGGAGCCTCTCTCCCGCACCGGAGCAGACATCCAAGGGGGCGGGCGCCTGGGCGGACGGCAAGTGGTCGGTGGTCGTCGTGACCGCCGCGCCGCCGTCTCCCCGCTCCTACGCCGCGTTCGCCGTGTGGGATGGGGCGGGCCGCCAGACCGGGGCGCGCAAGATGCGCTCCGACTGGGTGGGGACCACGGCCGAGGGGGGCGCGCCATGAGCGGCTGCCCCGACTGCGACCACGCCGAGAGTCCGACACCGGTCACCGCGACACCTGCTTCGTCCACCGAAGTGCTGATCCATGCAGCCGCCCTGGACCGCCTGCTGATGCTGCTCCTGCTCCCGCCGGACCCACACCGCCCGGCGGCCCTCCGGGAGCTCGCCCCCGCGCTGGAGCCGGAGCTGCGAGACTTCGCCATCGCGGCAGCGGACCAGGGCGCCGGCGCCCTCCAGGCGGAGTATCACGTGCTCCTCGGCTTCTCGGGCCTCGTTCCCACGTGCGAGAGCGATCTGGGCGACGGCGTGATGCGCAAGGCGTCCAGCATCCCCGACGTGGCGGGCTTCTATCGGGCCTTCTCGTGGGCCCCCGCGGAGCTGCGGGACAGCCCGGACCACATCGCCTCCGAGCTGGGCTTCGCCTCGTGGCTGGCGCTGAAGCAGGCGGCGGCCCAGGACGCGGGGAACGCGGACGCCACGGCGGTCACCGCCGAGGCACGCGACGCCTTCGAGCGGGAGCACCTCGGCCCCTTCGGCGCCCGCCTCGCCGAGCGGCTCCTGGCGGTGGCGCCGGACGGGTCGCTGTTCGCGCACGTCGCGGCGCTGCTCGCCCTGCGGTGTCAGCTCCCGGACATGACTGGAGAGGGGCGGGACGGTCGGGGTGAGGGCGGGAGCTCCACGGGGGCAACGAGCTGACCGCCCTGCCCCCCGGTTCCACGGCTACTTCTTCGCGATGCGCGCCGCGTAAGGCCCCGTGATGGACTCCTCGCCCGCGGTGAGCTTCAGCTCGCCGCAGACCCAGGTGTCGTCCAGGTGGTCGATGGTCGCGGTGCCCGCCTTCACACCGTCCAGCGAGATGGACATGAACATCATGCCGCCGGTCTTGATGCCGAGGGTCGGCATGACGTAGCGCTCGGTCTTGGTGTCGAGGGAGTACTCGCCGGCGTCGACCGGCTGCGGCTCCTTCTTCTCGCTCTGCAGGTCCACCTTGGCGAAGCGCAGGCCCACCTTGAGCTGACGGCCACGCGGCGCGTCGAAGAGCTTCGCCGGGTCCAGCAGGTAGTTGGCGATGTCCACCGTGATCGTCTTGCCCTCCCACTGCGACTGGGCGTAGGCCGAGATCACCGTCAGCGACTTGTCCTCCCACTTCTTCAGGTTCAGCGCCAGGTCGCCCTTCTTGCACGCGGCGGGCATGCCCTCCCAGTCCATGGGGGTGCTCGCCTGCTGCACCTCGTTGAGGCCGTTGCCGGGCGCCGACAGCGTGGCCTCGTTGAGCCCGGCCACCGTGACGGGCGTCGCGCGGTCCATGAGGGTGCCGTCACCGAGCTGGCCGCGCTGGTTGTAGCCCCAGCACTTCACGGTGCCATCCTTCAGCGCCGCGCAGGAGGTGTTGGCGCCGGTGGCGATGGAGACGGCGTCCGTGATGCCCTGGACCGCGACCGGCGCGTTGGACATGCTGCCGACCTGGCCGTTGCCGAGCTGACCGCGGTCATTGCTGCCCCAGCACTTGACCGTCCCGCCCGCCAGCAGCGCGCAGAGGTGGCCGCGGCCGGCGATGGCCGTCGCCCCGGCGAGGTCGCCCTTCTTCGCGGGCGCGGCGTAGTCCGTCCAGCACGTGACGCTGGTGTCGCCGTGGGAGACGCAGGTCTCGCCACCCTGGGTGGCCGCCCAGATCGCCTTGGCGTCGGTCACGCCCTCCACCAGCGTCGCGTCCTGCTTCTTGTTGACGTAGCCCCAGCACTTGACCGTGCCGTCGCCCAGCAAGGCGCAGGCGTGGTTCTGGCCCGCGGCCACGCCCACGGCGCCCGCCACGTTCGGGATCTGCGTGATCGGCTTGTCCGACGAGTTGCTCGGATCGCTCTCGCCGAAGGAGTTGAAGGCCGCGCTGCCCCAGCCCTTGACGCTGCCGTCGGGCCACACGGCGTAGATCGTGCCGCCGCCGGTCGCCAGCGCCTTGATGCCCTTCAGATCGAGCACGGCGCGAGGGGCGCCGTCCGTCGCGTTGTCCGGGAACAGGCGCGTGTGACCCCAGCACCAGACCGACTCGTCCTTGCGTCCCACGCACGCGATGTCGCTGGCGCTGCCGGGGTCGCCGCCCATGACGATCCACGTGGCGTCCGTCACACCGGGGACCTGCACGGGCGTCGCGGCGTCGTCGTTGGACTTGGGGAGGCCCAGCTCGCCGAAGTCGTTGCGACCCCAGCACCGGACCGTGCCGTCATCCATCAACGCACAGGCAGCGCCGTTGCCCGCGGCGACCTGCACGGCCTTGGGGCCAGCCTTCGCAGCGTCCTTTGCCGGCTCGTCCTTCTTGGCCTCGTCCTTCGGCTCGTCCTTCTTGGCCTCGTCCTTCTTGGCCTCGTCCTTCTTGGCCTCGTCCTTCGCGGGGGGAGCGGCCGGGGCCTCGTCCTTCTTGCAGCCCGGCGCCGCAAGGGCCGCCACGACGGCCAGTGTCATCATCGCTCTGCGCATCGGTCTTCCTCCAGTTCCTGCTGGGTGGGTGCCTCGCCAGCCCCGAGCGCTGGCGGACCAGGGGGGACAGGCGGGGTGCGGGCCTTCCCGACGGGGGCTGTTCTAGTCCATCCTGGAGAATCCCGCAAGGTGAGATGGAAGCGCACGGTGACCCCGACGCCCTGGCCTGTCGATGGTCCGGGCGCACCCCTACGCGTGTGATTCTGGCGGCTGAGAGGTCAGCGCCTGGCCAGGCGACGCCTCAGGAGGGCCAGCCCCAGCGCCACCACTCCAAGGAGGCCCGCGCCGCCGCTCCCCGCGCCGCAGCCCCCGCAACCTCCGGCCCCCTCGATGGCGACCTCTGCGCCAGAGTCCGCCACGGACGGCCCCCCGTCCACCGGGGTCGGACCCGCGTCGGCGTCGACGGGCTCGGCGCAGTCCTCCGCGCACAGGCTGGCGGCCTCGCACTCACCCGTGTCCTGCACACCGTCGCCGCACCGCGGCAGCGTGCAGTCCGTGCGGCAGGAATCCGGGGCCGTGTCGCTGTTCAGATCGCCGCCGTCGCACTCCTCCGCCCCCTGCACCGCATAGTCCCCACACCACTCCAGCTTGCACGCCGCGTTGCAGCCGTCGTCGCCGTCCGTGTTGCCGTCGTCGCAGGCCTCCCCGGGCTCCAAGGCGCCGTTGCCGCACTCCCCCTCCAGCTTGCAGCCGTTGCAGCCATCGCCGGCGATGTCATTGGCGTCGTCGCAGGCCTCCCCGAGCTCCCGTGACCCGTTGCCGCAGACCGACGCCTCCAACTGGCACAGCTCGTCGCAGCCGTCCCCCTCGAAGTGGCCGCCATCGTCGCACTGCTCCCCCAGGTCGAGGGCCCCGTTGCCGCAGGTCTCCAACAGCGACGCGACGGGACCCTCCGCCTGGCAGGTCGCACCACACCCGTCCCCATCTGCCGTGTTGCCGTCGTCACACTGCTCGCCGAGCTGCTGGGCCCCATCGCCGCAGGTCGCCGGCTCCAGCTTGCACAAGGCGCTGCACCCGTCGCCGTCCTTGACGTTCCCGTCGTCACACTCCTCTCCCATCTGCTGGATCAGGTCACCGCACTTCTCGGTGGCGCAGGTCGGGGCGCACCCGTCCCCGGCGATGCTGTTCGCATCGTCACACTGCTCCCCAGGGTCCACCACGCCGTTGCCGCACGCGGCCGCGTCCTCGAGCTGGCACAGCGCGCTGCACCCGTCGCCGGCCTCGGTGTTGCCGTCGTCGCACTGCTCCCCAGGACCCACGGCGCCATTGCCGCACAGCGCCTTGTTCTCCAGCAGGCAGGCCTTGTCGCAGCCGTCGCCGCTCTTGACGTTGCCGTCGTCGCACTCCTCCCCGGGGCCTGGCGCCCCGTCACCGCAGTACTCCAGGGCGCAGGTGGGGCTGCACCCGTCCCCGCCCGCGGTGTTCCCGTCGTCGCAGTCCTCACCAGGGCCCGGCTTCCCATCGCCGCACACGTCCAGCACACAGCCCGTACAGCCATCGCCATCGACGGCGTTCCCGTCGTCACAGCCCTCGACCCCGACGTGAACCGAGCCGTCACCACAGGACGCGGCGACACACCCGGGGAGGCACGGCCCCCCCTCTCCGGCGCCGTCACCACCATCGCACTCCTCGCCGGGCTGCACCACGCCGTCACCGCACCGCTCCTTCACGCACCCGGCCGTGCACCCGTCGCCATCCGCCACGTTCCCGTCGTCGCACTCCTCGCCGTCGTGGACGATGCCATCGCCGCAGCTCTCGGGTGCGCACGCAGAGCTGCACCCGTCCCCATCCGTCGCGTTGCCGTCGTCGCACCCCTCCGTCTCGTCCAGGGTCCCATTGCCACAGGCGGCCAGGTACAGGAGGGCGCACGCCGGCGTGCACGGTGGGCCAGCGAGATCCCCCGGATCGCACTGCTCCCCTTCACTCCACTGCAGGAACCCATCGCCGCACCGCGCCAGCTTGCACCCGGCGCAGGCGTCGTTGTTGGCGGCGTTGCCGTCATCGCACTCCTCGACCCCGACGGGGGGGGCGAACGGGTCCAGCCCCCCCGTGGCCTTGCCCGAGGCGTAGTCGGTCATCTGGTCGCCGTTGCCCGCGTAGCGGCGCAGGATCGCCGACCCTGCCCACGTCAGCGCGACCAGGGAGGGCGCACCGTCGCCGGCGTCCTTCAGGCCCTGCGCCTGCCCGGTGAGCTCGAGCCCCAGGTGGGCGCCCACGGTCCCGGTCGGCCCCAGCAGGACCGCCGTGTTCAGGTAGCCAGTCTCTCCCGCGCCCATCAGACGCACGGTCCAGCTCTGTCCGTTCAGGGCCTCCACGAAGTCCTCCCCGATCTTGCCAGCCCCCGTGATCGCCAGCGTGACCGGCCCAGTCGCGATCTCGCGCACCTTCGGATCAGTGGGCAGGATCCCCGGCACCAGGGCCTGCGCCACGACGTCGAACCCGATGGCCAGGTCGAAGGTCTCCCCCTTCAGCGGCTGGAGGTACGTCGCGACGGGGACCCCGCCGACCTGGGGCGGCACATAGTCGATGGTCACCTTGCCCGTCAGGCACCACTGGGCGGTGCCACAGGCGCTGGAGCACGTCTCGGTGGCCGCGTCGCACAGCCGGACGACGCCGTCGCCGCACGTCGCCTTCTTGCAGCTCGGGAGGCAAGCGTCGGAGGTCGACAGGTTGCCGTCGTCGCACTCCTCCCCCGACTGCACCACGCCGTCCCCGCACCGCTCGATCTTGCACGCCGCGCTGCACCCGTCGTTGCTCTTGGTGTTGCCGTCGTCGCACTCCTCGGCGCCGATGAGCAGGCCGTCGCCGCACTTCTCCACCTTGCAGTCGCTGCACCCGTCGCCGCTGTTCTTGTTGCCGTCGTCGCACTCCTCCCCGAGCTCCAGGGTCTTGTTGCCACACTCGGGAGACAACGCCCCATACATGCCCTTGCACGCGGTCAGCTTGGCGAACAGCTCCGCCTTGGCCGCCGCGCTGCTGCCGCCGCTGCCCTGGACCATGCAGAAGGCCGCCGTGCGCTGCTCGCCGGGCATCAGGACGCCCGGGAACATCACGGCGATTGCGCCCTGCTTCTCGCTCTTGCCCACAGCGTCGTCGTGATCGCCGCTGACGTCCGGGTGCCACAGATAGAACTTGAGCCGCTTCTCTTCGATGGAGCCGGCCGCCTGCGTGAGAGACAGGTTCTTGTCGATGTTCCAGTTGGACAGCACCGGCGCGGCGGGCCCGATCCCCAGGGCAAACGCGGGCGCGATCCCGAACCAGTAGTGGACGGGAGGGTCCTCGTAGGGGTGCTCGTCGTAGACCAGGACCGCCTGGGTGGCCGCGTCGAACTGGGTCTCCTTGTCATAGGAGAGCGGCGGGACGTCGAAGTCGGCCAGGAAGCCCACCTGCACCAGCGGGTAGAGGCGCGTCGTGGTGTTGACCACCGTGAACACGAGCAGGGCCGCGTTGTTGCCGTTGACCGTGTACGTCCGCTGGAGCACGGTCAGGTCCGTCTTGATGCCGTGGTAGCGCGCCGGCTGGAGGGGATCGTCGTCGTCGCCGGACATCTCGAAGAGGCCGGGCAGCCCGGGCAGCGCCGAGAGCACGGACTGAGCGGCCTGCTGGAGCGACTCGGGCACCTTGGCCTTGACCATGCCCTCAAGCAGCTCTGGCAGCGAGTACACCTTGAGCCCCGAGTTGAACTTGCGCGGGTCGTTGGGGTCGTTGAAGTCCGCGCGGAAGGCGCTGTCGTGGCGCACGCCCAGCTCGTAGGCCAGGGCGTCGAAGTCCACGGTGGAGAAGTCGAACTTGCCGAGATCCTTGGTGATGTCAACGGCCTTCTCCACCCGCTCCTTCCACGCCATCACCTTGTCCTTGGTCTTGAGCACCGACGCCTTGAAGGCCTCCAGATCCTCGCCGGACAGCTCGGGCTGGAGCTCCTCGGGCTTCGTGTCCAGCAGGTCGCCGAGCAACGTGGCGAGCCCCGCCAGGCTGGCGATCTTCTGAAGGTTGAAGCCCAGGATCTTGAGCTCCTCCAGGTCGATGCCCGGATCGAGCGCAAAGACGGACAGGCGGCAGTGGGGGCAGAAGCTGTGGTTGGCCGAGATGGGCCCCACGTTGATCTCGAAGTCGCAGGACGTGCCGAGGCACCCCCGGTCGTCCACGAGGAGGTTGCGCTTGTCGTCCCCCTCGAAGTGGCAGTCGAGGCCCTTGTCGTCGGCGGCCCAGGCAGGCTTCTCGGCCCGGGCCGGGAGCGACGGGAGGGCTGGCAGGAGCAGAGCCAGGAGCACGGACGCGGTCAGTGTGCGCGGCATGGGCGGTCCTCGGTGACGCGGTGTCTGGGGGCAGCGGGCGGGAGTATGGACTCAAAGTGGCTGGCAGCGCAACGTGGCCACCTGGCTGCGCCCTTGCCGCCTGCCGGCCCGGAGCGTACCGTTGCGTGCATGGACGCCATCGCGACCCACACGCTGACCGACACGGAGCGCGTCGCCCTCGCGGGAGCTGCCCGGCAGCTCCTGGCACGGCACGGCTGGGTGCGTGTGGTCTACCTCTATGGGTCTGCGGCGCGCGGAGGAGGAGCCCACGACATCGACATCGGCATTGTGGCCGACCCGATCCCGACCCGTTGGGACACCGAGATCCTGCTGGCGGCGGAGCTCCACGAGGCGACGGGTATCGGCGCGGTGCCGTTCGACGTGCGCATCGTGAACCACGCCGACCCCGTGTTCCTGGGGCGTATGCTGACCGACGCCGTCCTTCTGGCCGAGGCCACCCGCGCGGACCGGGTCCGCTTCGAGGTGCGCGCGATGTCGCTGTGGCTCGACTTCAAGCCGGTCTGGGAGAGGATCCGGGCCCAGGTCCTCCAAGGGTGGTCCCATGGGTGAGTCGCACCTCGCGCTGCTCCGTGAGCTCCTCGATTTGCTGGATCGGTACGCTGCGACCGTGACCGTGGTCGCCATCGGCTCGGACCGGGAGACCTGGCTCAAGGTGCGCGGCGCGCTGGAGGTGTCAGGCCAGTGCGCCATCGACCTGGCGCTGCACATCGTCGCCACACGCCGACTCGGGATGCCCCAGACCTACCGCGACGCCTTCAAGCTCCTCGCTGGGGCAGGCGTCATCGACGCACGGCTCGCAGGCGAGCTCGAGGCCTGGGCCGGGCTGCGGAACGTGCTCGCCCACGTCTACACGTCCCTGGACCTGGAGCGGCTCCACAGCGCCCTCGGGGAGACGGCCCCCCTTCGAGCCTTCGCCGTGATCGCCGCGCGGGAGCTGAACGACGCCGGGGCGTGACCCCAGGCTTGCCTCACCGCCCCGTCGGACCTATGCTCGGCGCCATCGACAGGAGCGGGCATGATTCGGCTGAGCGGTGTCGGCAAGACCTACGGCGAGGGCAGCGCGGCGGTGCACGCCCTGCGGGGGGTGGACCTCCACATCCCCGCCGGGCAGTTCGTGAGCGTCATGGGGCCGAGCGGGTCGGGCAAGTCGACCCTGCTCAACCTGGTGAGCGCGCTGGACGCCCCGACCGCGGGCTCCGTGGTCATCGGCGGCGAGGACGTGGGGGCCCTGTCCGACGACCGGCTGACCCTGTTCCGGCGGCGGAGCATCGGGCTCGTGTTCCAGTTCTTCAACCTGCTGCCCACCCTGGACGCGACGGACAACGTGCTGCTGCCGGTGATGCTGGAGCGCAAGGCCACGGCGGCCGACCGCCAGCGGGCGGAGAGGCTGCTCGCGGACGTGGGCCTCGGGCAGCGGGCGCGCCACCGCATCCACCAGCTCTCCGGCGGCGAGATGCAGCGGGTGGCCATCGCGCGAGCCTTGGTGCTGGAGCCGCGGCTCCTGCTGGCCGACGAACCGACCGGAAACCTGGACTCGGCGACGGGCGCGGCCATCCTGGAGCTGCTGCGCAACGCCTGCCGGACCCACGGCATGACGGTGGTCATGGTCACCCACGACCGGTCCGCCGCGAGCGTCGGTGACCGGCTCGTGCTGCTCAAGGACGGGCAGATCGTGGGCGACGCGCCGGCGGGGGACGCCGCGTGAGCGCCCTGCGCAACGTCCTGTTCCGCCTGGGGGTCGCCCTGGCGTCGGTGGTGCTCTCCCTGGTCTATATCGCGGCGCTGCTCCTGCGGCCCTGGCGCATCGGGCGCCTGCTCTCCACCGTCAGCATCCCCCGCTTCCACGAGCACCGGCTCCGCACGACGCTGACCATCCTCGGCATCTCGCTGGGCGTAGCCGTGCTCATCGCCGTCGTGCTGGTCAACCGCTCCATCCTCAGCGGCTTCGAGGGGACGGTCGCCGACCTGTCTGGAAAGGTGGACCTGGAGGTCACCGGCAGCGGCACGGGCTTCGACGAGGAGCGCCTCTACGACATCAAGGAGGTCCCGGGCGTCCACAAGGCGACCCCGGTCGTCAGGGAGACGGCGGTCCTGAGGCAGCCGGGCGCCGAGGGCGAGCACCTGCTGATCCTCGGTGTGGACTTCCTCGGGGAGGACGACGAGCACTTCCGCGAGTACGACTCCGACGAGATGGAGCGCATCAAGGCGGAGCCCTTCAGCTTCCTCAACAGCCCGACCAACATCATCGTGAGCCGGGCGCTGGCGGACCGCTTCGGATACGTCGAGGGCGACACCGTGCCGCTGGCCACCCCCGAGGGCACCCGCGATTTCACCATCTGGGGCTTCATCGAGGCGGAGGGGGTCGGGCGGGCCTTCGGCGGCAGCATCGCGGTCATGTACTACCAGGCCATGCAGGTAGCCTGGGACCGGGGCTCCAACGTGGACGCCATCGACGTGGCCATCGCGCCGGGCGCCGACCGGGACACGGTGGCCCGCGCCATCGAGGCGGCCATGGGGCCGGGCTTCGAGGCCGCCTCACCGGAGCGCAGCAACGACCGGGTCCGCAACATGCTCGCGCCGCTCAACTCGGGGCTCATGATGAGCAGCCTCATCGCGCTGCTGGTCGGCATGTTCCTGATCTACAACACCATGAGCATCAGCGTGGTGCAGCGGAAGCGCGAGATTGGCATCCTGCGCTCGCTGGGCACGACGCGGCGGCAGATCCTGGCGCTGTTCACCCTGGAGGGGCTGCTGCTCGGGGTCATCGGCTCCGCCATCGGGGTCGGCGTCGGCGTGCTGCTGGCGCGGGGGCTCCTCGACGGCATGACGGAGGCGGTCAGCGAGCTCTACGTCCAGACCGCGGCGACGGGCGTGCGAGCCGACCCGCTGCTCCTGGTCGGGGGCTTCCTCACGGGCATCGCGGGCGCCGTCGCCGCTTCACTCGTGCCGGCGCGGGCGGCGACGCGCATCACCCCCATGGAGACTATCCGGTCCGGGGGGAGCGTGCCGGTGGTGACCAGGCACCGCTTCGCGGCCTCCGACGCGCTCGGGCTGGCGCTGCTATTGGCGGCCTGGCCGCTCCTGCTGGTGCCGCCGGAGGGAGACATCCCCGTCGGGGGCCTTGCCGCCAACGTGGCGCTGACCCTCGGGGTGGCGCTGCTGGCGCGGCGGGGCATCCAGCTCTTCCGGCGCACGATGGGGGCCGCCGTGGCCCGCCCGCTGGGCATCGAGGGGCGCATGTCCCTCGACAACCTGGAGCGGGACCTGGGGCGCGCGGGCATCACGACGGCGGCGCTGACCATCGGCGTCTCCATGGCGGTGAGCCTCACCGTGTTCCTCGGCAGCTTCCGCGCCGCCGCCTTCGACTGGGTCGAGCAGACCATCCCCGCGGACCTGTTCATCACGAGCGCCGCCCGCTTCAGCGGCACGCGCAACGCCCCGATGGCGGACGTCCTGACCGACGAGCTCGCCGCGCTGCCCGGCGTGCTGGACGTCGAGCGGGTGCGCATCGTGGACATCGACCGGAGCGCGGACGCCATCAAGCTGCTCTCCACGGACATCGCGATCATCGAGCGGAGGGCCACCCTGACCTTCCTGGAGGGGAGCCGCGAGGAGGCGCTCCCGGCCATGCGGAGCGGCGGGGTACTGCTCAGCGAGAACCTGTCGCGGCGCCGGGACCTTCATGTGGGGGACACGTTCGAGCTCCCGACGCCGGCGGGCCGCCAGACCTTCCCCGTGGTGGGGGTGGTGGTCGACTACACGAGCGACCGCGGCATGGTGCTGATGGACCGCCCGGTCTACGTGGAGCGGTGGGGAGACGCGCGGGTGGACACCTACAAGCTCTACCTCCCGGACGGGACGGATCTCGAGCCCCTGCGGCGGACCATCAACGAGCGGTGGGGCGAGAAGTACAACCTGTTCGTGCTGACCGACCGGGAGTTCCGGGAGGAGATCAGCCGCATCCTGGACCAGACCTTCCAGCTCATGACCGCGCTGGAGCTGGTCGCGCTGATCATCGCGCTCCTCGGGGTGGTCAACACGCTGCTCGCCAGCGTCCTGGACAGGACCCGCGAGATCGGCGTGCTGCGCGCCATCGGCATGTTGCGGCGCCAGGTGCGCAAGCTGGTGATGGCGGAGGCGGGGCTGCTCGGGACCGTGAGCGTGGTGCTCGGGATGGCGCTGGGGTTCGGGTCGGGCCTGATCCTGCTCCAGTCCATCAGCCTGGTGTCGACGGGCTGGTACTTCCCCCTTCGCCCGCCCGCCTGGAACCTGGTGCAGACCGCAATCCTGGTCATCGGCGTGTCGGTGGTGGCCGGGTGGTATCCGGCGCGGGAGGCGGCGCGCATGCCGGTGACCGACGCCCTCGAGTACGAGTAGGAGGTGCAGATGAGGCCGATGTGGGTCGTGGCGATGGTGGGGGTCCTGACGGGGTGCGCGTCGGCGCCTCCGCCACCACCGCCGGTGCCGGTGGCGCCCCCGCCCGCTCCGGTTGTGAGCTGGCTCGACACGCTGGCGGCTGGCGCTGGCATCGAGGTGCCCGTGGCGACGGACCGCATCCCGTTGGGGGCCGCGGGTGAGCCTGGGGGCGCGCCGGTGGTCCTGGTGACGCCGGCGGGCATCTTCTTCGACGGCGCGGTGGTGGTGCGCGCGGCCCTGGTGGAGGACCGGATCGAGGCGCCGGCCGCGCAAGGGAAGCGCATCGGGACGTCCGCGCTCATCGCCCAGCTCTTCGACGCCGCGAAGGCGCGCAACCCGCGGTTCCAGTTCAACGCGCCGGGCGGGACCACTGGCCCCCGCGAGCCGGTGGTCATGATCGCCGACTCCCGCGCGCCCGTGAGCCTGCTCGCCCGCGCGCGGAACAGCGTCTGGCACGCAGGGTGGCAGCCGACCGGGTGGGTGGTGCGCGACGCGGCGGGCGCGCCGCGGACCCTGGCAGTGGAGGATCCGCCGGTGTGCAGGCGGGCCGCCCCTCCCAAGGTGACCGAGATCCAGGGCGGCTCGCGCACCGGAACCCCGTCGGGCATCGCCATCGCCGCGTCGGCGGTGGTGGGAGCCTGCGACGCCGCGTCCCAGGACCAGGTGATCCGGGAGCTCGCAGAGCTGCTCGGGACCTGCTGGGGGCGCACCGTCGCGCAGGTGGCCCTCCTCGAGGGAGAGACCGACGACGCGACCCTCACGTGGGTGACTGCCCCCGACGGGTCGGTGGAGGGGGTCTTCGCCGAGTCCTCCTTCCTCGGCTATGGCGCCGACATGGGCGCCTGCATCCTGAGCGTGGTCAAGTCGAAGCGCCACGCACCCCCGAGCGCGGGGCGGTGCCTGGGCACGACGCGGGTGACCTATCAGGCCGGCGAGATGGTGGACAGGCTCACGGTGGAGCCGCGGGTCGGGGCGCCGGAGACGCTGCCCACGCCGCTACGCCACGCCGAGTGCCGCCTGAGCGCGGGCAGGCTGGGCTTCGCGTTGTTCCCCATGGCCGCGGGGGGCTGCGGCGCCGGCGGGTCCATCTGGGCCCAGATCGACCGCGCCGGGGTGGACCGCCTGCCGGACTGGCTGGCGGAGGTGGCGGGCGCCGGGGGAGCGGACCTCCAGACGGTGAACCTGCGCACGGACGAGAAGGCGACCCTCGGGGACACGCTGCGTGCGCTGGACGCCCTCGGGCGGGCGGGGGCGAAGCCGGCTCTGCGCATGGGGGTGGACTGATGGGTGGTGGCACACACAGCGGAGGACTCATGGGATCTCGGTGGACACTCGCCCTCGCCCTGCTCCTCGGCGCCTGCACCAAGGAGAAGCCGCCCGCGCCAGCTCCAAGCGTCGCGGACGCCGGAGTGTCCCCGAAGCCGGCCGCGGGCCTGGACAGCATGCAGCAGTTCCTCGTGGACACGGGCGCGAAGGACCTCCGCGCGGCCAAGGAGGCCCTCGCCAGGGGTGAGAACCCGCTCCACCTGTGCGCCGCGGTGACCTCGGGCGTGCCGAAGCTCGCGAAGGTGGAGGCGCCGGCGGCGCAGGAGCTGGTCGAGGAGGCCACGCGGAGCTGCGGCTTCGAGATCCCGCTGGCGTGGGGCGAGCGCCTGGTGAAGAAGATGCGGGCGGTCCGTGAGGAGCGCCCCGCGGAGGTCTTCTTCGTGGAGTGTGTCGAGGTGGAGATGGCGGTGGACGGCATGACCGAGGAGCGCCGCAAGGACCCGAAGATCGTCGCGCTGCTCAAGGACCACGCGGAGCTGTGCACACAGCCATAGGGGGCGGCCATGGCCGACGCCGAGATCATCGTGCTGACCTTCAAGGAGGGGCTCCTGTCCCGGGTGGCCCACGACCTGAAGCTGCGGGCGGAGAGCGTAGTGGTCGTGGCGGTTGGCGACACGGTCGAGGTGACGGTCGACGCCCGCTCGCTGCGGGTCGTGTGCGCCATGGCGGACGGCCGCGAGAGCCACGGCACCCTGAGCGCGGCCGACATGCGCAAGATCGAGCACAACCTCGTGGAGGACGTGCTCGCCGCCGCTCGCTACCCGACGATTTCATTTCGCTCCGATCCGCTGCGGCCGGGTGTAGTGAGCGGCGCCCTGACCCTGCACGGGGTCACTCGGCGCGTGACCGCCCCGGCCCATCGCGCCGCCGACCTCTGGACCGCCCGCTTCGACCTGCACCAGCCGGACTTCGGGATCCGCCCCTACTCCGCGATGATGGGCGCCCTCCGCGTCCGCCCCGACGTCCAGGTCCACGTGGCGGTGGGCCATCGCGAGGAGTGGATCTGAGCGGAGACCGGACGCCGAGGTCGCAGGGAGTCTCGGCCGCCTTCGCGGGGAGCGCCACCAGAGGCGGAGGATCCCGAGATGAGCAACGAGCCAGACGCAGTGAGGCCGCGGGTCGATCTCTACCGGCAGATCACGGGCCGAATCATCGAGGCCCTGGAGCGGGGCGTGGCCCCGTGGGTCTGTCCGTGGCAGCGGAGCCGAGAGAAGGGACCGCAGCGCAACGGTGTGTCCGGTCGCCAGTACCAGGGCATCAACACGCTCCTGACCATGATCGCCGGGTTCGCGTCCACGCGCTGGTACACGGCGCGCCAGGTGGGCAAGCTCGGGGGCCGGCTCCTCGAAGGCGAGCGCGCCACGACGCTCGTCTGGTTCGAGATGAGGTACATCGAGACGAGCGAGGGGCCCGACGGGGTCGGGACGGTGGGTCGTGTGGTGCCCGTGCTCCGAGAGCACGAGGTCTTCAACGCGGAGCAGATCGCGTGGCCGGAGGGCTCGAAGCACGCTCTGCCCGTGGCGCCGGAGCGCCGAGGCCAGTGGGAGGACGAGCTGCCCCGGCAGCTCGTCGAGCGGTCGGGGGCGCGGGTGGAGCGGCGGGGAACCCGGGCGTACTACTCGCCATCGGAGGACCGCATCGTCCTCCCCGTGGAGGAGCGGTTCGAGGACCCCACGTCGTACTACGGGACCCTCCTGCACGAGCTGGCCCACTGGACGGGCCACCGAGACCGCCTCGACCGCGACTTCTCCAAGCGGTTCGGCGACGAGCGCTACGCCTTCGAGGAGCTGGTCGCGGAGCTCACCGCGGCCTTCCTCTGCGCCCACGTGGGCCTCGACGGCACGCTCCAGCACGCCGGGTACATCGACTCCTGGCTGAACGTGCTCCGACGAGACAAGCGGGCGATCTTCACGGCGTCGGCGCAGGCCCAGAAGGCCGCGGAGCTCCTGCTGTGGAAGGGAGGCCTGGGCCCCGAGCCGCGGCGGCCCAAGGGCCCGTGGACACCACCAGATGCGGAGGCAGGCGAGGCTGAGCCCTCCCAGCGCCGGCGGCGACACCCGAGGGAGACCGGGTCTCAGACCTTCGTGGACTCGTAGTCGACCCCGTGGGTCGTGCACGCGGCCTTGAGGGCCTCCTCGTCCAGCACCTTCACGGCCTCGAAGTGCATCGGGTCCTTCTTGCTGGAGTACCAGCCACCCCAGTAGATGCCGAAGTCGGCGCACTTGTCGGCGATCTCGGCGACGCTGCCCGCCGCGCCACGCTTCGCCTGGGTGCCGTTGTAGGGGTTCTCCGCCGCGTTGATGTCGATGGCCGTCCCGAGGGCGTGGTTCGAGAGCTTCTTCTCGTTGTTGGTGATGGTCCGCGCCACGCACGTCCCGCTGTTGGTCAGGGGCTTGATCACCGTGCCGGACACCGCCTTGAACAGCGCGACGAACTGGCGGGCCACCTTCTTGTGGAACCGCATGCCGGACAGACCAATATCGGAGACCGAGACCCTGACGATGTTCTGGGACTCCCAATCCGCCGGGTCGCTGATGGTGACGTGCTTCTGGGTACACGTGGCGTTGAAGCAGTCGCCGGCGGACCAGGTGAAGGTGAAGTCGGCGCGGTGGGTCGGGTCCTTGTCCAGCGTCTGATACGTGATCCCTGCGGGCTTGGCCGGGTCGGGCCCGGTCTGCTCCGCGACGACCTCCTTGCGGTTGCCCTCGCCCGTGCCCTCCTTCGAGGTCTTGTGCTTGGCTGCTACCTTCTTCTTGGCCATCGTCAGCTCCCGCAGGGTCCGTCGGGGAAGATCTCCAGCTCCAGCTCCTCCTCGTTGAAGGAGGTGACGAGCGAGGTCATGCCGCGTTCGTCGGTGCGCCCCTCCCAGCGCTTTCCGGACGCGCTCGTGATCACGTAGTGGAGGTGGCACCACGGCTCGCCGTCCGGGTCCTTCACGGTGAAGCCGCCCTCGAAGCGCGGGACGAACTGCACGAGGCCGCCAGCGACGAAGTCGCCGATGGTCACGTTGGGGCTCCCCTGGATCAGCTTGCCGCTCCCCCCGCAGTGCTTCTGGGCGTCGCCCACGCGGTGGGCCTTGCGCCCGTTGATGTAGACACCGGGCGCCCCCGCGGTGGCGATCCACGTGTTGGGCCCGCAGCAGGCCGCGTGTACGCCCACGTCGTCCACGCGCAGGGCGGGGCTCCCGTTGATCACGACGTCCGGCGACCCTGACGTGCCGGGGCCGATGGCGCCGTGAGGGCAGGACGGGCACCCGTGGCCATCGGCCGGGACCTGCCCCTTGTCTCCTACCCTACCCGCCTGCGGCATGCTGGCCTCCAGTTCTGCGGCACTCGCGCTCCGTGCAACGGCGCACATTCACGCCTATGGGGCACCGCGACGTCAAGCCACTTGTTGTCACCATCGCTCTTGGCTCCCGGGCCGAAGGAGAGCGCCACAGCGAAATTGCACGCGGATCCGTCAGGTGCGAAGGGCGTCAGGGGCGCAGGTGGGTGGTGATGAGCTCCAGCAAGCGGGCAGGCTCGATGGGCTTCTCGACGAAGGCCTGGACGGGCATGAAGTCGTCGGAGATGTCGTCGTCGCCGAAGGCGAAGGCGAGGCGGCTCCGCTGGTTGACCGCCGAGAGGAGGATGACCGGGATGGTCGCCACCTCCGGCGTCTTGTGGAGCAGGCGCGCGGCCTCGAAGCCCGCCTGGGGGTCCTCGGGGAACATGATGTCCAGGATGATCAGATCGGGGGCGACGCGGCGGACCTCGTCGAGGAGGTGCCGCACGCTCAGGAGCTCGTGGACCTCGTGGCCGTGGGCTTCCAGGACCATGCGGAGGCTCAAGAGGATGTCCGGGTCGTCATCGATCATCAGGATGCGCGCCATGGCTGCCTCCGGTGGTGGGGTGGGGGAAGGTCACGGTCATGGTGGTGCCCTCGCCGAGCCTGCTCTTTACATCGATCTGCGCGTCGTGGAGCCGCACCACCTCTGCCACGATGGCGAGGCCCAGGCCCGAGCCGTTGGGGCGGTGGCGGACGGCCTGGTCCGTGCGGAAGTGGTCCTCCCAGATGCGCGGGATGCACGCCGCCGGGATGCCGATCCCCTGGTCGGCGATGGCGCAGTGGACGCCGGCAGCGTCGACACGCAGGGACACGGAGACTCGCCCCCCCTCGAGGGAGTAGTCCACGGCGTTGGAGAGGAGGTTCGAGAGCATCGCCCGCAGCTCCGGCTCCGACGCCGTGATCGGCGCCTCGGTGGCGGGCGGATCCCAGGCGACACCCACCCCGCGAGGCTGACCGCGGGCCGCGGCCTCGGCGACCTCCTCGCAGAGGATGGGGGTGAGATTGAGGCGCCGCAGCTCCAACTGACTCGGCTCCAGGGTCTTCAGGTTGGCGAGGTGGATGATCTGCCCGATGCGCTGCATCAGCAGGTCGCACCGCTCTCCGATGCGCAGGACCACGGTACGGGTCGCGGGCGGCAGCTCGCCCGTGTATCCGTCGCGCATCGTGTAGACGTAGCTCTTGATGGCGGCGAGGGGGGCCTTCAGCTCGTGGGTCGCGCGCAGGGTCGCGCGCACCTTCTGCTCACCGACCCTCAGCAGGCGGTCGTGGTCGGCCTGCAGGCGCGCCTCCCGGGCGCGGAGGCCGTTGGCGAGCTGGGCGACCAGGTACCAGCAGGTCAGGAACACCGCGAAGAGCCCCAGCACGTATACGGTCGTCAGCATCCGGTGCTCTGCCAGGCGCGCCGCCAGGTCGCTCCCGAGGATGCTCTGAGGCGGCAGCACGCCGAAGCCCGTGAGCACCACCGGCGTCGCGGCGAGCGCGGCGCCCACGAGCGCCATGGTCAGGCTCTGCCGCGGCGTGCAGTGGAGCGTGAGCAGTGAGATGTGGGCGAGGAACAGCGCCGAGATGGGGGTCTCCACCAGACCCAGGGTGTAGGTGAGGGCGGAGAGCGCGACGAAGTCGGTGGTGGACTGGGCGAGCAGGAAGCCGCGAGGGCTCACCCACGGGACCTGGCCCGCCTGGATAGGCCCCGCGGACAGCGAGTAGACGACGTTCGTCAGGGCGAGGAAGGCGGTGACCCCCGCCAGGAGGATCGGAGAGATGGAGACGGGCAGGAGCTCGGTGGCTGCAGCGAGGGTGCCCAGGGCGCCCAGGGCCACGAAGACCCAGCGGACGACCACGCTCCACCAGATGCGGTCCACCAGCTCGCGGCGGCGAAGGCGCACCTCGTCGGAGTTGGGCGTCCACCACCGGAAGACGCCGCGCTCGTGGCGGGGGAGGCTCACCGGACGAGCTCCCGGAGCAGGGCGAGCCATGGAGGGAGGCCCTCGCCGGTCCAGGCGCTCAGCTCCAGGATCCGCGCGTCCGGGCGCACGCGGCGGATGTTGGCGATGCAGGCGTCACGGTCCCAGCGCAGGTGGGGGATGAGATCCACCTTGGTGATCACGACAACCGGGGCGCGGTGGAAGAGGGCCGGGTACTTGAGGGGCTTGTCCTCCCCCTCGGTCACGGACAGGAGCGCCACGCGAGCCGTCTGGCCCAGGTCGAAGGCGGCGGGGCAGACCAGGTTGCCCACGTTCTCCACCAGGAGGAGGTCGAGGTGAGCGAGCGCCGGCAAGTGGCGCTCTACGTCCGTGGCGTCCAGGTGGCAGGCGCCGCCCGTCTCCACTTGGAGGACCCGGGCGCCGCGGCCCGCCAGGCGGCGCGCGTCGTTGTCCGTGCGCACGTCGCCCGCCAGTACGCCGATGCGCAGCTCGCCGGCGAGGGCGTCCAGGGTGGCCTCCAGGAGCGTGGTCTTGCCGCTGCCCGGAGACGAGATCAGGTCGATCATGCGGCAGCCCGCGGCGGCGAGGGCGGCGCGGTTCCGCGCGGCGACCGCGTCGTTGTGGGCGAGGACCGCCTCCCCCAGGGCCACGCGGCGGGCAGTCTCGGCCAGGCCGGGGACGTGGAGCGCTGGTGCATGGTGGCGGTGGTGGTGATCGTGGTGGTGACCGTGTTCGTGCTCATGGTCGTGCGCGTGGTGGTGGTCACCCACCAGAGCGCGGGTGGAGCGCTCGGCCGCCTGTCCGCACCCGCAGGTATCGCACATCAGCACACCTCCATGGTGGAGATCACCAGGTCCCGGCCCCCCACCACGTCCACGTCGACGCCCCCGCACTGCGCGCACGAGAGCAACGCCTCGCGGCGCTCCGTTCGCTCACCGCAGGCCCGGCAGTCCAGCACGAGCGGGGCGTCGACGATGTCGAGGCGCGCCCCGTCGAGCGGCGTGCCGCGCGTCACCAGGGGGAAGCACAGCTCCAGCGACTCCCGGCGCGCGCAGCTCAACACGCCGAGCAGCACGCGCACCGACACCAGGCGCGTGGCGCCATGCTCGGAGAGCACCTCCCGGGCCTTGTCGGCGATGGCCACCACCAGGGACAGCTCGTGCATCAGCAGATCCTCGGGAGGAGCTCTCCGGCGGGCAGGTCGATGACCCGCCGGCCACCCACCGCGGTCTCGAGCACCACGCGGCCGGGAGTGCCCGTGACGCTCCCGATGTCTGCGGCGGCCTCGCCCTCGGGGAGCGCCCTCCAAGCGGCGAGCAGCGCGTCCGCCTGCTCGGCGGCGCAGACTGCGAGGACCCTGCCCTCGCACGCCACCTGCAGGAGGTCCACGCCGAGCAGCTCCGCCAGCGAGCGGGTCGCGGGAGCGAAGGGCAGGCGCCGCTCGTCCAGCAGCGCCCCCACCGGGCGCCCGGAGACCGCCTCGCAGAGTGCCGCCGCCAGGCCGCCGCGGGTCGGGTCGCGCAGAAACCGCAGCGCCGGCCCCAGCGGGGCGGCAGCCTCCACCAACCGGTAGACCGGCGCCGTGTCGCTGCGGGGTCCGGCGCTGAAGCCCTCCCGGGCAGCGAGGACGGCCATGCCGTGGTCACCGAGCGGACCGCTCACCAGGATGCGGTCTCCCGGGGTCAAGCGCTGCGGGCCCAGCGACAGCCCCTCGATGACCTCGCCGATGCCCGCAGTCGTGACGTACATGCCGTCGCATTGGCCCCGGGGCACCACCTTCGTGTCGCCCGTGACCACCTGGACGCCAACGGCGCGCGCAGCGCCGGCGACCGCATCCAGAACCCGTCCCAGGGTGTCGAGGGGCAGCCCCTCCTCCAGGATCAGCGCCAGCGAGAGCCACAAGGGGCGCCCGCCGGCCACCGCCACGTCGTTGACCGTGCCGTGGACCGCCAGGTGGCCGATGTTGCCCCCCGGGAACTCCAGCGGCTGCACCACGAAGCTGTCCGTGGAGAACACGAGCCCGCGCTGGGGAATCGGCAGCGTCGCAGCGTCGGGGAGGTCTTGCAGATGGGCACCGAAGCGCGGCAGGAGCTGCTCCTCGATGAGACGCCGCGACGCCAGCCCCCCACCACCGTCCGCGAGGGTGATTCGCCTCATGCCGCCCTCCCCTTCCACGCCGCGGCGCAGCTCCCCTCCGAGCTGACCATGCACGGCCCGTAGGGCTGGTCCGGGGTGCACGGCCCGCCGAAGAGGGCGCAGCCTCGTGGCTCGATGAGGCCCTTGAGCACGTCGCCGCAGCGGCACGCCGGGTTCGTGCGCCCTGGAGTGACCGGGCGGTCGAAGCGCACGGCGGCGTCCAGGTGCTCGTAGCCCTCGGCCAGCGCGAGGCCGCTGCCGGGCAGCACGCCGAGGCCCCGCCACCAGGCGTCCACCGGGTGCAGCACCTCTGCCATCAGGCGCCGCGCCGCCTGGTTGCCGTCGGGGCGCACCACCCGTGCGTACTGGTTCTCGACGCGCGCATCACCCGCGACGAGCTGCTCCAGCAGGCCTCGCACCCCGAGGAGGATGTCCAGCGGCTCGAAGCCGGCCACCACGCAGGGGCGCCCGTAGTCCCGTGCGTAGGGCTCATAGGCGGCGGCGCCGATGATGGCGCTGACGTGGGCAGGGCACAGGAAGCCGTCGATGGCGAGGGCCGGGTCGGCCACGAGCGCGTCCAGGGCCGGAGGCACCGCCTTGAGGGCGGTCAGCAGCATCAGGTTGGGCAGGCGCTGGGCGCTCCTGGCCACAGCCGCGAGCGGGGCCGCGGTGGTCTCGAAGCCGATGGCGAGCATCACCCAGGGGGTCTGCGGCTCGGCGACGGCGCGCTCCAGCGCCTGCGCGGGGGTGTAGCACACCTCGACGCGCGCCCCACCGGCCCTCGCCTTGGCCAGCGTCGTGCGGCTGCCCGGCACCCGCATCAGGTCGCCGAAGGTCATGAGCGCCGCGCCGCGTGAAGCGAGATCGACGGCCGCGTCCACGTACCCCGGGTCCGTCACGCACACGGGGCAGCCCGGGCCGCTGACCAGGCGGACCTCCGGGGGGAGCAGGTCCCGCAGGCCGTGGCGCGCGATGGCCATGGTGTGGCTCCCGCAGACCTCCATGAGGCGCACGGGGCGGGGCAAGCGCTGCGCGAGGGCGGCGATGTCGCGCGCCAGCCAGGAGGCGACGGGGCGCCGGAGATCGTCGAGCACGGCGCTCATCGCTCCCCCAGCAGGCGCACGGGCACACCGGACTCCGCCTCCCAGCGGGCGGCGAGATCGGCGAACAGGCGCAGGCGGGCCGCCGCCTCCTCGGGATCGAGCCGCTCGATGGCGTAGCCGGCGTGGACGATGAGCACATCCCCCACCGCTGGGGCCTCGATCAGGTCGAGGTGGACCGAGCGTCGGACGCCCTCGAGCTCGACGACGCCGACGTCTCCATCGATCGACACCAGCGTCATGGGGACTGCGAGGCACATCAGGGACACCTCCCGGCGATGACCGCCTGCCCGAGCGAGATGCCGCCGTCGTTGGGCGGCACGAGGGCGTGCTCCAGCACCGTGAAGCCCGCCGCCGCGAGGCCCTCGCGCACGAGCTGCGCGAGCAGCCGGTTCTGGAACACTCCGCCCGTGAGCGCCGCGGGCAGCGGGCCCGTGCGCGCCATTCCCCGGCGAACCAGCTCCACCGCCGCCCCGGCGAGGGCACCGTGGAGGCCGAGGGCGGCTGCCCCGCGGGCCCCTGGCTCCGCGCTGAGCAGCCCCCGGAGCACCGGGCGCCAGTCCACGACCAGGAGGTCACCGTCGCACACCGGTGCGCACAGGGGCATCGCGGGGCCCCGACACTGCCGCGCCGCGGCCTCCAGCCGGACCGCCGCCTGCCCCTCCCAGGTCAGCGGCTCGGGAGCAAGGCCCAGGGCCGCCGCCGCGGCATCGAAGAGGCGCC
Organism: Myxococcales bacterium; assembly: GCA_045863395.1. Lineage (GTDB taxonomy): Bacteria > Myxococcota_A > UBA9042 > JABWCM01 > BTVJ01 > BTVJ01. The sequence continues at coordinate 32,823 of BTVJ01000010.1, forward strand.
CGACGGCGTGGCTCGCCGGGGCGTTGACGCCTCCACGACACTGCGCGGTCCACGCGTCGAAGGCGCCCGGAGCCACGGGGAGCCACGCGGGCGCAGGGTCTCCCAGCACGAACAGGCGCCCCACGAGCTGGCGGAGCGGCTCCCTCACGGCGGCGTCTCCACCCGGCAGCGGTGCCGGCGCGAAGGTGCCGAGGCGGCGCGCTCCCGCTGGGCTCACATGGAGCAGCTCACCACCCCACAGCGCGCCGTCGACGCCCAGGCCCACGCCGTCCCACGTCAGCGCGAGGGCCTCTGGGACGCCGTGCTCCGCCATGCAGGCGGCCGCGTGGGCGTGGTGGTGCTGCACGCGCTCCACGGGCACGCCCAGCTCCGCCGCGAGGCGCTCCCCGAGGCGGGTCGCCCCGAGGTCCGGGTGCAGGTCCACGGCGACGACGTCCGGCCGGCGACCCAACCGCTCCGGGAGCGCCCGGGCCAGCGCCTCGCAGGCGTCCAGGGTGGCCGGGTCGTCCACGTCACCGATGTGCGGTGAGAGCACGATCTGGTCGTCGAATCCGAGTGCAACGGTGTTCTTCAGCCCGGCGCCGAGGGCGAGTACGCACCGGTCGAGCGGCCTCCGCAGGCTGAGCGGCCCCGGAGCGTGGCCCCGGGCCCGGCGCAGGACCTGGGGCCCCCCGCTCTGCACCTGGACCACCGAGTCGTCGCAGCGCCATGCGATGTCCCGGTCGTGGGTGAGCAGCAGGTCCGCGAAGCCGAGGCGCTCCAGGGCCTCGCCGTCGTCCATGCAGAGCGGCTCGCCGCGTCGGTTCCCGCTCGTGACCACCAGCCAGTCGAAGGGCGGGGTCGGGTCGCCGGGCAGCGGCGTGAGCAGCAGGTCGTGGAGCGGAGTCGTGGGCAGCATCACGCCGAGGGTGCGCGTGTCGGGGCTGAGGTCACCGAGCGGCAGCCCACCCGCCCCCTCGCGCACGTCCAGCAGCACGATGGGGGCCGCGGGCCCTGCCAGGGCGGTGCGCGCGGCGTCCGGCACCAGGCAGGAGCGCTCTACGGCGCCCAGGGACGCGGCCATCACCGCCAGCGGCTTGTGGGGGCGGGCCTTGAGGCGACGCAGGCGCTCGATGGACTCCGGGCGCCGCGCGTCCACGAGGAGCTGGAAGCCCCCGAGGCCGCGAAGGGCCACGACGCCGCCCCCGGCCAGCGCCGCCCGGGCGAGCCGAAGCGGGTCCCCGCCCAGGGGAGCGCCGTCTGTCCGCAGCGCCGCGAGCCGCGGACCGCACGCCGGGCAGGCGATGCTCTCGGCGTGGTGGCGCCGGTCGCCCGGGTCCTCGTACTCCGCCCGACACGCGGCGCACAACGGAAAGCGCGCGAGCGTGGTGCGTTCGCGGTCGTAGGGGGTGCGCTCCACCACCGTGTAGCGGGGCCCGCAGGCCGTGCAGGTGGTGAACGGGTAGCCGTACCGGCGGTCGGCAGGGTCTCTCACCTCCGCGAGGCAGGCGGGGCAGACCGCCAGGTCTGGTGGCACCACCACCGCGGGGGGCTCACCGTCGTCGCTCGGGAGGATGCGAAACGTGTCCACCTGCCCCACCGGCTCCTCGGCGACCACCACCACCGCGTCCAGGCGCGCGTGGGGTGGCAGGCGGTCCGGCAGCGCCTCCACGAAGCCACCTACGGTGGAGCGTGGCCCCTCGACTCGCAGCAGCAATGAGCCCACCCGGTTCTGTGCCCACCCGCCGAGCCCCGCGTCCCGCGCCAGGCGCGCCACGGTCGGGCGCATGCCAACCCCCTGGACCAGGCCCCGCAGCACCACCGTGACCCCCACCAAGCCACCGCTCGGGCCCACCGGCCCCACGAGGCCAGCGCTCGACCCCACCGGCCCCAAGAGGCCAGCGCTCGACGCCACCGCCCCTACCGCGTCCGCCGCGGCGGGTCCCCACCCCACTCCCACCGCGTCCCGCAGCGCCCGCTCCAGCCCGTCCAGAGCGCCCTCGAGCCCCTCGCTCAGCTCTCGACGCCCGGGCCCCACGTCGAAGGGCTGGACCCCGAACACCCTCACCTCCCGCTCGCACCCCAGCGCCCGGGCGAGCCGAAGGGCATCCGCCAAGCCAAACCCGTGGGTGGAGACGGTGTCCCGGTGGTCGCGCGCCACCCCTTCGCCGAGCAGGCGCCAGGAGCCCGGCGGCAGCCCCATGTCGGCGCAGTCGACGAGCACCACCGGCCCTGCGCCCTCCAGCAGCGCGCCGGCCACGTCCAGGGCGTCCCGGTCCTCCCAGAGCGCGACGTCCACCCCCGCGTCCCCTCGCAGCCGCTCGGCCAGCACGAGCCCCACCGCGTCATCACCGCACGCCCGGCTCCCCACCGCCGCGACCAGGACGCGGGCGCTCACTCGCTGAACTCCACGTCCAGCATGTGGACCGAGCAGGAGATGCAGGGGTCGTAGGCCCGCAGCAGCATCTCCATGTGCAGCGTCAGCGCGTCGCGGCTCAGGTCCCGCAGCATGGCCGGCGCGAAGGCCCGCATGTCCGCCTCGATGTTGGCCACGTTCTGGCTGGTGGGGATGACCGCGTTGGCGGCGACGCAGCGGCCGTCGTCGCCGAACGTGTAGTCGTGGAAGAGGACACCCCGCGGCACCTCCGTCGCCCCCACCCCGCGGCCGCCCCCTGGCCGGAACGACAGGTCCTCCACCCGGAGCCCCCCCAGCGCCTGGTCGAGCAGGGCCAGCGCCTCGTGGGCGCAGTGGACGATCTCCACCACCTGGGCCAGGTTGTTGGCGTAGGGGTTGTGGCACGGGGGCTCCACGCCCAGCTCCCGTGCCACCTCCTGCGCCGCCGGGTGGAGGTCCTCGAAGCTGTTGTTCAGGCGCGCCAGCGCGCCCACCGCGTAGGAGTCCCGGTGCCACCGCGACCACTTGGTGGTGGAGTGGGGCACGACGTGCTCGTTGCAGACGGCCTCGTACTCCGCCACCGGCACGCTCGCCCGCGTGTCGGAGCTCCAGACCTCGCCGTCGTAGAGCGCGTAACGGCCCGGCGCCTTGAGGGACACGTACTCGGTCTCCCGCTCGTAGGGGGGAAGCGGCAGGGACCGCACCACGTCCACCGTCGCCCGCAGGTCGGGCAGCGCCTCCACCAGCCGCTCGCGGATGCCCGCCAGCGCGTCCAGGTCCGGCAGCCGCCGCCACCCGAGCAGGGTGTTGGCCATGGGGTGGAGCGTCCGCCCCCCCACCACCTGCGTGAAGTCGTTGGCCAGCTTCTTCAGGCGCAACGCCCGTCGCACCACCTCGGGGTGCGACTTTGCGAGCGGCAGCACGCTCTGCACCCCGAGATAGTCCGGCACGGCCAGGAAGTACACGTGCAGCACGTGGCTCTGCAGGAACTGGGACAGGTTCAGGAGCTCCCGAAGCAGCACCGTCTGCGCGCTCGCCCGGAGCCCCAGCGCCGCCTCCACGGCCTTGGTCGCCGCGAGCTGGTGGCCGACGCAGCAGATGCCGCAGATGCGGCCGACGATCCAGGGGATCTCGGCCGCCTCCATGCCGCGCACGAAGCTCTCGAAGAAGCGGTGCGCCTCGACGATGCAGAGCTTCAGGTCCTCGACGGCGCCGTCCCGCACGTTGATGCGGATGCTCCCGTGCCCCTCGACCCGCGTGACGTGGTTGACCGCGATGGTGTAGGTGTCGGTCATCGCTTCTCCAGGCGGCGCCGGTCCGAGGCGCAGAACAGGTCGTAGCGGCTGTCCACCTGCGCATCGCTCAGCCCCGAGGCGCACAGCAGCGCCCGGTGCGAGGCCAGGTTGGCGTCCGGAAGGAAGCCGCGGCACCCGTCGCAGCGGTAGCCCTGGGTCACGCACACGGCGTCGCAGCCGGCCCACGTGACCTGCCCGAGGCAGGTGTCTCCGCGCTCGAACACGCACAAGTTGCCGGCCCGCTTGCACTCCGTGCACACCGGCGCGCGGACCGTCCGGGGTCCGGCACCCGCGAGGATCGCGGTGACCAGCCGCAGGAACTCCGCCGGCACCACCGGGCAGCCCCGCAGCGTGAAGTCCACGGGGACGACCTCGCTCACCGGGCGGACCCGCGTGTGCGCCCAGAGCTGCCACCACTCCGGGTCGGTCTGCGCACGGTCGCGCCCCTCCTCGCCGTAGACGCGGGCGAAGTGAACGGCTGGCGCGGTCGCGTTCGCGCGGGCCTGGACGTTGCCGATGGCGGCGCAGCCCCCGAGCGCCACCAGGATGCGGGAGCGGGAGCGGATGTCCCGCAGGCGCTCAGCGTCCTCCTCCCGGTTGACGCTCCCCTCGATGAAGGCGATGTCGTAGCGGGGCGCCCTCTCGGACAGGGCCTCGCGGAACTCCACCAGGTCGACCAGCTCCAGCAGGTCGAGGAGCGCGTCCTCGCAGTTCAGGATCGCGAGCTGGCAGCCCTCGCAGCTCGCGAAGTCGAAGAAGGCGACCTTCGGCTTCATAGCGCCTCCGGGAGTCCGGCCAGGGACGACAGCCGGAACACCGGCCCCTGCCGGCAGCAGGTCACCTCGTTGATCTGGCAGTGGCCGCACTTGCCGACCCCGCAGCGCATGCGGCGCTCCAGGTCCACGAAGATGCGGTCGCCGCCGATGCCCCTCCGCGCGAGCGCCATCACTACGAACTTGTACATGACGGGGGGACCACACAGGGCGGCGACGGTGCGCTCCGGGTCCAGGTCCAGCCCGGGAATCGGCGCCGTCACCAGGCCGACCCGGCCCGCCCACGGCTGGTGCCGCGTCTCGTCGACGAGCCGGATCACCTCGACCCCGTCCACCTCTGCCCACGCCCGCAGATCCTCCCTGTAGAGCTCCGCGTCCGGCGTGCGGCACCCGCTGATGATGGTGATGCGCCCGAAGCGGGCCCGCTCGGCGATCAGGGCCTGGATCAATGACCGGAGCGGCACGAGGCCGAGCCCGCCGCAGACCAGCAGGACGTCCTGCCCCTCGAAGTCCGAGAGCTGGAAGCCCGAGCCGAAGGGCCCGCGCACGCCGACCGTGTCACCGGGCCCGAGCCGGTCCATGGCGCCGGTCACCGTGCCGATGCGGCGGATCACCATCTCGAGGACGTTGTCCTGCCGCGGCCCGCACGAGATGGAGATGGGCGCCTCTCCGACGCCGAGCACGGACAGCATCACGAACTGGCCAGGCCGGTGCCCGAGCGGGCGGTCGAGCTCCACCCGGTAGAAGCGCTCGCGCTCGGTGAACCCTTCGACGGCGACGATGCGGGCCGGCCGCGGCACGTAGAGCGTGTTCATGGGTCACCCAGCAGGTCCCGCGCGATGCTGAAGATGTCGATGTCCACCGTGCACTGGGTCCCGCAGCGCCCGCACCCGGTGCAGAAGGGCTCGCCGTGCTGCCCGGGCAGGTACTGGAACTTGCGCTTGACCCGGTGGCGCTGGCGCGCGGCGACCCCCTTGCGGAAGTCGTGGCCGTCGGCGACCGACGCGAACTCGGAGAGCATGCAGCCGTCCCAGGTGCGGCAGCGGTGCCCGCAGGTGGGCGCTGCCAGGTCCACCTCGTCGTGGGTGTCGAAGCAGTAGCAGGTGGGGCAGACCAGGTTGCAGGTGCCGCAGCCGAAGCACGCGGTGGAGTGCCGCTCCCAGACCGGAGACTGCCAGGTGCGTGAGAGCACGTCCGACAGCTCCGCAGGCGTGCCCGGGAGCTGCCGCCCGAAGGGACTCGGGCGACTCTCAAGGTACTCGCGCCGCGCGGCCCCCGGGTCATCGCACGCCGCGGCGTCCAGCGACGAGACGAGCGCCTCGCCCAGCTCCGTCTGCGCCTCCACGAGGACGGCGCCGCCCACCGGGGTCAGGAGCACGTCGGCGCCTTCCCTGTGGTCCAGCGAGCCCGTCGCCTGGCAGAAGCACCGCTCACCGCACGGGGTCCGGCAGGCGTAGGCGATGATCGCCGCCGCCTCCCGTCGCGCCAGGTAGTGGGGGTCGGGCTCCCCCTCGCGGTTCACCCGGTCCATGAGCGTGATGCCCTTGAGATCGCACGGCCGCACGCCGGCCAGGACCCGCTCGCAGTCGTCGATCACCGGCTCGGCGTGAAATCCCCCATCAGGGAGGCGGCGCCACGTGAACAGCACCTCCCGCCCCGGCGAGAACGCCTTGCCGGGCGGCAGCACCGTGGGGCGGTAGCCCTCGAAGACGAGCGCAGCGCCCGGAGACACCGGGAGGAAGCGCAGGCCCCCATCGGGAGCCTCCTGGGGGAACAGGACGAGGCGGGTCGCGGCAAGCTCCGCGATCCACGCCAGAACGGCCGCTTCCGGTGCCAGACTGGGGCGCATCCCTCGACCACCTCCCCTCCCCCGCTTCGAGTATCCACCAACGGGGGCTCCTGGCAATCCACCGCCGGCCGTCCGCGTCAGGCGACGACCGGGGCGTAACCCTGGCTGGCCTGCGTGCGCAGGCTCCGCTATGCTCCCCGGTCCATGACGCACGCCATGACACGTCCGAGGCTGGGGGAGCGCCTGCGCAGGCGCGCAGGTGGCCTGGCGCTGCGCGCGTTCTTCGAGGGGCTGGCCCGGGGGACGGCGCTCCTCCCCGCGGCCCGGAAGGCCATCGCCGGCGTGGACGTGGTACGGGACGTCCCGTACCGGGCGAGCGGGCTCGACGCGCACCGCCTCGACGTCTGGCGCCCGCGAGAGTCACACGCGCCAAGGCCCGTCGTCCTCTACGTCCACGGCGGCGCCTTCCGCATCCTCTCGAAGGACACCCACTGGGTGATGGCGCTGGCCTTCGCCCGCCGGGGCTACGCGGTGTTCTGCATCAACTACCGCCTGGCGCCGCGGCACCGCTACCCGGCGGCCATCGAGGACGTCTGCGCCGCGTGGCGCTGGGTCCTCGCCAACGCCGCGCGCTTCGGAGGAGATCCGCGGCGCGCCATCATCGCCGGAGAGTCGGCGGGCGGAAACCTGGCGACCTCGCTCGCCGTCGCCTCCTCCTATGCCCGCCCCGAGCCCTGGGCGCGCGCGGTGTTCGACGAGCCGCTTCGGCCCCGCGCCGTGGCGCCCCTGTGCGGGGTGCTCCAGGTGCGCGACTCCGCGCGCTTCGCCCGCCGCCGTCCGCTCCCCCTGTGGGTGACCGACCGCCTGGAGGAGGTGGAGCACGGCTACGTGGGACGCGCCCCCACTCCTGCGACACCTGACCTCGCGGACCCGCTGCTCGTGCTGGAGCAGGGCCCGCCGGACCGCGCCCTCCCGCCCTTCTTCGCGTCCGTCGGCACCAGTGACCCTCTGCTCGACGACACCCGCCGCCTGGGGGCCGCGCTGGACCGCCTGGGCGTCAAGAACGACGTGCGGTACTACGCGGGGGAGCCGCACGCCTTCCAGGCCTTGGTGCACCGCCCTGCCGCGCGCCGCTCCTGGTCCGACCTGTTCGCCTTCGTCGACCCCCTCGTGCGCTGATCGTCCCGTGACCACGGGCCCAGGGAGGCCCCAGCGCTCCCCCCTCCCAGCGACGCGGGTGTATGCTCCGCGCCGGGACCAGAGCACAAGGAGGCCCCATGCGCACCTCCCAGTGGACTCTCACCGCGGCGCTGGTCGCCGCGACCACCGTCTGCGCAGCGGACGAAGGAGCGACCATGAAGATCACGTCCCACGCCTTCGACTCCATGGGGAGCATCCCCGCGAAGTACACCTGCCAGGGCGCGGACACGTCGCCGCCCCTGGCCTTCAGCGGTCTCCCCGAGGGTACGAAGAGCCTCGCCCTCATCGTGGACGACCCGGACGCGCCGGACCCCAAGGCCCCCAAGATGACCTGGGTCCACTGGGTGCTCTACGACATGCCGCTGGCGGCGCTCGCCGAGGGGGCGGCCAAGGGGGGCCTCCCCGCCGGGACCCGGGAAGGGAAGAACGACTGGAAGCGCACGGGCTGGGGCGGCCCCTGCCCGCCCATCGGACGCCACCGCTACTTCTTCAAGCTCTACGCCCTGGACACGACCCTCGGGGACCTGCACGAGCCCACCAAGGCGGCGCTCGAGGCAGCCATGGCCGGCCAGTCCTGGCGAGGGCCGAGCTGGTCGGGACCTACGAGAAGTCGAAGTAAGAGGGTGTATTAAAAATGGCCCGTCGCGAGCGCGTGGGCGCGCCCGCATGGCAAGGAGCGGGCTTCCCGACGAGGGGGCGCGTACTCGTGGTACTCGTCCCCTCGTCGGGAGGCCCGCGACGCGGCCAAGCGGGATGCGACCGCGCGCGTAGCAGGGCCATTTTGAATACACCCTCTAACGACGCCCGCGCATGCAGGCTGGACGGCAGACCGCCCTTGCGCGAGACGACCGTCGTGCGGTATCCAATGTCCGTTCCCGGCGCAATTGAAGCCCGTCCACCGCACTGATCGCGGGTGCCCGAGCGATCGCGCCCAGCCCTCTGCCCGTGAGGGCGCCGGGGCGCTTGGAGCCGAGCCATGCACACTCCCCTCCCCCCCCGCGCACCGACCGAGCGAGCCGCCGCGAGCCAGATGATCCGTGGAGCGCTGCCCCTCGCGCTCGTGCTGCTCGTGGGCCTGTGGAGCGGCGCCGCCTCGGCGCAGGTGTGCGCGCGGGTCAAGATCGAGATCGTCCAGGAGCTCACGCTGGAGCGTCAGGCCTTCGACGCGAAGCTGAAGGTGACGAACGGCGCGACGGACGTCCCGCTGACCCACCTGGGGGTCGAGGTGTCGTTTCGGGACGCGAGCGGCGGCGAGGTCGTGGCGTCGAGCGACCCGAGCTCCCTCGACGCCTCCTTCTTCGTGGCGCTCGACTCCCTGGACGGGGTGGACGCCGTCGACGGCACCGGGACCATCGCGGGCGGGGGCGTCGGGGAGGTCCACTGGCTGATCATCCCCGCGCCCGGCGCCGCCGGACCGGGTGGGACCCTGTACTTCGTCGGAGCGCGGCTCACGTACCGGCTCGGCACCGAGGAGCACACCACCGACGTGGCGCCGGACACCATCACGGTGCGGCCCATGCCCGAGCTGCACCTGGACTACTTCCTGCCGGACCAGGTCCACGGCGACAACCCGTACACGGACCCGGAGGAGCCGCCCGAGCCCTTCACCCTCGGGCTCCGGGCGTCCAACCAGGGCTTCGGGGTGGCAGAGAAGCTGGCCATCGAGTCGGCCCAGCCGAAGATCGTGGAGAACGAGCAGGGCCTGCTCATCGCCTTCGAGATCATCGGGAGCGAGGTGGACGGGGCTCCGGCCACCACGAGCCTGAAGGTGGACCTCGGGGACGTGCAGCCGGGCGAGGCGTCCGTGGCGCGCTGGTTCATGACCTCCACGCTCCAGGGGAAGTTCGTCTCCTTCGAGGCCAGCTTCACCCACGCCGACGCCCTCGGCGGCAAGCTGACCTCGCTCCTGGAGGAGGTGCGGACCCACCTGCTGGTCCACGACCTGCGGGTGGACCTGCCCGGCCGCGACGCACACGTCGACTTCCTTGCCTACGACGCCGTGGGCAACCTGACCCTGTATGAGTCGGATCTCGTCGACAGTGCGGTGTGGGACGCTTCGGACGAAGCAGAGCTCCTTGCTGCCGGACCTGACGCCTGGAACCTTGCCGTCCCGCCCACCGGCGGGTTCTCCTGGGCCCGGGTCGACGACCCCAACGCGGGGACCCGGGTCATCGCGTCGGTGGTGCGAGCGGATGGCCGTGTGCTGGCGCCCGACGCCGCCTGGCTCTCGCGCGTATGGGTGAAGGACTCCCAGTCGTACCTCTTCTACGTCAACGTCTTCGACACGGGGAACCCCCTCGGGCTGCCCTACGTGGTGACCTTTGGCGGGATGGCGCTCGCCAACTACCCGCCAGTGCTCGGCTTCCTGCCGGACCGGGCCGTGGCGGCCGGCGACGCCCTGGCCTACGGGGTCGCGGCCACGGACCCGGACGGGACCGTACCCACCGTGCAGGTGGGCCACGCGCTGCCGGCTGGCGCGACCTTCGCCGCGCTCGGGGGCGGGGAGGGGCGCCTCGACTGGACCCCCACCGCGGCGCAGGTGGGGAGCTACCCCATCCTCTTCGAGGCCACCGACGGCAAGCTCTTCGACAAGGCGGTGGCGACCATCCACGTGGTGCCCGCCGGGACGCCCAACAGCCCACCGAGCGCGGTGGAAGCTGCCATCCAGACCACGGTGGGCACGCCGAGCCCCCCCGTCACGCCGACGGTGGTGGACCTCGACCCCGACGACCAGCACTTCTTCCAGATCACCGCGGCGCCCGCCCATGGGGCGGCGGTGGTGGTGCAGAACCAGCTCGTCTACACGCCGTCGCCAGGCTACAAGGGCCCGGACTCCTTCGGGATTCGCGCGGTGGACCTGTTCGGGGAGGCCGTGGACGGCCTGGCGCAGGTGCTGGTGACCGGCTACGACAACCTGGCGGTGGAGAGCCTGGAGTGGGGCCCCGAGGGCGTGACGGTCGGAGTGCGCCTCGACGGCACCGAGGCGCCGGTCACGCCCGTGGTGCTGGAGGTGCGCGCCGCGGGGTGCGGCATCGACGCGGTGGTGGGGTCGGTGGAGCTGCTGCCCCAGCCAGGGCTGGAGTCGGTGGTGGTCGCGGTGGAGCTGCCCACGGACCGGGCGCTGGTCCTGGTGGCGGTGCTGGACGCCACCGACGCGCTGCCGGAGCCCGACGAGCTGGACAACCGGGCGAGCATCCCGGTCGCGACGGGCGCGGCCTCCACTGCGACGCTCTCCATCGGGTCGAGCGGCTCCGAGCAACGCAAGTCGTGCGCGGGTCAGGCGCTGGCCATGAACGGTCGCGCGACCTGGAGCATCGCCGAGGCGAGCCCCTGCGGGGGAGTGCCCGCGGCCGGGCAGCCGATGGTGTGGGCGCTGCGGGATCTGGACGGCGCCCCGGTGCGCCAGGGGAGCGGGCAGACGGACGCCTTCGGCGCGTGGCACCTGGAGACGGGCCTGCCGGCAGAGTCCATGGCGCTCTATGACCTGGACGTGACGGTGGGCACCCAGGGGGGCACGTGGAGCACGCGGCTGCTGGCAGTGCCCTGCCCTGCCGCGGTGCCCCCGCCGATGGTGCCCGCGCCGCCCTATCCCGGGCCGAGCGGGGCTGCCGTGGTCGTGTTCAGCGACGGCACGGCGGTCATCCCGTGGCTGGTACACCCGGGGACGCCCATCCCCACCGCCGGGCACGGAGGCAGCGGCGCGAGGGGGGCCACCTGGGGCACGGGGGCCTCGGACCAGACGGCGCCGGGCGGCCCGATCCTCGGAGCCCGCGGCGGCGTGGTGGGTGCCTTCGACGCGGCGGCCGGCGCCCTCACGGCCTCGGCAGCCAAGGCGGGCGAGCCGGTCACCCTGCGCGGCACGGTCACGGCCAACGACTCCTACTGGGGGCTGCCCGTGGGCTGGACGGCGGAGGGTCCGGCGGGGACGCTGCCCATCGCCCCCACCACCTGGTTCTACGCCAACGGGACGTTGCACGTGGCTGCCACCTGGACGCCACCGGCCGGGGGGGCGTGGACCATCACGCTGCGCGTCGGGCCGGCCCTCGGGGACACCGACCCGACCAACGACACGGCCAGCCTCGTCGTGGACGTGGCACCCCAGGTGCCCTCTCTCGACGGCCTCGCGCTCTGGCTCGACGGCACGTCGGGGGTGAGCACCGACGCGGAGGGGCGGGTCGCGGGCTGGGCAGACCGCTCGGGGCGCGCCATGGACGCTGCGCAGCCCGACGCGGCGGCGCGACCGGACGCATTGGCGGGTGGCGTGCGCTTCCACGGCGCGAGCTCGCTGGTGCTGCCCGACGGCTTCGCCGCGCTCGGCGACGGGCTGACCGTGATCGCGGTCGTCGCCCCCGACCAGGCGAGCCCCATGGGGGTCCTCGATCTGGGGCCGGGGCCGATGGCGCCCAGGATCGGGCTGGGGCTCGACGCGGACGCCCGGGTGCGCTGGCAGGCCGGCGCTCGGGTGGTGGCGGGCGGCGTCGAGGCCGAGCTGGCGGCGCCCCAGGTGGTCACCGTGGTCCACGGGGGGACCCTGGCGCGGGCACTCGTCGGGGGCGTCGAGGTCCTGGCCGAGGCGGCGCGCGTGCCAAAGGGCGGCGAGCACGCGGGGAACCGCGTCGGGGCGTCCGGGGACCCCGCCCTCGCCTCCTTCCGTGGGGAGCTGCGCGCCCTGCTCGTCTACGAGCGCCCCCTCCCCGACGGCGAGCGCGCGGCGCTCGAAGCCTGGCTGGCGGACCGTCACGGAGCGTGGCACCCCGGCGCGGCCTGGGTGGAGGCGCTGCCGGAGCCTGCGCAGGCGTTGGCGGCGACCCACCACTGGAGCCAGGCCGAGGCGGAGGCGTGGGTCGCCTGGGACGCGGACAACCCCGGCGAGGCGATCCCTGGAGACGGGCTCGCGCTGTGGCTTCGGGCAGACTCGGCGGAGCGGACCGGAGGCGAGGTCATCGGCTGGCCCGACCGCTCCGCGTCGCCATCGCCCACCCCCGCCACGCCGGTCAGCGCCTCGGCGCGGCCGACCTGGGTGCCCGGCGCGCTCGGCGGTCAGCCCGCGGTGCGCTTCGACGGGGTGGACGACGCGCTCCTCCTGGCGCCGGGTCTCGCGGACCTGCGCCGGAGCGGCGTGACGGTGGCGGCGGTCGTGCGGTCGACCGCACCCCGGCGGAACGCCCCGGTGCTGGCGCTGCGCACGGCGACGGGGGCGGGCCCTGTAGACCTGCGGCGCCGCGGCCACGGCCCCGACGCGGTGCTCTCCACGGGCGGCGCCCTGGCCGGCGACGTGGGCTTCGAGTCCACCGCCCCGCGCCTCCTCATGGCGGTGATCGGAGCCGACGCCACCCTCACGGGCCCCCTCGGGGCGGTGAGCGGCTCCCTGCCTCGTCCTGCGGGCGTCCCACGAGACGCCTCTCGCATCGGGCGCGACGCCTGGGGCGAGGCCTTCGCCGGCGACCTGGCCGAGCTGCTGGTGTGGGACCGCTCCCTGTCGACGGACGAGCAGGACGCCGTCGCCTTGGCCCTGGCCGACCGCTATGGCCTGTGGCACCCCCAGGCCGCGTGGGTGGCAGCCCTGCCCGCGGGGCTAGCGACGCAGGCCGAGGCGCACCGCTGGACCCAGGAGGAGGCCGCGGCCCAGGCGACCTTCGCCAGCGCGTGGCCGGGCGTCCCCGGCGCCGGGCTCTCCGTCTGGCTGCGCGCGGATCTGGGGCTCACCGCCACGGGGGGCGCCGTCTCCGCGTGGGACGACCAGTCGCCGGCGGGTGGAGACGCGACCCAGGCTGCGGCAGAGTCGCGCCCGGAGCTCCTGGAGCGGGGCGTGCGCTTCGACGGGGTCGACGACTCCCTGGCGCTGCCCGCGGGCTTCGGCCGCTTCGAGGGCGCCACGGTCATCGGCGTACTCCGTCCGGGTAGCTCGCCGCCGGGGGCGCACGTGTTCGAGGCGCGCACCACGGGGGGTGACTCCGTTGCCTTGTCGGCGACCCCGACGCTGCGCTGGCGCGTCGGCGGCCTGGAGGTGAGCGGCGCCGCCATCCCCGGAGCCGTCCAGGTGGTCTCCGTGACCCATGGCGCGGACGGCGCCGTCCAGGTGCGCCGCGGAGGCGCCCCCGCGGGCTCCGGGACCCTGCCCCTGCCGGCCACCACCCTGCGGGACGTGGCCTCCATCGGAGGCACGGGCGCCACCTACGCCGGGGACCTCCACGAGCTGCTGGTCTGGCGGCGGGCGCTGCCACCAGCGGAGGTCGTCGCGGTGGAGGCCGCCGTCGCGGACGCCTGGGGCGCCTGGCATCCGCAGGCAGCCTGGGTCGGCACCCTGGCCGACGTCGGCGCCACTCTAGAGGACACGGCGCTGGTCGCCGCCCACGGCTGGTCCAAGGCCCACGCGCTCTCGTGGCTCGCCTGGAAGGAGGTGTGGTCCGCGGACGGGCCGCCCGGCGTGGGGCTCGGCCTCTGGCTGCGGGCGGACACCGGCGTCGTACAGGCAGGCGGGGCGCTGACCGCATGGACCAACCTGGCGCCCGTGGAGCCCGGACCTCCGGCCCTGCCGACCACCCCGGCCGCCGCCCCGACGGTGCAGGGTGGCGTCCACTTCGACGGCGTGGACGACGGCCTGGCGCTGCCGCCAGGGCTGGCGCTCCTCGACGGCGGCTTCACCGTCGTGCTGGTCGCGCGCCCGCAGGGGATCCGGCGGTGGGAGCGGCTCGTGGACCTCCAAGGACCATCTGGAGGCGACCAAGTGTGCCTGCTCCGTAAGGCCGACTCGGCGGCGCTCCAGGTGCGGGTCGGCGCGGCGACCCTGAGCGGCGCGCAGGCCCTGGGGCCGGAGGCGCGCATCCTGTCCGTGGTCGTCGGCCCCGGCGGCGCGACCATCCGGAGCCAGGGCGTGGTCCGCGGCTCCGGCGCCCTCCCTCTGCCCACGCGGGCGCTGCGGGACCGGAGCCGCCTCGGCCAAGGCGCCGACGGGACCGCGGCCTATGGCGGCGACCTCGTGGAGGTCGCGGTGTGGGAGCGCCCCCTGAGCGGGGCCGAGCTCGCAGCGATGGAGATCGCCCTGGCCGACGCCCACGGGCTCTACCACCCCGACGCGGCCTGGATCGCCGCCCTGCCGCCAGAGCACGCCGCCATCGTCCACGCCAACCGGTGGAACCAGGACCAGGCGGAGGCGGCGCTGCCATGAAGGCGACGATCGCGCTGCTCCTGCTCACCGCGACCGCCTCGGCGGAGCCCCACGTGCTGCTGGATCGAGGCGCCGGCGAGCGCACCTTCCGGCTGCGCTTCGAGGCGCAGAACCCGGGGGCCGAGCCCCTCGCCGCCTCCTTCGTGGCGCTGGTCCCGTCCCGCGGGTGCGGATCCCTGGTGCGCCTCGTGAGCTCACACCCCGGCGAGCTGGACGAGGTGGGCGGCAGCGTGGCGGCCACGGTGCACGTCGGGGAGCTGCCGCCCTACGGCGCCGCGGTGGTCACTCTCGCCGCCACGCTGGGGGATGCCCCCCTGGGAGCACCGCCTGCCGGGGTCGCGGGGGACGACGGCGACCCGATCATCGACGCCGCCCTGGCCGACCGGACCATCCAGGAGCTCGCGGAGAAGGCCCGCCGCGCCACTGCGCGGGCCACCGCGGACGCGGCCTTCGACCTGGTGGTGGCGCGCATCACCCCCGCGGCGTTCGACCCCCTCCCGCCGGACCCCGTCGGGGCGCTGCGGAGCGGGCGCGGCGACTGCTCGGACATGGCGGCCGCCCTGGTGGCCGTCTGCCGCGCGGCGGGCGTGCCGGCCAGGTACGTGGGCGGCTGGCGAGTCTCGGGCAGCGCGGTCCTCGACCCCGCCCGCTACCACAACTGGGCGGAGGTCGGTGAGGGGTGGACCCCCATGGACCCCCACGGGAGCGAGCGGGCGCCCCAGCCCGAGACCTGCCTCGTCGCCGCCGTCGGTGCCGCCCCCACGGTGACGGGCGGGAGCCCCAGGTTCCGCCCGCTGTCCCCCGGCCTCGTGGTGAAGGCCATGGCCCCCAAGGAGGGAACGAGATGAGCGCTGCGCTCCGCACTCTGATAGCGGTGGCGATGCTGGTCCCCGGGGCTGCGGCTGCCCAGAACCTGCTGGTCAACGGGAGCTGTGACGACGCCCTCGTCGGCGCCGAGATCCCCGGCTGGACCGAGGTCACCGGCACGTCGTGGACCCGCCGCAGCTCCAGCCCGGGCGCCCGCGATGGGAGCTACTACTTCTACGCCGGCGCCAACGCTGCCGCGGAGCTGGCCCAGAGCGTCGACGTGTCGTCCATGGCGGCGGACATCGACGGCGGGGCGCACGCCTTCCGGTTCTCGGGCTTCATCCGGTCGTTCGACCAGGCGCCCTCCGACACCGCGCGCATCGTCGTCGAGTACCGCAGCGGGGCGGGGACGGTGCTGGACGCGTTCGACACGGGGCCGACCGCCTACTTCGTCGCGTGGACTCCCATCTCGGACACGCGGACCGCCCCGGTGGGGACGCGCACCATCCGGGTGCGCCTGGAGTCGATCCGCTTCAACGGGACCAACAACGACGGGTACTTCGACGGCCTGCGGCTCGTGGCCCTCGGAGCGCCGCCGGCGGTGGCCGGCACCGCGACCCGCATCGAGGATCTGCGGGCCGAGGCCACCGAAGGGGGGGTGCGGCTCCGCTGGACGGCGCCCACTGCCGGGCTCCGGCGGGGGCTGTCGCCCGACCTGCCGGCCCTCGACTGCGTGGACGTTGCCGAGACCGGCAACACCGCCAGCGGCGTCTACTGGCTCGCGACCGAGGGCGGCCCCTCCCGCGCCTTCTGCGACCTGGACACCGACGGCGGCGGCTGGACCCTCTGCTACACCGCGACGACCACCGTGCGGCTGGCCTCGGAGACGACCTACGACCCCGCCCTGCCCTACGGCACGGACGGCTACCGCGCAGACTGCCGGGGCGTGCCCTTCCGCGACGTGCTCTACGTGAACCACGACGGCGGCGACCACGCGTGGTTCCGGCGTGACGCCGCCGGGGACGTGACGATGGGCGAGCTTGGCTACAACACCAACGGCGCGGAGCTGGGCACGTTCACTGGCCACGGAGCGACCGACGCGGGCGTCCCCTACCAGCTCATGGTGTGCGACACGACCAACTGGTACCCCGGGCTGATGGTGAGCGGCGCCGGCTCCTGCTGGAAGTCCTGCGGCAACTGGTGCAGCGACTCGACGAGCCTCTATTACCGCATGCGGGGCCTGTCCTACGTCGGGGCGGCCTTCAACCAGCCAGGCCACCGGGACCTGCAACCGAAGCGCCTCTCCGTGGGGGTCCGGCGCCGCGTGCCCAATCCGCCTCCTGGTGCGAGCACCTACGAGGTGCGCTCCTCGGCGGTGGCCATCACCGACGCCGCCCCGTGGGAGCCCACGCCGTCACGAGGCGAGCATGACGGGACGGTCGACGACGGCGCGCTCACCCTGGCGCCCCCGGTGGCCGGCGTGGTGGACGACAGAGCCCGCGTCCTGGCCGTGGAGTCGGGCCTGACCGTACCCCTCGGCGTCGCCGTGACCGACGGCGCGTGGATCTACGCGAAGCCACAGGCCGGCAGCGGCCCGAGCATCTTCTGGAAGATCGGCAGCGGCATGGGCGGGACCGTGGCGGGCCAGGTGGAGTCGAGCGTCGGCCCCGACACGACGGCGTCCATGTCCGCGGCCTACCTCGATGGGTTCATCTACAACCCCATCTCCGGCAACCCCTACGCGCTGGAGCGCCTCGACGTGGCGACGGGCGTGCTGGAGACCGTCGCCGTGCCCGATGGCCTGCTGCGCCGGGACACGGGGCGGGTGGAGGCCGGGGGCGAGATCCTGATTGGCAGCGACGGCCAGCACCTGCTGTGCCTGGCCCACTCCATCGAGGGAGGGTCCCTGAACGGCTGGCGACTGCGCACCTACGGCGTGGGGCCGCTCGGTGAGCCGGATCTGCTCGACGAGTCGCTGATCTTCACGACCAGCTACGCGGCCCGGTCGGTGCTGGCCGACGGGAGCGTCGTCATCCCCATGCCCTGGGGCAACTCGTCCGGCACCGCGCGGATCCTGGCCGTGCTGGACCCGGCGACGCTGGCTCAGGTGCGGACGAGCTCGATCATCCAGTGCTCCTCCTGCTGGGACTTCGACGCGCCTGCCGGCGGCGGCTACGACCCGCTGCATGGGTTGTTCTGGGTGGGCGACGGCGTGCGGCCGCGCCTCGCGGCCTTCCCGGCGACGCGCGTGACGAGCGCGGGGACCTTCACGTCGGAGGCCCACGACTTCGGAGCCCCGGTCACCCTCGGGTCGATCACCTGGGACGCGGAGATCCCGGCCGGGGCCTCCGCCACCGTCTCCGCCCGCACGAGCCAGGATCTCGCCACCTGGAGCGCCTTCGCGCCAGTCTCTGCCTCGGGCGGCACCCCAGCCGTCCCCGCAGGCCGATACGCCCAGGTGCGCGTCACCATGAGCCGGGGGAGCAACGCGCCGCGCGTGCGAGGGCTCCACGTGAGCGCGTCCGGTGAGACCTGGTCGGCAGCCACGCCGGTCACAGGCGCCCCCGAGCCGGGACCGCCCGGCACCCCGCAGGAGATGGTGGTGCCCGTGGCCCCCGGCGAGGCTTGGTTTGCCATCCGCGCGGTCACCACGGCCCCGGGCCCGGCGTCCGTCCCCGCCCACCGGCCCGCGGGCACGGCGATAACCCTCGACTCCCCTCCCGACGGAGCCACGGTGGCGGGCCTCGTGCCCGTTCAGGTCACCGCCGCCGCGACGAGCGTGGAGCTTCGCGTGGACGGCGCGCTGGTCGCGACCCTGGAGGCCCCCTCGGCGCCGGCCGCGCAGGCGGCGAGCCCCCGCTGGCGCCTCTCGCGGACCGTCCGGGTCGATGACGCGGGCCCGGGCCTGTCCGCGACGACGACCGTCTCCGTTCCCCTGGACGTGGCGGACCTGATCCCGCGGGGCTTCGTGCGGCCTGACCTCTCGGACCTGCGCCTCCTTGGCTCCGAGGAGCTCCCGCGGCTCCGCCACAGGGACGGGACCCTTCGCTTCCGCCTGCCTCGCCCCATCCCGCCCGGCGGCACCGACACCTTCACGCTGGTCATGGGCGGAGACCCGAGCGGCCCGGCGCCGGACAGCCCCGGCTCCGTCGCGCTGTTCCACGACGACTTCGAGGGCGGCGACGCCCGGTGGACCAACCTGCAGGGCCCCTGGGCCGTCGCCGAGGTCGGCGGACGCACGGCCATGCAGCGAGCAGTGACCTCCGAGACCCTCGGGGGAGGCGTTCGGGCGTGGCTCACGCAGGCAGAGCCAGGCCCCCTTCCCCAGAGCTTCGACCTGGAGGCGCTGGTCCGCTCCCCGTCCGGGTACAGCAACGCCTACTGGGGCTTCTTCCTCTATGGGTCCGCCGTCACGGTCAACGACGCGACCTACATCGGGAGCAACCACCTCATCCACCACACCTGGACCACGAACGGCGGCTACACGGAGATCCAGTCGGTGAGCGACTTCGTGCGCCTGGACCATTGGCACCGCCTGAGCGCTCACGTGCGGGGCGTCACCTTCGACACGCGCCTGGACGGCACTCTCACGGTGTTCGGGCGCCCCGGCCACGGGCCCGCGGGCACCGTCGGACTCTGGAGCGAGGCGACCTACGGCGCGGGGACGGCGCCCGCCTGGTACGACGACCTGACGATCTGGGACCGCGGCGTCCTGCCCCCGCGCGTCGTGCTCGGCCCGGAGACCCCGGCCCCCACGACGCCCTCCACATGGACATGGGCCTGGGACACCACCTCACTTGCGCCCGGGACGCACACCATCGAGGCGCGGGCCGTCGACGCGTTTGGGAGCGCGTCTGCGACAGCCGTGGTCACAGTGGAGGCCCCGGTCGTGAGCACACCCACGCTGACCGCTCCGGCGGACGGAGCCCTGGTCGAGGGGACGACCGTCCACGTCACCGGGACGGCCCCCGCCGGCTCCGTCGTGACGGTCACCGTGGACGGCGAGCCCGCCGCCACCACCACCGCGGCTGGTGGCACGCCGTGGGTGGTGGAGGCGGAGGCCCCGTCCAACACGGTGACCGGGGGCATGATCGTGGGCGGCGCCATCCACGTGGGGTCCTGGCCAGGGCCATCGACGACCAACGTTGCGCTCGGCCGGAAGGCGACGGCCAACAAGACCTACAGCGGCAGCTACCCGGCCTCCCAGGCGGTGGACGGCCGCCCCGAGTCCGGCGCGGGCACCTACTGGCTGGCGCCCAATGGCGCCAAGGACGCCCATGTCACGGTCGATCTGGGCGCGCCCCACGTGGTCGACCGGATCCGCGTGATCAACACGCGCAACGGCTCTTTCAACGACCGCTCCACCAAGGACTACCGCCTGGGGATCTCGATGGACGGGGTGACGTTCACGGTGGTCGCCTCGGGCACCCTCGCCGACGACGACTGGACCACGTGGGTGACCTCGACGCTGGCACCGCCGCTGGTCGCGCGCCACGTGCGCTTCTACGCCGACACCTACTTCGGGTCCGGCGCCGGGCTGGGCGAGCTGGAGGTCTACGGGACGGAGCAGGGGGCGTGGGCGCGCGTCGAGACTCCGTGGCACGCCCTGCCCGGGACGCTCGTCTCGTTCACCGCAGACGCCAGCGGAGCCGCCCACGAGGTCTCCGTGGAGGGGGAGACGTGGCTGCCCATCTCCGCCCTGCCGGGCCTCTCGCTGCCCGCGGGTCAAGCGCGCCTGAGGACGACGCTGGTCCGCTCGAGTCTCACCAGCGACCCCTGGGTGGACCGGCTCCAGGTCGTGGCCTCGGGAGCCGGGGGCGGGCCCGGCGCGTTCGCCACCGACGTGCCCGTGATCGGCGGGATCCACCAGATCGCTGCCAGCGCGACGCTGGGCGCGGTGACCTCGTCGCCCTCGGCGACGGTGACCATCGACGTGGATCCGGCTCCCCCAGGCGCCGTGAACGACCTGCTGGCGACGCCGGGGGCCGCGCAGGGCTCCGTCGTGCTCACCTGGACCGCGCCAGGAGACGACGGGGCCGCCGGGACCGCGGCGGCCTACCAGATCTGGCGGCACTCTGCGCCCCTCTCCGCAAACCTGCTCCAGGTCGCGACGGTCGTCCCCGCCCCCGCGCCGGCCGCCGGGGGCACTCCCGAGTCCCTCACGGTCACGGGGCTCGCCACGGGGACCACCTACCACTGGATCCTCCGGGCCGTGGACGACCGGGGACAGGAGGCGCCCCTGTCCAATGGGTCATCCACCATCCCGGGCGACACCACCGCGCCGTCACTGACCATCACGGCCCCGGTGGGTGGGGCCCACCTGCGCTCCTCTCAGACGCTCACTGCGACCGCCACGGACCCGTCCGGCGTGGCCACCGTCACCTGGAAGGTGGACGGCACGACGGTGGCGGTGGCGACGACCCCCTTCTCGGCGACCATCGACACGGCTGGCTGGGCCGACGGGCAGCACACCATCGTCGGCGAGGCCCGGGACACCTTCGGCAACCTCACCACCAAGCAGGTCACCGTCACCTTCGACAACACCGCCCCCTCCCTGGCGCTGGACCCGGTGGCATCGCCGCGGGCGACGGCCGTGACCGTGACGTACACCACGTCCGACGCCCTGACGCCCGCCGGGCAGCTCGTGGTGCGGGACCAGGACGGGCGCGCGCCCCCGCTGGTGTACGGCGACGAGGGACCGCGCACCGTGACCGTCACCTCGACGGACCTGGCCGGAAACGTGGCCTCGGCGCTGGTGGCCTTCCTCATCGATCAGACCGGGCCCGCGCCCATCGTGGACCTGGAGGCGACCCCCGGGGGCGGCGGAGTGGAGCTGGCGTGGACGGCGCCGTCGGACGCGCTGACGAGCGTGGCGTCCTACGAGGTGCGCGTGGCCGCGGCCGGGGGCACGGCGTTCGGGACGGGTGCCGACGGCCCCCTCTCGGTGACGGGCACGGTCACCGTGGACTCGGTGCGCACGCCCGTGGTGGGGGACGTCCCTGCCGGCTCGACCACGGTCCCCGTCGTGAACGCCGCGGGCTTCCAGGCAGGCGACGAGGTGATCCTCTGGGACGCCCAGGGTCCCCTCTCGCCCGGGCGGTGGACCTCCCGGCGCCTCTCCGGGGTCGCGGGAGGCGCCTTGCTCCTGGACGCGCCGCTCGCCGACGCCCTGCCGGGAGCGACGGACCAGGTGGTGGCCCAGCGGGTCCCCCAGTACACGAACGTCACGGTCAATGCAGGAGGGATCCTGACGGCGAGCCCCTGGGACGGTCAGACCGGGGGGCTCGTGGCCTTCCGCGCGACCGGCACGGTCACCATCCTCGCGGGCGGGAAGATCGACGCCAGCGGCCTCGGGTTCCGGGGCTCCCCGGCTTCCGGTACGTGGCAGTGCCGCCGGAACCAGTCGGGCGGGGGTGGCGAGGGCCTGCTCGGGCACCTCGCCGCGGACCAGCCGAACGCCCACGTCAACGGCGGCGGCGGGGCCCTGCGCGTGACCTGCACCGACGCGGCCGGCGGCGGCGGCGGCGGCAACGCGGCCCCGGGGACACCTGGCGAGGACTGGACCTGCTCCCTCGGCGGCAAGGGAGGCGCGGCAGTAGACGACCACGGCTTCACGCGGCTGCTCCTTGGGGGCGGGGGCGGCGAGGGCGGCGCGGACAACGACGGCGGCGCCCCGGGCATTGGTGGCCGCGGCGGAGGCGCCGTGGTGCTGTCCACCGCGAGCATCCTGATCGACGGCGAGCTCACCTCCCGCGGCAAGGCAGGCGGCAACGCCTGCCAGAGCTGCGCCGGGTGCAGCGGCAGCGGCTGCGGAATGGGCGGCGGCGGGGGCGGGGCCGGCGGCTCCGTCCTGGTGCGCGCGGGTGCCTTCGACCTCAACGTGGGGCTCGTGGACGTGGCGGGCGGCAGCGGCGGGCTCCACGTGGGCTCGTGCGGAGGAAACGGCGGCGCGGGCGGCGCCGGCCGCGTGCGCATCGAGGCCGATACGGTGGCGGGGCCCGTTCCCGGAGCCGTCACCGGGGCGCTCAGCGCCTTCGACTGGGCCGCGGCGACCCCCGTGGAGGGCGCGCCCACCCCAGGCGCACCCGGAGCCGCCGAGTCGATGACCGCCACGGAGCTGCCCGCGGGCTCCCTCCTCTTCGCCGTGCGCTCGCGGGACGCGGTGGGCAACCTCTCGCCGCTCTCCAACGTGCCAGGAGTGGACTCGGCGCCCCCCACGGTCACCATCGACGACCCTCTGGACGGCGAGACCGTCACGCGCCCCGTGGCAGTCCAGGTGACCGCCACCGACGACGTCGGGGTCCTGTCGGTGCGCTTCGCGGTAGATGGACAGGAGCTCTCCGTGGACACGGCGCCACCGTGGCGCCATGACCTGGACATCCGGGCCCTGGTGCCGGGCCCCCACGAGATCTCCGTGGTGGCGACGGACACCTCCGGCATGGAGGCGCAGGCGGCCGTCACGGTGGTCATCGCGCCCGCCCCACCGGCGGCGCCGGTGATCCTGGCGCCGGAGGAGGGCGCGCTGGTCAGGACGGCC
Organism: Myxococcales bacterium; assembly: GCA_045863395.1. Lineage (GTDB taxonomy): Bacteria > Myxococcota_A > UBA9042 > JABWCM01 > BTVJ01 > BTVJ01. The sequence goes on from BTVJ01000010.1 coordinate 55,766, forward strand.
ACCCCAGCCATCGGAGGCTCCGCGGAGGCCTGGACCACGGTGCACGTCTACGCCGACGGGGACCTCGTGGCCAGCGTGCCCTCGGCGAAGGCCGCCACCCTCTCCTGGGAGGCGGAGGCCGACGCGGTCGCGCGCCACGGCCTGACCATCGACGGAGGCCAGGTCGCCATCGCCCCTGCGGGGGGGACCGCCACCAACCTGGCCCTCCTGCCCGGGACGGTGGTGACGGGCGGCACGGACACCTCCACCGCGGTCGACGGCAAGACGACGTACTGGTGGGCGAGCTGGCGCACCAGCGCCGCCTGCACCGAGGTGCCGACCCGCCTCGGCCGGGTGGCGCTGGCCGCCCCGGCGCTCATCGATCACATCCGCCTCGGCCTCTTCGACGACGGGCGCCAGTTCTACGGCTACCGCGTCGAGGTGAGCCAGGACGGCCACGAGTGGGTCACCTGGGCGGACACCGCCGGCAGCGGCCTGGACTACACCGGGGATCAGGAGCTGAGCGGTCCTCCCCGCATGATCCGCTACGTGGACATCTGGGTCACGGGCAGCACGACGGGCTGTGACGCCATCGTGTCCGAGGTGGGCATCTTCGCGGCCACGAGCGGGCTCGGGGGCGTCGCGCTGTTCCCGCTGGTGGCGGACCCCACCGCCACCCTGGCCACCGGGTTCGAGGCCTCCGAGAGCCCGGCGGACGGCTCCATCACCTGGGAGGTGCTGGCCACGGGGGACCTGCTGGCCGACACGTTCGAGGGCAACGCGGTGGACCCGGAGCGCTGGGTCCAGGCGGGGACCACCGTCGCCGCCGGGGTCGCGAGCGTCACGGGGACGGGCACCTGGGGCCAGCGCTACCTCATCGGGCGCAAGCGCGCCTTCCGCACGGGTGACGTGGTGCTCTCCGCGCGCCTCTTCCCCACCACCGGCAGCCGCAGCATGGTGGGCATCAAGGATCAAGACACCACCACCACCTACACGGCCCTGATCTACGGGCTCCACTTCGACGCGGGCACGCTCAACGTCTACGAGGACGGCACGCTGCGCGGGAGCGTGGGCACCTACACCCAGGCGCAGTGGATCGACGTGCGCATCGAGGTGGGGGACCCGGCGGGCGCCACCACCTGGATCCGCCCGGCGGGTGGCGACTGGTCCCAGGTCTACGCCAGCGCCTACAGCGCCGAGGCCGATCTGCGCCCGGCCCTCATCGTGCGGACCGGCACCGTGCAGCTCGACGCCATGACGCTCCGGGCGCGGGCGTGGTGGCCCATGGAGCGCCTCTCCGACGCCGACCTGGCGGCCTCCCGGCTCCAGGTGCGCGCGCACCTCACGCGCCCCAACGTCGAGGCGACGAGCCCCACCGTGGACGTGGCCTCGCTGCTGCTCTCCGACGGCGCGCTCGGAGCAGGGCCCGGCGCCTTCCGCGCCGTGGTCCCCCTGGCCGACGGCGCCCACACGGTCACGGCGGTGTGCGAGGATGCGGTCGGATCAGGCCCGCCGTCGCCGCCCGTGACCTTCACGGTGGACTCTGGTCCCCCCGACGCCATCACGGACCTGACGGGCGTTGCGCTTCCGGGCGGCGTGGTGCAGCTCGGGTGGACGGCACCTGCGTCGGAGCCCGTGACCTCGTACCTGGTCTACCGATCGAGCACACCCATCGAGGACGTCTCCCAGCACCAGCCCATCGCTACCACGGCGGCGACCGGCTTCCTCGACGCCTCCAACCAGAGCGCCACCTTCCACTACGTGGTGGTGGCCGTCGACCTGGCAGGCAACCGCAGCGCCCCCTCGAACGCGGTGGTCGTGGTGTCCGACAAGGCGGGCCCCACCGCGACCGTCGCGACCAACCCACCGTCACCGCTTGGCCTCGGCGACGTGGAGGTGGTGTTCACCCTCAGTGAGCCGGTGCAGGCAGGCGCCGTGTTCCGCTTCGTGCCACCCGGAGGCGCCCCGGTCACGCTGAGCGCGGTGGCGGACTCCCCCCTGGTCCACCGCGCCACCCTGGCGATCACCGAAGCCATGGCGTCCGGCCAGGCGGAGTTCACCTGGAGCGGCGTGGACCTGACGGGCAACGCGGGGACAGCGGTGCCCACGGGGCGCTACGTGACCCTGGACACCGTCCGCCCGACGGCCACGATCAGCCTCACTCCGCCGCCGCCGCTGGGGCCTGGCTCCGTCGCGGTCAAGGTCCTCAGCAGCGAACCTCTGAGCGCGGTCCCGGGGCTGGCATTCGCTCCGGAGGGGAAGGGCCCGACGCCGATCCCCCTGTCCGGCGCGGGTGGCCTGTACCAGGGCACGCTGACCGTCACGCCCGCCCTGGGCGACGGCGTGGGGGTGTTCTCCTTCCAAGGGACCGACGCGGTGGGCAACGTGGGCACCACGCTCACCAAGGGCGGGACCGCGATCATCGACACGACTCCCCCGGCCCCCCCCACCGACCTCGCCGCCGTCAAGACGCCCACCGGCGCCATCAGCCTGACGTGGAGCCAGCCGGGAGATGCCTCCACCTGGCGCGTCTACCGGGACCGCGACCCCCTCACATCGACGGCGGGCCTCACGCCCGCGGTGACCGCCACCACCACGTCGGCCCTCGACCTGCCGCCCGAGGACGGCCTCTGGCACTACGCGGTGGTGGCGGTGGACGCGGCAGGCAACGCGAGCGGACCGTCGGACGGTGCGAGCGTGGTGGCGTCGCCTCCACCCCCGGAGGACCCCACGGGCCTGACGGTGGTGGCCGCCGGGCTGACCACCGTCACGGTGGGGTGGATCCCGTCCATCGACTCCCAGGGCACCCTGACCGGCTACCGGGTATACCGGGACGGGGCCCTGGTGCAGACGCTATCCCCCTCCGCGACGGCGACCACGCTTGGGGGCCTCTCGCCCGCGTCGGGCGCCGCTGTGCGGGTCACCGCCTTCGACGCGGCCAACCGGGAGAGCCTCGGCGCCACCGTCCAGGCGTGGACCCTCGTGCCGAATCCAGCGGACCTCGCCGCCGAGGGTCAGGACGGCCGCGTGGAGCTGGAGTGGACACCCTCCCTGGCGCCCGCCGTGCTGCACCAGGCGATCTACATGGGTGAGGCTCCGTTCGGCACCGTCGCCGGCCTCCTCCCCGTGGCGACGGTGGCGCCAGGAGCGGCCTCGGCATCCGTCCTTGGGCTGACCAACGGCCAGCCCCTCTGGTTCGCCGTGGTCGCCGTGAACCAGTCGGGTCTCTTCGAGCCGGCGGTGACGCCCGTTGGGGCCACGCCGGCCGACCACGAGGCGCCGAACCCGCCGACCGCGCTCAAGGTGGTGGAGTCGCTCGCCACGAGCGTGGTCCTGAGCTTTACCCCCAGCACCTCCGCCGACCTCGCCGGCTACACGCTCAAGCGGAACGGCACACAGGTCGCGACCCTCCCCGCGGGGGCCTCGGGGTACACGCTCGGCGGCCTCCCCACGGCCTCCTCCAACGCCCTCGCCCTGGCGGCCTACGACGGATCCGGCAACCAGAGCGCCGCGGCGACGGTGACGGCGGTCACCCTGCTGCCGAACCCGAGCGGGGTCACCGTCACCCCCCACGACCAGTCCCTGACGGTGACCTGGGCCCACGCCCAGCCCGTGCTGCTGGTCAAGACCTACAGGGTCTACGCGGAGCCCGCTCCCTTCACCAGCGTGACGGGCCTCACGCCGCGGGTCACGAAGTGGGGGACGAGCGCCACGATCACCGGCCTCTTCAATGGCCAGCCCACCTGGGTCGCCGTCACCACCGTCAACGACAGCGACGGCGAGACCCAGGCCGTGACTCCGGTGAGCGCCATCCCCCAGGACGACGCCCCGCCGGCCAACCCTGGCTCGGTGACGGTGACCGCCAGCGACGGCACCTCCGTGACCCTCGCCTGGACTGCCCCCCCCAACCCGACCGGCGACCTGGCGGGCACCCGCCTCTACCTGGACGGCGCCCTCGTGGCGACCGTCGGCCCGACCCTCACCACCCACACGCTGACGGGCCTCGCCCCGGGCTCGAGCTACGCGGTGCGCCTGACCAGCTTCGACGCAGCAGGCAACGAGAGCGCCGGCGCCACCCTCACCGTCTACACGACGCTGCCGAACCCGCCGGTCACCGGCGTGACGCCCGGCCACGGCTCTCTCACCCTGGCGTGGACCCCGGCGACACCCGCATCCAACGTGGGCGGCCAGGCCCTCTACGTGGGGACGGCCCCCTTCGTGACCGTCGCGGGGAAGGCGCCTGCCCTGGTGGTCGGCCCCACGGCGACCTCGGGGAAGGTGGTGGGGCTGACCAACGGACAGGTCGCGCACGTGGCGGTGGTGACCGTCTCCAAGTCGGGGGGCTTCGATCCCGCGGTGGTGTCCGTCCCCGGGACCCCAGCCAAGGACACGGTGGGCCCCTCTCTCGCAAGTGTGACCTTCGCCGGCGCGCCTCTCGCAGACCCGGTCACGGGCGACGGTGCCTTCGCCGTGGACGCGACGGACGCGGAGGGCGTCGCGTGGGTCCGCTTCCTCGTGGATGGCGAGAGCATCGGACAGGATCCCTCGTCGAGCGGGGGGTGGAGCGTCGCGTGGAGCCCGGACGCCGCCGGCAACGGGCCCCACGCGCTCCGCGTCGAGGCGCAGGACGTCCACGGCAACGGCTCCAGCCTGGACGCGCCCTTCGTGGTGACCCTGGGCCCGCCCCCACCGCCGACGCTGACGTCCCCCGCCGACGGGGCCGTCGTCGGCACCTCGACCCTGCTGGTGAGCGGCACGGCCAAAGCGGGCTCGCTGGTCGCGGTGCGCGCGGGAGAGGCGGCCGCCACGATCTCCGCCAACCCGTCGGGCAGCTTCACGACGGCCATCACGCTCGCGCCCGGCCCCAACGTCCTCACGGCGACCGCGACCGGTGTGGGAGGCGAGAGCGCCCCGTCCGCGCCCATCGGCGTCACGCTGGACACGGTCACCCCGCTGGCTCCCAAGGCCCTGTCGGCGGTGGGGGGGGAGGCCGGCGCCATCACCCTGTCCTGGGCCGACGCGGGCGACTCCTCGCCGAGCGGCACCCAGGGCTACCGCGTCTGGCGCGCGGCGGCCCCGTTCACGGCGGTGGGGCAGGCCACGCTCGTCACGGCGACGCCCGTGACCGCCCTCAAGGTGACCGATCTGCCCCCGGCGGACGGCGCCTGGTGGTACGGCGTCACCAAGCTGAGCAAGGCCGGCCTGGAGAGCGGCCTGTCCAGCCTCGCGACGGCCACGTCCGACTCCACGCCCCCCACCGTTCAGCTCGTGTGGACTCCGCAGGGAGCCTCCGGCGGCGGCAAGGTGGGCGTCGGCCCCCTCGCGCTGACCGCCACCTTCAGCGAGCCCCTGCTTGCCACGCCCTTCCTCGCGCTGACGCCCGCCGGCGGCACCCCGATGACCATCCAGCTCGCCAAGGCCGGAGACACCTTCACGGGAACTGCCCAGGTCACGGAGTCCACCCCGAGCGGCACCGCGTGGGCCGTGGTGTCCGCCCGCGACCTGGTGGGCAACCGGGGGACCCAGATCACCGGGGGGGGCACCGTCACCCTGGACACACGGGCGCCGGAGGTCGCGTCTCTCGTCACGGACCCGCCCGCCCCCATCGCCAACGACCCGGACGCGCCGGTGACCGTCTCCGTCACCGTGACGTTGGACGAGGCGATGCCGGCTGGTGTGGCCCCCTCCCTGACGTGGCGCCTGCTGGCCACCCACCCGGAGCCCTCGACAGTCCCACTCGCGTCACTGGACCCGCTGACCTGGGTGGGGGGCCTGACGCTCCCGACGACCGCGGGCGCTCCCCCCGAGGCCCTCGCCTTCGCGTGGCTCGCCGTGGACGAGCTCGGCAACGAGGGCACGACGATCCATGGGCCCGCGGAGATCGAGGTCTACCAGGGCGCCCTCCCCCCACTGGCCGCGCCGTTGGGCTTGAAGGCGGAGCCGCAGCCGGGCGGGCACATCGCCCTGAGCTGGATCCCGGTCGCAGGGGCGTCCGCCACCCGCGTCTACCGCCGGCCGCCGGGTGGTGCCCACACGCTGATCGCCGAGGTGCTCGACCCGTCCCACACGGACCTCCCGGACGCAGACGGGCCGTGGGTCTACGCCGTCGCCTCAGTGCGCACGGTAGGCAGCGCGGTGGCGGAGAGCCCGAAGAGCCCGGAGGCGACGGCGACCTCCGACAGGGTGCCCCCGGGCGCCCCGCTGGCTCTGGCGCTGTCCCTGACGGGGCAGGGGGTGGTGGCCCAGTGGTCGCCGCCGCCCTACACGGAGCCTGTCACCTACCGCCTGCTCCGCTCAGCGGACCCGATCACCACCGCAGAGGGAGCCACGGTGGTGGGCTCAGGCATCCCGGGTACGAGCGCCGCGGACCCCGCCCCCACCACCGCGGAGCGCACCTACGCGGTGGTGGCGGCAGACGCGGTGGGCAACCTCTCCGCCCCGAGCGCCAACCAGATGATCAACGCAGCGCTCCTGCCCGTGGCCGCCCTGACCGCCGTCCGGGGAGCAGGGGCGCCCGTGCTGACCTGGACGCATGGCGCCTCGGACCTTGCCGGCTTCCGGGTCACCGTGGACGGCGCCACCGAGCCCGGCCTGCTCGCAGCGCCGCCATTTACGGACGCCGCCTGGGAGGGAGGCTCTCGGACCTACGGCGTCTCCGCCGTCGACGACCTGGGGGACGCGAGCCCCGAGCACCTGCTGACCCTGCCGGATCTCACCGCCACCCTGGCCAGCGGGAGCGTCAGGCGCAACGTGATCTCGCGGTTGACCTGGTCCCTGACGTCCCCCACGACGGTAGCCGGCGTGACGCTCGCGTTGGACCTGGGGGCCTCGGCGGCTGCCGCGCCGCCGGTCACGGTGGGGCCGGCACCGACGCTTGTGGACCTGGTGGTGGCGGGTGCCCCCTCCCTGCCAGACGCGGTGGACGCCACACTGGGCATGTCCGTGACGCCTGCCCCCGGCGATGGCGTGCTCATCGAGAGCGCCGCCCCCTTGACGGTCACGAACGACGGCTACCTGCTGCAGGTCCAGTCCCAGGCCCTGGTCCGGGGCGCGCCTACCCAGGTGCGCCTCGTGCTCCAGAACACGAGCGACGTCACGGCGGAGGTGGTGACCGCGACGGGGGCCGGCTCCAAGCCCTCGGACCAGGTACGCTTCCGCCTGGAGGACCCGGACGGCAACCTGCTTGCCACGGCGGCACTCCACCAGGGCCTCGGGGAGGGTGTGGTGCAGGTGCCGAACGGCCAGACGGTAGGGCGCGCGCAGCCCGGGCAGGCGTTCACCTCGGCCTGGACCACGCTCGCCGTCCCCGAGGCCGCGCCGGACACCGTGGTCCTGCGCGCGGTGGTGGACGCGGTCCACTACGACCTGGGCAAGGCAGGCCACGTCCAGGTGCCGGGCCCGTCGTCCTCCCAGACCCTCACGCTCGTGCCGCCGCCCTACGACGCCGCCGTGACGAGCGCGACGCCCTCCGTTTCGCAAGGAGAGGCGCCCATCCTCATCGCCGGCAACGCCTGGCAGCCCTCCGGCGCCCCGGCCGGGAAGGTCACGGTGCGCATCACCCTCACGCTGGCGGGCTTCGTGCGGACCTTCGACGTCCAGACCGCCGCGGACGGGACCTTCACCCTGCCCTTCTTGCCGCCGGCCGCCGAGGGCGGCGTCTATGAGGTGCGCGCCGGCTACCCGGGGCTCGGCGACACGGCGCCCGAGGCGACCTTCACGGTCAACAAGGTGGTGGTGACCCCCAAGGCACCAACGCTGACCCTCGCGACGGGCTACCCCACCACCCTCGCGCTCACGGCAGCCGCCACCCCTGGCCTGGCGCTGACGGCGCTCCGCGTGGAGGTGGTCCAGGCGCCGGCCGGCATCACGCTCGAGCTGCCTCCGCCCCAGGACGCTACGGGGACCGTCTCACTGCCGATCATGGTCACCGGCGGGGCGCCAGCCCCCACCTCGTCGTACTTCTTGCTGCGAGTCCTGAGCGACGAGGGCACCTGGGGGGAGCTGAAGGTCACCTACACCCTGACGCCAGCGGGGCCGGCCCTGACCTGGTCCCCCGCGTTCGTGCAGACCGGGGTGGCTCGGGGGGACGTGGTCAGCGAGACCGTCACAATCGCCAACGAGGGGACCCTCGTCGCCGCTGGCGTGTCGGTGTCGCTCCTGTCCTCCACCAAGACCACCGCCCCCACCTGGGCCTTCGTCCAGTCGGGAAAGCAGCTCGGCGACCTCGCCGTCGGCGCCAAGGTGCCCGTCACGCTGACCTTCGCACCCCAGCCGTCCACCCCTCTCTCGGTGGGTGGCCCCACGCAGCTCTGGCTGCGCGTCACGGCGCTGGGTCAGCTCCCGAAGGACGTCCCCGTCTACGTGACCGTGGACGACAGCGGCGTGGGCACCGCCCTGTTCAAGGTCTCCGACATCTACACGGCGACCCTGGGCCCCGACGGGCAGCTCATCGAGGGCCTCGCGGGCGCCACAGTCAAGCTGGACAAGGTGAGCGGCACCCTCCAGACCGTGAAGGCGACCACCGACGCCACGGGAGAGGCGAGCTTCCCCAACCTGCCCGCGGGCACCTGGTCCTGGCGCGTGAGCGCCCCCGGCCACGACGCGGTGACGGGCACCCTGAGCGTGAAGTCCGGCTTGACCCTCCCGGTCGCGGTCTTCCTGCCCAAGCCCCTGGTCACGGTGGAGTGGTCGGTGGAGGAGACCACCATCGAGGACAGCTACACCATCGTGCTCTCCGCCACCTTCGAGACCGACGTCCCTGCCCCGGTGGTGGTGGCGGAGCCGGCGTCCATCACGCTGCCGCCCATGGAGCAGGGGGACGTCCTCTATGGGGAGTACACGCTGACGAACTACGGGCTCATCCGCGCGGAGGCGATCACCACCAAGCTCCCGTCGGCCAAGGACTACAAGTTCGAGCTGCTCGCGTACCCGCCGCCGGACATCGAGGCCAAGCAGTCAGTCTCGGTCGCCTACCGCGTGACGCGCCTGAGCCCCAAGGACCCAGGGGGCGACTCCTCGGGCGGCGCGAGCGGCTGCGGCCTCTACAGCTACCCCCTCGGGCACTGCTACACGTTCTCGTGCGCCAACGGCTTCCAATCGGGCGGCTGCGCGAGCGTCACCTGGGTCACGGGCGGCTCCCCCGGCAACGGATCGGGCTGCGGTGGCGGGTGGTGGTGGGTCGGAGGCCCCGGTGGGCCCGGCGGACCGATCTCGGTGGTGGGTGGCGCCAAGAAGTGCGACCCCTGCGAGGACCCGGGCATGGACGCCATCGAGCGCAAGTGCTGCAAGGAGCGCAAGAAGCAGGCGACGGGCAGCTCCGTGGACCTGGTGACCGGCGCCTACGAGGACGAGGTGGTCGACCTGTCCGTCGAGACCCTGGGGCACACGGTGACGGCGTCCCGCTTCTGGTACGGCAACGCCTGGCACTTCGGGGTCTTCGACGGCGACCTGGACCTGTCACTGGCCAAGTGCCCGGTCGTCCCCGAGGGCGCTGGCACGAGCAAGGCCGCGAAGGCCGCCATCACGCTCCTGGGCATCGTGTACGAGTCCCCCTGCGTGGGGGGCGCCTCCACCGTCTTCACGTCCGGGAGCGCCACCATCTCGCCGTCCGAGGACGGGTGGCGGTGGCAGGACGCGAGCGGCCAGTGGCGCGCGTTCACGATGGCGGGCAAGCTCCTGTCCTGGGGTGACCGGGCGGGGCGCGCCGTGTCCGTGGACCGGGACGGCAGCGGCCGCGTCATCGCGTACCGCGACCACTTCGGCGCGCTGGCGCTCACGTGGGCGTGGGGCGCCGATGGGAAGGTGGCGGCCGCCGAGACGGCAGACGGGCGCCGCGTCGAGTACACCTGGGAGGCCGGGCGGCTGACGCGGGTCAAGGACCCGGTGGGCCGAGAGACCCTCTACACCTACGACACCAAGGGCCGGCTGACGGTGAAGCAGCACCCGAGCGGCCTCGTGCTCGCCATCACCTACGATGGCGGCGGCAACGTGGCGTCGGTGCTCGACCAGGACGGCGCGGGCTGGTTCTTCCAGTACGGCCACGACGCGGGCTCCGAGCAGGACTACGCTGCCGTGCTTGGAACGGATGGCCACGTGGACGAGCGGTGGTGGAGCAAGACCGGCGCCTTGGTCAAGCGCACCATCGACGGGGAGCCCGTACCCGAGCTGGATCCGGCGAGCGTCGTGGATCTGGGCCCCTCGGGGAACATCGAGGCGACCTGGACACTGGACGGGCAGAAGAGGGACACATGGGAGTATGGCCCGTGGGGCCTCCCAGCGACGCGCGAGGACGCCCGCGGCACCGTGACCGCCTGGACGTGGGACGTCAACGGGGACCTGACGCGCCTGGTCAAGGCCGCCGGCACCTCCGCCAAGGACATCGTGGACCACGTGCGCGACGGCGTGGGGCGCCTCACCCAGATGGTGGCCCGAGGCGACGGCGCGGTGACGCCGCGGACGTGGGCGTACACCGTCAATGCGCGGGGTCAGCGGGAGGCAACCACGGACCCGCTCGGCCTGACGACCACCACCACCCATGACGCGGCGGGCCACGTCACGGCTCTGACGCTGACGGACGGGGCGGCGTGGGAGGCAGACTACGACGGCGCGGGGCGCCTCCTGGAGGTGCGCCGGACTCCGCCTGGTGGCGCGACCACCGCAGAGACCCACGTCTACGCGCCGCGCCTCAACGGGGACGGGGACGTCGTCGGCCAGCGCGTCACGGTCACGGACGCCACGGGAACCTGGACCCTGGACGAGGACCAGCGCGGACGGGTGGTGGGCGTGACCGACGCCGCGGGCCGCACGGTCAAGCGCACCTATGACCTGCGAGGGCGCCTCGTGGCGGAGACGGACGCGGACGGCCGGGTCACCGAGTCGACGTGGGAGTCCGTGGGCTTCGGCATGGAGCGGCAGACCCTCCGGGTGGACGGGGTCGTCGTGGAGACGACGGACCGAGACCGGGCGGGGCGCGTCGTGGGGAGGTCCCGCGCGGGCATCGAGGAGACGCTGTACTACGACGGCGGCGCGACGCGCCCATCCCAGCGCCAGCTCCCGGGGGTGACCGAGGCCACCACCTGGGACGGCTTCGGGCTTCCGGTCCAGCGCTCCCTGATCACGGACGACGCCACCTGGACCACGGTGTGGGAGAACGACGGGGGCCTCGAGATGGCCCTGACCTCGCCCTTCGGCGGCCGCTGGTCGGTCACGCGCGACCCCTTGGGCCGCATCACGAGCGCGACCACTCCCCTCGACGCGACCACCGTCGTGACCTGGGACCCGCACGGCAACCTGGCCTCGGTGGTGGACGCCAACGGACGCCCCGTGGCGACCTTGACCTACGACGCCCTGGACCGGGTGGCCACCCGCACCGTGGGCGCGCAGACCTTCACCTACACGTGGGACGCGGGCGGGCGCCTCGTCGCCATCGAGAGCACGGCGGGCAACCGCGTCGACCTGACTCTGGACGAGCGGGGGCGCATGGTCGCGCAGGCGGCGACGGCGGACGACGCTCCTGGGGTCTCCGCCACCTACGCGTGGGACGCCCAGGATCGCGTCATCGCCGCCCAGACCGCCGAGGTGAGCGTGGCGACCGTCTGGGACGACTCCGCGCGCTCCCGCGCCGTCACGGCGGACTTCGGCGCCTTCTCCAAGACCTGGACCGAGCGGACCGACGCGCGAGGCCGCCTCGCCTCCCTCACGCTCCCGGACGGCACGGGCGTCAGCTACGGCTTCGCCCCCGACGGGACGCTCCTGACCGTCGCCGTGGACGGCGAGGGCGCGCTGGTCGCGGTCCAGGAGACCCCGCTCCGCCGAGCCCTGACGACCCCGGACGGCACCGTGATCACCCACGAGCACGACGCGCTGGGGCGGCTCCTGCACACGACCGTGACTCATGCAGGCACGACGCTCCTCGAGCGCCGCTACGTGTGGGAGGCGTACCGCCTGGTCGCCATCGAGAGCGAGCACGGCGACTACGCCTACACCTATGACGCGGCGGATCGCCTGACGGAAGCGACGACCCCAGGCCTGCCCCCCTTCGAGGCGACCTACGACCCGGTGGGCAACCGCCTGACCGACGGCGCCGGCGCCTGGACCTGGGACACGGCCGGTCTCCTCGCGTCCATCGGCGACGCAACGTTCGGCTGGGACGCCCGGGGCAACCTCCTCTCCCGCACGGACATCGGCCACACCTACCAGTGGAGCGCCGCCAACCAGCTCGTGGGCGTGACCGGCTCCGTGGAGGCGAGCTACGGGTACGGCCCGAGCGGGGAGCGGGTGCGCAAGACCGTGGACGGCCAGACGACCTGGTCCCTCTGGTCGGACCGGGGTCTCCTGGCGGAGTACGACGCCGACGGGGTGGAGCTGCGGGCCTGGGCTCCGACGCCGGGGGCGCCCTTCAACACGGCCCCGGTGCTCCAGAGGACGGGCGGGCTCATCGCATGGACGGTGCTGGACCACCGGGGCGCCCCCATCGCCCTGGTGCGCGGAGGCACCGTCGTGTGGGCCGTGACCCTTGAGCCCTTCGGCCAGGGCCACGCCCTCGTCTCCACCGTCGACTGCCCGCTGCGCCCGTCGGGCCAGGTCGCGGACCCGGAGACGGGCCTGCACTACAACAGCGCCCGCATGTTCGACCCGCGCCTCGGCCGCTACCTGAGCCTGGACCCCGAGCTGGAGCAGCAGGGCGACCCCAACCTCTACCAGTTCGCCGACGCGAGCCCCCTCATCCGGGAGGACGTCCTCGGCACCAAGGGCAAGTGGAGCGGCGGATGCAGCACGAGCGGCAAGTGCAACGGCGGCGCCGGCTTCAGCGCTGGCGCCTACGAGGGCGTCGGCGGTGAGGTCGGCGCAGGGGCCGAGCTCACGACGGAGGACTGCTGCAAGGACGGCCAGCCCGTGCGCAACGGCAAGACCTGCCTCAACTTCAAGGGCTCCGCGGAGGGAGGCTTCGGGCTCGGCGCCAAGGGAAGCCTCGGCGGCGTGGGCACGGGCGCGTCCGGCAAGCTGGCCACGGCGGGCCTCTCCGCCAACTGCTCGGTCTGCAACAAGTGCGGCGAGTCGACCACGGAGCGGGAGTGCTGCGGCGGCGCGTCCATCAACGGCCCGAGCATCGGCGGGAGCATCGGCTTCGTGAAGGCCGGCCTCTCCTCGGGCAGCTTCGGCACCAAGCTCTGCTACAACTTCGACAGCGGCAAGTGGACCTTCACCCCGCCGGGATTCTCGGGTCCGTCCGGCACGCTGGGGGCAGGCGGCGATCTCTGATCATCCGGGCCTGCGTCGGCGAAGCGCTCCTCCTCCGTCCAGAGAAAGTCGCGCCCCAGGGCGCGCACCGGGCGCCCCGGGGCGCCCACCGAACGGCTTGTACGGAACACGCACGGCCGGGGCTTCACAACGACCTGCAATTACACCACATCATCATGACGCTACCCCAACGTCATCCGCTGGCACAGCGCTTGCCATGGAGTATCTCCACACTGACATCGCCTCCCCATCCGGTGGGGCGAACAGATGCTGTCCGAAGCAGGAGGGTCGGGGCGCCAACGGGGGCGCCTCGCGTGGGGCCGGGCAGACGGCCCCCATCCTCCTGCCCCATGTGGCGGGAGAGCGCGCATGACTGCAACGACTCGATCCCGGTGGATGCTCCTCGGCGTGGCGTGCGCCCTGACGCTGGCCGCGGGGTGCGCGACGCCAAGGGTGATCACCCAGGCGACGTCCCGGGACGCGGAGATCAAGTTCGCCTGGAGCGACGGCGGGGACTTCGGCCTCGTCCGCTGCGCCATCGGCGACCAGGGAGCCCTGGCCGACTGCAAGGGCATCAACGTCCAGTTCAACGACTAGGAGGCGCCATGACGACCTGGATCTCTCGGCTCGCCGGCGCCCTCACCGTGGCGGCGCTGCTCACGGGCTGCATGACGCGGCACATGGTCCGCATCGAGGATCACCCGAACCAGCCCTACACGCTGCTCGAGTCCCTCGACCACTTCACGTACATCCCGGGCCTCTGGGAGAAGAGCGTCCACCAGTTCTGGAGCTGCAAGGACGGGGCGAGCGGCCTCGTGTGCGACAAGGCCTGCGGCGGAGACACGGGCATCGACTGTCCCGAGGGCACCATCCTCGCGACCACCAACACCCGGTAGGAGCAACCATGCGCAACACACTACGGATCCTCGCCGTGCTTGCCGCGTGCGCGTTCGCCGGCTGCGCGGTCCCCGCCGTCATGGCGGACCACTACATCGTCGGCGAGCGCTCTGTGGCCGTACTCATGCAGCGCGCCGGCACCCTCCCCGCCGACCTGCAGAGCCAGCTCCCCGGCGACGCTGGCGCGGAGGACCTCTTCCACGTCATCGTGCGCATGTGCGACGTGCAGGCCGCCGCGGAGTCCGGCTGCAAGAGCACGCTCGTGCTGCCGAACGTCTTCCCCCAATCCATCTACTGAGCCGAGGAGGAACCCATGGCGACCAGCACAAGGATCCGGGCCGCGCTCGCGCTCGCCGCGCTCCTCCTGGCCAGCGGCTGCGGCACGGCGAAGCGCTTCATCACGGTCACCCACTGGCACGGGGCCGACACGCTCTACATGGCCTACTCGGAGGACGACGGAGGCTACGCCGCCAAGGTCCTCAAGTGCCACCGGGAGGCGGACAACGCTCTGAAGTGCGGCGAGCAGAAGGCCGTCGGCGCGGTGATCAACGGCGACTGACCGCTTGGGCGCCCCGAGGCGCTGGTGGGTCCGCCGCTCTGAGCGCGTCAGAAGCCCTTGGCGGTCGGGGCGATGAACAGCGCATGGGCGGGGTGAATCACGACGTGAGGCTCGCCGGGGAGCCCCAGCTCCGCGACGGCGGGCATCAGGCGCTCCTGGACGAACGCGTTGAAGGCCTCGGCGCTGTCCCACACGTCCATGACGCGCATGTCGCTCCCCTCGAACCAGCACGTGTGGACCACCCCCCCGGGCGGGTGGTTGACCTCCCAGCCGACGCGGACCCGCACCGCCTCGTACTGCTCCACCGTCACGTCCTTCCAGGTCATGTTCATCGAGATCGCCATGTGCTCCTCCAAGGTTGCTGCGGCGGCACGTGAGGCCGCCTGATGTCGTCGGGATGTGAGGCATACGGGCGGCGCCCCGGGTTCGGATCGATCCTGTGTCGGATCGGGTTGGCATGGCCATGTCCGGCCGGTATGCTCCACCGCTCCCACGGACGGGGAGGCGAGCGGTGCTGGAAGCGAGAGGGCTGCGCAAGGAGTACAGCGGGTTCGTTGCCCTGAAGGGGCTCGACCTGCGCATCGGGGCGGGGGAGGTCTTCTGCCTGCTCGGGGCCAACGGGGCCGGCAAGACGACGACCATCCAGCTCTTCCTGGGGTTCATCGCGCCGACGCAGGGGACGGCGCTCATCCACGGGCTGGACGTGGCGCAGAGCGGGGTCGAGACGCGCAAGCACCTCGCGTACATCCCCGAGAACGTCATGCTCTACCCGAACCTCACGGGCATCGAGAACCTGGAGTTCTTCACGCGCCTGGCAGGTAGGGAGGTGCCGACCCCGGAGCTGCGCGAGACCCTGGCGCAGGCCGGGCTGGCCCGGGAGGCGGCCGACCGGCGCGTGCGCACCTACTCGAAGGGAATGCGCCAGAAGGTGGGGATCGCCATGGCCATGGCCAAGGGGGCGTCCGTCCTGCTCCTCGATGAGCCGACCTCGGGCCTCGACCCCAAGGCGTCCAACGAGTTCTCGAAGCTCATCGAGACCATGCGCGACCAGGGGGTGGCCGTGCTCATGGCGACCCACGACATCTTCCGCTCGAAAGAGGTAGGCACCCGGGTCGGCATCATGAAGCACGGCGAGCTGGTCGCGACCCTGGACACGGCCGAGTGGAGCCACGCCGACCTGGAGGGCGTCTACCTCCAGCACATGCACGACTGATGAAGCTCGGGACCCTCATCGGCACCGTCGCTCGGAAGGAGTGGCGCGAGATGGTGCGCGACGGCCGCCTCTGGCTCGCCGGCGCGGCCACCGTCGGGCTGCTCCTGGTCTCCCTGGCCTTCGGCTGGCAGCAGGCCCGCGCCGTCCACCAGGAGCGCGCCGCCGCCTCAGAGACGGCCCGCGACCAGTGGGAGGCCCAAGGCGAGAAGAACCCGCACATGGCCGGTCACTACGGCATGTACGTGTTCAAGCCGGGCGGCGCGCTCTCCTTCGTCGATCCAGGGCTCGAGCCCTTCCTCGGGGTCTCCGTGAAGCTGGAGGCGCACAAGCGCAACCCTCCGGGGCACGCGGCCGCTCAGGATCGCACGGCGCTCCAGCAGCTCGGGGGGCTCTCGGTGGCAGGCGTCCTGCAGCTCCTGGTGCCGCTCCTGATCCTGGGGCTCGGCTTCGGCGCCTGGACCGCCGAGCGGGAGCGCGGGACCCTGCGACAGCTCGCGGCCTCGGGGGTGCGCCCGTCGGCGCTCCTCCTCGGGAAGGTGCTCGGGCTGCTCTCGGTGCTGGCGGCGCTGCTCGTGCCGGCGGTGGCCCTCGGCGCCGCGGTGGTCGCGCTGCTCGGAGGCGGCGCCGTGGACGCCGGGCGCCTCGCCCTGCTCCTCGCCGCCTACCTGGTCTACTTCGGCGTCTACGTGGCGGTGGCGCTCGTCGTCTCGGCGCTCGCGCCCAGCTCGCGCCTCGCGCTGGTGGGCCTGCTCGGGTTCTGGGTGGGGACAGCCGTTGTCGCCCCGCGGGTCGTGGCCGGCGTCGTCGACGCCGCGGCGCCGGTGCCATCGGCAGAGGAGCTGACGCGAGACCTGCGCAAGAGCCTCGCCGAGGGCCTCGCCGGAGTGCCCCGCGAGGAGCGCATCGAGGCGCTGTCCAAGGAGCTCCTGCGCCAGCACGGGTTCGAGGGCGCAGAGATGATGATGCCGGAGGCGCTGCTCCAGGGGCTGGAGCTCCAGGCCGAGGCCCGCTTCGAGGCCGAGGTCCTCGACCACCACTACGGGCTGCTCGACCAGGCGTCGGAGCGCCAGGAGCGCCTGCTCCAGTGGCTCGCGGTGGCGTCCCCGACGCTGGCAGTGCGCTCCCTGTCCATGGCGCTCGCGGGCACCGACCACGCCCACCACCGGCACTTCTCGGGCGCGGCCGAGGCCCACCGGCGCACCCTGCTGCAGATGCTCGACGACGAGTTCGCCACGAACGCCGGTGATGCGGGCTGGGACTACACGGTGGGCGCAGAGTTCTGGGCCCGGGCGCCGGCGTTCGTCTACGCGCAGCCGGGCGCTCCGTGGGCGCTCGAGCAGCAGCAGGTGGCGGGACCGGTGCTCCTCGGGTGGCTGGTGTTGGGCAGCCTGGCGGCCTGGGGCGCTGCGCGCCGCCTCCAGGTCGTGTGACGGGAGGGACGATGCTCTGGACCGTGATTCGCGTCGAGTGGCGCAACCTGGCCGGGGAGCGGGCCGTGTGGGCGGTCGTCGCGCTCTTCGCCGCGCTGGTGGCCTGGGCCGCCATCACGGGGGGCCGGGACGCCCACGCCCGCCAGGAGGCGGCGCAGGCAGCCCTGACGGAGGAACAGGATCGGCTCGCGCGCCTGCGCGCGGAGGCTTCGGCCCCCGGCCAGGCGACGGACCCCCACATGGTCGGTCGCGAGCTGGGCCGCCGCACGGCCATCCTCTCCGAGGGGCCCCTCGCGTCGGTGGTCGGTGGCCGAGAGCCCCACGTCGTCGTTGTCTCCACGGAGAGCCGCGCCACCACCAGCGAGGCGGAGCTGGGGAGCCCGATCCGCCAGGTGGCGGGCGCCTTCGACCTGACCTTCGTGTTCGTCACGTTGCTGCCGCTGGTGGTGGTGGCCCTGACCTTCGACCTCCTCGCGGGGGAACGGGAGCGCGGCACCCTGGCGCTGGTCCTCGCCCAGCCGGTGTCGCTGACCACCTTCGCCCTGGGCAAGGCGCTCCAGCGCGCGCTCCTGCTTCTCGGGGTGGTCATGGCCGCGGCGCTGGCCGGGCCGGCCCTCGCGGGGGGCGAGCTCTTCGCCGACGGCGGCCTGCGCACGACCCTCTACGCGGCCCTGCTCGTCGCGTACACCGCCTTCTGGTTTGCGGCGGCCCTGGCGGTCAACGCCTGGGGCCAGAGCTCCGCGGGAAACGCCCTGGCGCTCGTCGCCCTCTGGCTTGGCCTCGTGGTCGTGGTGCCGGGACTGGTCGCTGTGGTCGTGGACGCAGTGTATCCCCCCCCCTCCCGGGTGGAGCTGGTCAACATGGCCCGCGCCGCCGCCGCCGAGGCGGAGGACGAGGCGAGCACCATCGAGGGAGACCACGGCGCGCCCAAGGGCGAGACCCTCGGCGACCGCTACCGGACGACCGTGAAGCGATCCCTGGCCGTGCAGGAGGAGCTGGAGCGGCGCGTGGAGCCCGTGGTCGCCGCCTTCCGGGAGCAGCTCGACCACCAGCAGTCCCTGGTCAACCGCCTGCGCTTCCTGTCGCCGGCCATCGTGCTGCACGAGGGCCTGCACGACGTGGCGGGGACGGGCGTGGAGCGCCGCTCGGGCTTCCACGGCCAGGTCGAGGACTTCCATGGCGCGTGGCGCGCCTTCTTCCACGAGCGCGCGTTGAGCGGGGCGCCCCTGGCGCCGGCCGACTACGACGCCCTCCCCGCCTTCCGCCACGTCGAGGAGCCGACGGGAGACCTGACGCGGCGCGTCGGCGCCGGGGTCGCCGGCCTGCTGGTCCCTGCTCTCGCCCTGCTCGGCGCCGCGGTGCTGGGCCTGCGCCGCCCCGAGGCGGCCGGCATCCGCTGAGACCTACTGCACGATGGCGATGAGCTCCACGTCGAACACCAGCATTCCCTGAGGTCGCCCGGCCTGCCCAGCATACGCGAGGTTCTCGGGGATCCAGAACCGCCGCTCCTCGCCCTCCACCATGAGCTGGAGCCCCTCCGTCCAGCCGGCGATCACCCGGTTGAGCGGGAACTGGGCGGGCTGCCCGCGGGAGACCGAGCTGTCGAAGGAGCGCCCGTCGGTGGTCCAGCCCGTGTAGTGGACCCGCACCAGGCTCGTGGGCCCGGGCTTGCGCTGCCCGCTGCCGGGTGTAAGCACCTTGCTCGCCAGCCCGCTGGGCGTCCGCTCGGCGTCCGCAGGGGGGGCTGCCACGTCGGCGGGTGCAGGGGGGGCCTCCTTGGGCACGACCCCGCCCACCATGCGCGTGGCCCCCATCTCGGCCATGATCTGCGCGTAGGAGGCCACGCGGCCGTCCTGGTGGTGGCAGTGGTTCCGGTGACAGTTGAAGTAGCCAGCGGGGGGGTTCGCCGGGTCGAACACGATCTCCTTCGCGGCCTGCGCCGCCACGAGGGCCGGGTCGACGGACTGCTCCCCGGGCGTGGACGGCGCCGGGGTGGGCGCTGCCTCGGGCGCCGCCACGGGCGCCGGGGGCGGGGCGTCCTTCTTCGCCGGGGGCGGCGTGCCCTTGCACGCCCCGAACACGACCATGACTGCTACCGCTACCCAGATCCGCATCGCCTCCTCCTGTGGCTCTGTCGAGAGGGGCGATCCAATACACGAACCCGTGGGCCAGGAAAAGCAAAACCGGCGCTGGAACCCGCCGTGCGCCCCGGCTCATGGATGCCTGGCCCACCCGCGGGGTTCGCGGGCAGCGCCTTCAAGGAGCGCGGCTCAGACGGCTCCCCGCGCCAGCGTCGCCAGCTCCGCCGCGCCGAAGGTGACCGCCTCGCGGGGGACGCGGCGCCAGTCGAACGCGGCGACCAGCTCCGGCAGGTGGGGAGAGTCGAGGCCCACGGAGCGGGCCAGCCACAGGCGGAGACGCTCCGCCTGGACGCCCGCCTCGCGGAGCGCGGCGACGTGGAGAGACCGGTTGCGCTTGGCGAGGCGCCGGCCGTCGTCGCCGAACACCAGGGGGACGTGGACCCAGGCGGGCGGCTCCCAGGTGGCGGCTCGCTCCCACAGCGCCTCCAGCTCGGGATCCTCCTGCGAGCGCCGCCCTCCGCCACCCCGGCGCGCCGCGACGTCCCGCAGCGCACCATACACGGCGAGCTGCTGCGCCGTCGCGTCCAGCAGGTCGTCGCCGCGCACGACCTCGGTGACGCCCATGGCCACGTCGTCGACGACGGCGGCGAGCATGTAGGCGAAGCCCCCGTCCTTGCGGCGGACGACGATGTCCCCCGAGTGGTGCGGCAGGGAGACGGTCCGCGCCCCCCGCAGCCGATCCTCGAAGGTCACGACCCCATCGGGCACGCGCAGGCGCCACGCCACGCCGAGCGCAGCGCGCCCCGCAGCCTGGGCCCGGCTCGCCTCCACCGCGAGCGCGTCCTCCTCTGCGTCGAACGCCCCCCGACACAGGCCCGGGTATGGAGTCCCCTGATCCTCCGCGTGGGGGGCGGTCGCGGCTGCCTCGATGTCCTTGCGGGTGCAGACACACGGGTAGGCGAGCCCGGCGCGCTCCATGGCCCGGAGCACGCCCTCATACACCCCTGACCGCCCGCTCTGGCGCACGCTTCGCGCCCCCCACGCGGGGTCCCACGCACCCGCGAGGAGCGGCGCCTCATCCCAGTCGAGCCCCAGCCACCGCAGGTCGGCGACCAGGGCGTCCACGTGGTCCTCCCCGGGGAGCAGGTCCTCGATGCGCAGGAAGATGCGACCGCCGACGGCCCGGGCCGACAGCCACGCGAGCAGGAGGGACCGGGCGTTGCCCACGTGCAGGAGCCCGGTCGGGCTGGGCGCGAGCCGCCCGACCACCAAGAGCTACTCCCCCATGTGCGGGTAGCGCCACCCGACGGGCGACACCAGGGTCTCCTTGATGACCCGCGGCGACGCCCACCGCAGCAGGTTCAGGGCGCTCCCGGCCTTGTCGTTGGTCCCGCTCTTCCGTCCGCCCCCAAAGGGCTGCTGCCCCACGACCGCCCCCGTCGGCTTGTCGTTGACGTAGAAGTTTCCTGCCGCGTGCCGCAGGCGCGCTGTCGCCTCAGCCACCGCCGCACGGTCCCGGGCGAGGATCGATCCCGTCAGCCCGTAGGGAGTACTCTCGTCCACGAGGCGCAGGACCGCCCCCCACTCGTGGTCGTCGTAGGGCAGCACGGTCAGCACGGGCCCGAAGATCTCCTCCACCATGGTCTTGAAGGTCGGGTTGCTGGTCTCGATGAGCGTCGGCGCCACGAACCACCCCTCCCTGTCGTCGCACCCGCCTCCCGCGACGATGGTCGCGTCGGCGGCCTCCCGCGCGAAGTCGATGTACCGCTTGATCTTGCGGAAGGCGCGCTCGTCGATGACCGCCCCCATGAAGTTGCGGAGGTCGCGCACATCCCCCATGGTGATCCGGTCCATCTCTCCGACCAGGCGCTCCCGCACCGCCGGCCACAGGCTCCGGGGCACGTAGGCGCGGCTGGCGGCGCTGCACTTCTGGCCCTGGAACTCGAAGGCCCCGCGCAAGAGCGCCACCACCACGGCGTCCACGTCGGCGCTGCGGTGCACCAGCACGAAGTCCTTGCCGCCGGTCTCGCCGACGAGGCGTGGGTAGCTGCGATAGGCGGCGACGTTCTCACCCACCGTTCGCCAGATGTGCTCGAAGGTGGCCGTGCTGCCCGTGAAGTGCACCCCCGCGAGCTCCGGGTGCGACAGGGCCGCCGCCCCGATGGTCGGCCCGTCTCCGGGCACGAAGTTGATGACCCCCTCGGGGAGCCCCGCCTCGTGCAACAGCCGCAGCACCTGCCACGCGGCGTAGGTGCCGGTCTCCGCGGGCTTCCACACGACCGTGCAGCCCATCAGCGCGGGCGCCGTGGGCAGGTTGCCGGCGATGGCGGTGAAGTTGAAGGGCGTGACGGCAAAGACGAACCCCTCCAGGCCCCGCATCTCCATGCGGTTCCAGAAGCCCGGGGGGCTCAGGGGCTGCCCCACCGCCAATTCCCGCGCAAAGTAGGCGTTGTAGCGCCAGAAGTCGGCCAGCTCGCACGCGGCATCGATCTCCGCCTGGAAGGCGGTCTTGGACTGGCCGAGCATCGTCGCGGCGTTCAGCGTGTCGCGCCACGGCCCGCTCAGCAGGTCCGCCGCCCGCAGGAACACGGCCGCCCGCTCCTCCCAGGGCAGCGCCTCCCAGGCCGGGCGCGCCTCCAGGGCCGCTTTGATGGCCATGCCGACGTGCTCCTCGCCCGCCTGGTGGAACACCCCGAGCCGGTGCGCGCGCCGATGGGGCATGCGCAGCTCACCGGTCTGTGCCGTGTGGATGGCGCGCCCCCCGACGATCAGCGGCACCTCCACCTCGCCCGAGGACAGCTCGTCGAGGCGCCACTCCAGAGACGCCCGCTCGGGCGACCCCGGCGCGTAGGAGCGCACGGGCTCATTGTACGGTTGCGGTGGCTGGGTGACGGCGATGCTCATGGTGGTCCTCCAATCCCCCGGAAGTGGGCGCAGTCTCAGCGCGCCTTATCGCACGCCCCGGGGGCTACGAACAAGTCGAGGGACTCCCCCCGCTTGAGCGGGTAGCCGGTCGCCGCCAGCTCGCGCAGGTCCGCCACGGGCGCCCCCCACGCGAGGCGCGGGTCCGCTATGACCTTGACCGGGACGTCGAACTTCGGGTCCTTGTGGTGGTCGCGCAAGCCCACGCGGTGGGGCGCGCCATCACTCCAGGGGGCGGGGAGCCGCAGGGTGAGCGTGATGCCCAGCTCGGCGCCCGAGTCCGTGGTGTCGTCGCCGCCCAGCAGGACCGCGTTCCCCGCCGGCAGCGCCACGGACTCGTGGTCCACCTCCAGGCGCAACGTGAACAGCGCGACGTCCACGAGGCTCGCCCGCAGGCGGTCTCTCTCGTCGTCGGAGAGGGCGCCGTCGCCGTCCGCGTCGAAGCGCTGCCGGGCCTCCATGGAGTCGTCCCCCGCCTGGAGCGAGTAGAACACGACCACCTGGAGCGTGGTGCAGCCGGCGCGCACGGTCAGGAGCTTCGGGTGCTCGGCGGTGTGGGCCAGCGCTGCCGCCGACCAGAGGCACCCGACAACCCCAACCCAAGCCCTCATGGCGCCGTGACGTAGACCGGGTTGGTGTATCCGAAGGACCCGCCCCCGAAGACGCCGCTCGACGTGCCGCTCCCCCGCGCCACGAACACGTACCAGCGGGGAGCACCGGGCGGAACGTTCAACACCCGCTTCAGCCGCACGGGCTCCTCCGAGGGCGGAACGGCCACCCACAGCTCGCCCTCGGGGTCTGGCACCAGGGCGCCGTCCTCGTCGGTCCCGAGGCGTAGCGGGCGCCCGTCCTCGTAGACCTCGAGGCGCGCCACGTCCACCCACGGCGGCGCCTGCACCGTGACCTCCAGGGCCGCCCCCTCCTCGCCGTCGACCGGCTCCTGGTGGCCCATGCGCTCGACCCCGTCCGCCCGCACGGTCACGAAGATGCCCCCGCTGACCACCGCCCGCTGCCCTCGAATCGCGTCGATGACCATCTGGTCGGTGACCTGCGCCGGGTCGTCCGTGCCCACCCGCAGCAGGGTGCGCGGGTAGCCGGCCCGGTCCGTCCAGTCGTGCGAGTCCGAGTTGCCCATGCCCGCGATGGTGTGTCCCGCCTGGAGCAGCCCGAACCAGTCGCGCAGCCCGGGCACCTTCTCGCTGCCCGCAGCGCCGTTGGACGCCATCTTCGCGTCTGCCGCGGGCAGGTAGTCCTCGACGACGCCCAGCTCGTTGTTGACCTCCACGGCGTCGATGCCCTCCGCGAGCGTCCGCCCTGACACCGTCGCCACTCCGGCCACCGGATCGAAGCCGAGCCACGCCAGGTAGCCCATGGCCTGGGAGCGCGGGTGGTTCACCTGGAACACCGCCCCCGGCGACACCTCCTCCACGTGGTCCCGCAGCTCCTGGACCGTGCGCCCCGCCCAGAGCTTGGCGCCGATGAGGGGGTACGGGTCCTCGAGCACCGGCAGGGGGTAGGCGTTGAAGTGGCCGAGCCCGTTCACGCTGATCTCGTTGCCCGCCATGGTGTGGAGCCGCCCGCCGAGCCCGAGCGCCGTCGCCACCGGCGCGTAGTCCGTCACGTTGTCGTGGTCGGTCGACGCCGCCACCTCCACGCCCTCCGCCGCGAGCTGGGTGAGCTTCTCCGCCACGAGCATGTCCGCGTCCAGGCTGCCGGTACAGTGCAGGTGGAAGTCGCCGGCCACCCACCCCGTGGTGTCCACCACCCGGTCCACCGTCGCGCTCACTATCGTCGTCGCGGCCTCCTCGATGACCACCTGCTCGGTGTGGAGCGTGTACTCCGGCCCCCGCGTCACGGTCACCTTCCACGTGCCAGGCTCGACGGGCCACGTCCCCGATCCATCCAGGGAGAGCAGAGACCGGGGACCGTTGGTGCGCGCGCGCTTGCCGAGGCGCGGGTCCGTGGCGGGAACGTCCACCGCCTGCAGCACGATCCGCGCGGGCCCGCCCGCCTCCAGCCCCAGGAAGCCCGGCGCGGCGATCTCCAGGTCGACGACGACGGTCTCCCCGACCTCGACCACCAGAGGCGCGGGCACCTCCGCCGCGTCCGGCCGCCCCGCCCCCGAGGCGACGAGCCCGTAGGCCACCCCGGGCTGGAGCGTCATCCGCCAGCTCCCGTCCTCCGCCGTCCGCGCCTGGTTGTAAGCGTGGCCGTCCACCATGGCCGTCACGAGGCCACCCGCCACCGGCGCCGCGGTCCCCTTCTCACGCAGGGCCCCCTCCAGCACCCACGCCGGCTCCCCGCGGACCTGGTCCAGCACCTCCATGACGCTCGCCACGTCCCCGGTCCCCACCACGAACCACCGCTCGAAGCCGTCCGTACCGCCAACAGGCAGGTCGAGCCCCGTCTCGTACAGGGCCCCCGTCCCGCTGGCGTCCACCAGGGGCAGGAGGAAGCTGCCGCTCGGGCGGGCGTACCCGTAGCTCACCCCGTCACCGACGGCCACGAGGCGTGTGACGAGCCCGGCGTCGGGGCTGCTGAAGCCCGACTCGGCATAGAAGAGCTGGAGCAGCTTCCCAAACGAGAGCAGGTCCCCCACGACGATGTCCTTCCAGCCCTTCTGCGTGTCGTTGACGACCGTGGTGCGCAGGAGCGCCCCCTGGATGCCCGGCCTCACGATGGTGTCCGAGTGGATGGTGAACCCGTAGGCCCCCCCCACCAGCGAGTCCAGGATGTCGATGATCCGCGACTTCTCGTCCGTGCCGGTCACCCGCAGCGCCGCCTCCACGCCGTCCGAGCCGTCGGCGAGCACCGTGACGGACTCCGCCGTCGGCACCCGGAAGCCCACCAGGCTGAACAGCTCCCGGAAGCGGTCGTTGCCGGGCTCGCCTTCGCCCCGCACCAGATCCGCATCGATGAGGTTGCCGCCGTAGAGGTTGAGCCCCGCCGACACCCCGGAGTCCTGGATCAGGAACCGCGCCAGGTCGTTCTGGACGATCCACGCCCCGTCCACCCGCCCGTAGGCCGCCAGGCCGCCGATGAGCTGGTCCGCCGACGTCACCTTGAACACCTGGCCCGCGGGAGTCACCGGGCCGGCGTCCGCGTCGCCCCCCGCGTCCGCCGCTGCGTCCCCGCCCCCGCCGTCCGTGGCGCCTGCGTCGACCACGCTGGCGTCCCCAGTGGCGCCGTCGCCGACGTCGGTTGCTGCGTCGGATGCGGCATCCGTGCCGGGACCAGCGTCCGTGACCACGTCCTGGGCCGCGTCCGCAGCGGCGTCCGCCCCTCCACCGCCCGCGCCACCGCCCGCGCCATCGCCCGCGCACGCCGCCAGCGCGACCGTCACGCCCAGACGCAGAGCCCCCGCCAGCACACCACCGGACCTCTTCATGACGCTGCTCCTCCGGGAAATGGCTGGCCGAGCCAGGCTTGGAATCGGGCCCTGTGCTCTTCGGTGGCGTCGGCCCTCGGGGTCACCTTCACCTCGTCCGGCGGGCGCTGACCGAGGGTCACGGTCACCGCCACCAGACGCTCGCGGCGCGCGACCGTCACCTCCACGACCTGCCCCGCCGCCGCGAGCTCCAGGCGCTTCTGGAGCCGGGCCGCGTCCACGCGCCACCCGTCGACCGCGACGACCTCGTCGTCCACGTAGAGCCCGTCCCGCCACGCCGGCGAGCCCTCGGGGACACCCGCGACCACCAGCCGCCCCTCCCGCGTCGCCAGGTCGGCCCCGAGCCACGCCCCCTCGCCGTCGTCCTTCTTATGCCCGCGGGTCACCTGGAGCCCAAACCAAGCGAGGGCCTCGTCGATGGGCAGCTCGTCGGTGCCGTCCACCCACCGCGCAAGCAGCTCCGAGACGTCGACGCCCGTCGCCTCCGCGATGAGCGCCGGCAGCCGCCCCTCGTCGTAGCCGGGCTTGGGCGGCGCGGTGAGCGCGTACAGGTGGCGCAGCACGTCGTCCAGGCACCGCGCGCCCCCGGAGCGCTCCCGGAGCGCCTGGTCCAGCAGCAGGCAGATCAGCTCCCCCTTCAAGTAGTAGCTGATGGTGCTGTTGCGGCTGTGCTCGTCGCGGCGGTAGAGCTTCACCCACGCCGCCATGCTGGACTCGCCGGCGCTCATGTGCAGGCGCCCCGGCGTGCTCTCGAGCGCCTTGATGGAGTCCCCCAGCTCCGCCAGCCAGGTCTTGACGCTCACCACCCCGGCGCGGACCGGAATGACCCCGTCGTAATAGACCGTCCCGCCCTCGTGGAGCCACAGCGTGCGGGTGTACGCCTCGCCCCCATAGTCGAAGGGGCCGAGCACCGCCGGCCGGATGCGCTTGATGTTCCAGGCGTGGAAGTGCTCGTGGGCGACCAGCCGCAGGAACTCCTCCCAGCGCCTCTTGGGGGCGAAGTCGAGGGCGCCCCAGGCCAGCACACAGGAGTCCAAGTGCTCCAGCCCGCCCCGCAGGCCCTGCATGGCGAGCAGGATGAACAGGTAGCGCTCATAGGGCACCCCGCCGAAGAGGGACGCCGCCTCCTCGACGATGCGCGGCACGTCCCGGAGCAGCGCCTCCCGGTCCAGCACCCCGTCGCCGGCCAGCACGAAGCGGTGGGGCGCCCCCGCCGCCGTGAACGTCAGCTCCTCGTGGGGTCCCACCTCGATGGGCGCGTCGACGAGCGTGTCGAAGTCGGCTGCGTGATAGGCATCCCCCACCTCGGGGAGCGGCGTGTAGACCCTCCACCCGGGCGGTGGCTCAACGGCGACCGTGTACGATCCTGGCCACCCCTCCACCTGCATGAACGTGGCCGCCGAGGCCACGAACGCGTGGCTGCCGTCCAAGTGGTTGGTCCTTACGCTCGGCTCGTTGGCGTAGACCCGCCAGGACACGCAGGTGACCTCTCCAGCGCACGCCACCTCCCAGGCGCGCTTGTCCAGCCGCCTCACGAACCCGTCCGCGACCACGTCCTGCACGTGCCGGCTGAACTCCCGCACGAGGTAGGACCCGGGGGTCCAGACGGGCATGGCGAGACGGACGGCCCCGGTAAACCCCCGAAGCTCCGCCCGGACATGAAGCAGGTGGGTGTGGGGCTCGGGCATGGACAGCACGTAGCGGACGGCCATGGACCACCTCGGCGGGGGTGTCGGTGCGGGTGCCTTTGCACCGGCAAGCGGCTCATGCTAACAACGTGGCCCCGCAGACCGCAAGGATGCTGGCACTCGCCACGGAGCCCCATGCACACCATCGGAAGCACCCTCGGGTGGGTCCTCTTCATCCTGTTCGTGCTCGGCATGCTGGCCGTGGACCTCCTGGTCTTCAACCGGAAGGCCCACCGCCCCTCCATGAAGGAGTCCATCGCCTGGTCGGTGGTGTGGATCGCCGTCTCCCTGGCGTTCTGCGGCGGGATGGCCCTCTGGGTGGGGCCCACGCAGGGCTTGGAGTTCCTGGCGGGCTACCTCATCGAGAAGTCGCTGTCCGTGGACAACCTGTTCGTGTTCCTGCTCCTGTTCCGGTACTTCAACGTGCCCCTGGAGGACCAGCACCGGGTGCTGTTCTGGGGAATCCTCGGCGCCATCGTGACCCGCGCGATCTTCATCCTCGCCGGCGCCGCCCTCCTCGAGGCCTTCGACTTCATGTTCTATCTGTTCGGGGGCTTCCTGGTGTTCACCGCCATCAAGATGGTGGTCCACACCGACGAGGAGGTCCACCCGGACCGCAACATCTTCTTGCGGCTGCTGCGCCGCGTCGTCCCCATGACCATGAGCTTCAGCGGCCACCACTTCTTCGTGCGGGAGGGGGGCCGGCTGCTGGCCACGCCCATGCTGGGGGTCCTCGTCGCAGTGGAGACCACCGACGTGGTCTTCGCCGTGGACTCCATCCCCGCCGTGTTCGGGGTGACCCGTGACCCGTTCATCGTGTTCACGTCCAACATCTTCGCCATCCTGGGTCTGCGGGCCCTGTACTTCGTGCTCGCGGGCGCCCTCGGCGCGCTCCGCTACCTCAAGCAGGGGCTGGCGCTGATCCTGCTGTTCGTCGGCGTGAAGATGCTGGTCTCGGACCTCTGGCATCCGCCCATCGCCCTGTCCCTCGGGGTCATCGGGGGGATCCTGGCCATCGCCACCGGCGCCTCGGTCCTGGCGGACCGCTATGACCGGGAGCACCGCAGGGACTGACCGCCGTCCACGGTGATCAGCGTTCCCGTCACGAAGGGGCTCGCCCCGCAGAGGTAGAGGACCGCCTCCGCCACGTCGTTCGGCGTGCCCGCCCGCCCGGCGGGGACGGACGCGAGCACCCGCGCCCGCTCCTCCTCGCTGGCGTCGTCGGGGAACAGCACGGCCCCCGGAGCGACCGCGTTGACGGCGATGCCCTCCCGCGCGAGCGCCCGCGCGAGCCCCCTGGTCATGGCGAGCAGCCCTGCCTTGGATACCGAGTGGGGGATGTAGCTCGGCCACGGCGCCAGCGCGGAGAGGTCCACGAGGTTGACGATGCGCCCCCCGCGTCCTCGCAGCAGCGGCAGCGCCGCCTGGACGCACCGCCACGGCGCCGTCAGGTTCACGTCCAGGTGCAGTGCCCAGTCCTCGTCCGTGACCGCGTCGAGGGGCGTGCGGTGAAAGACCGACGCGCTGTTGACGAGCACGTCGAGCCCACCCCAGGCGGTCGCCACCTGGTCGAACATCGCGCGGATCGTGCCCTGGTCGCGGAGGTCGCCTCGCAGGAGCAGGGTCCTGCGCCCGAGCGCCTCTACGCGCCCGCACAGGTCCTCGGCCTCGTCGACGTGGGACCGGCAGTGGACGGCGAGGTCCGCCCCCGCCTCCGCGAGGCGCCACGCGATGGCGCGCCCGACGCGCACTGCGGCGCCAGTCACCAGCGCCTGCTTGCCTGCGAGCGTCTCCATGGGCCCTGTCTACGCCAGGGGGAGTCACCGCGTCAATCTGCGCGCCCCCCCTCGCGTTGCCCGCGCGAAGTGTTTCTGTTGTAATCGAGGCGAACCGGCGGAGCCACAGGAGGAGCCGCATGAAGGACGACACGATGACCTACGACACCATCCACCCGTTCCACGCCGTCGACAACCTGCTCGACGAGCTCGCCGGCGGCCCGCTCGAGGGCGTGCCCCTGGCGAGGGTGACGACGCTCGACAACGAGTTCGAGGCGGAGGTGATCCGCAACGCCCTGGACGACAACCAGATCTCGTGTCTCATCCAGAGCTTCCGGGAGACGGCCTTCGACGGCCTCTTCATCCCGCAGCGGTCGTGGGGCGCCCTGATCACCCGGGAGGACCAGGCGGAGGATGCCCTGCGCATCGTCCGGGACCTTCGAGCTACGTTCGCCGTGGAGGATGACGAGGCCGAGGACGCGGACGACGAGGAGGGGGACGGAGGAGAGGCCACCGAGGAGCCCGGAGGCACCCCAGAGTAGCGCAGCCTACTTGAAGCTGCTGAACGCCTTGGAGATCTTGCCAGGCATCTCGGTCGCAGTGTTCGCGAGGCCCTTGGCGTCGGTCTGCACCTTCTTCGCCATGCCCTCGACCTCCTTCTTGATGCCCTCGAACTCGCCCAGGTGACCCTGGATGGCGCCGCCGTCGGCCATGGGGTTCTTCAGCTCCACCTGGAGGCGCCCGTAGATCTCGCCCATCTTGGGCACGATGCCGCCGGCCGTCTTGAAGAGGCCCTCACCGCGGGCGGGGATCTCGCTCATCACGAGCTTGCGCAGCTCGTCCACCTGCTTGACCTTGAGGTCGATGAAGGCGCGGGTGGCGTCGTTGGCGTTCTTCGGCAGCGCCTTGGCCTTCTCCAGCCCGGCCGGCGCGCAGGACGTCACGTTCTTGTAGGCAGCCTCGGAGGCCTTCTGCACATGCTTCAGGTCGCGCAGGCCCGCCTTCTGGTCGAAGGCGCCGGCGGCGTCCTTGAGGTCGACGCCCGCGTCGACGATCTCCTTGGCCTTGGTGACCGGCGTCTCCAGGCACTCCTGGAGGGCGGACGTCAGCTCCTTCAGCTTGAGCTGCTTGAGGTTGACCCCCTCGGGGATCTGGGCGAGGGCCTCGACCTTGGCGGTCGCCTCGTCCACGAGGCCCATGGCGAGGACGTACTCGCCCTTGAGCTCGGCGATGTAGCCGCGGGCCTCGTCCATGATGGCCTTGCCCGTGTCCTCCTTGGGGACCGCGGCGCCGACGCCGCCGAGCATCCCGCCGGTGGAACCGCAGCCGACCGCCGTCACCGCCACGCTGCCGAAGAGCGCGACCGACGCCAGCACGCGAGAGATCTGCTTCATGACCGTCCTCCTTGCTTCACTACGATTGGGTGCCTGAGTTCAGAGCCGCGACGTTCCTAAACCGACCGGCCGCGGAAGTCAATGGGATTCGCAGGCCGATCGCGGCGGGACGGCTCTCGGAACAGGGCCCCGGCCCGGGAGGGCGTCGACGGTGCGCGGCGGGTGTCGAGGTCCGCGTCGGAAGGCCGCTCCCTTGCCTGCTCAGCGTCCGGGCGTAGAGTACGTGCCCATGGAGGGCGCGATGAGGGTGTGGCTGCTGGTGTGCGTGGCGACGGGGTGCGCGGGGTCAGCGGAGCCGGCCGCGCCGTGGTCCCGCGACCTGGGCGTGGTGGAGGCCGCGGTCGGCGAGCCATGCGGGGACCTCACCACCGAGGGGTGCTGCGACGGAGACGACGTGCGCTTCTGCGACGGCGGGGTCGTCGGCCGCCTCTCGTGCAAGGACGGCTGCGGGTGGGACGGCGCAAAGGGGTGGTACGACTGCGGGCAGTCCGGGGCGGATCCCTCGGGGGACCACCCACTGAGCTGCCCCGGCGGGTGCGTCGCGGCCTGCGCAGGCAAGGCGTGTGGCGACGACGGCTGCGGAGGCTCTTGTGGCTCGTGCAGCGCGGGGGAGGCGTGCAGCGACGGGGCCTGCACCGGGGACCCCTGCGCGACCATGCCGGCAGGAGGCCAGTGCAATCGCACGACCCTCCGCTGGTGCGAGGGGGGCACGCTCCACACCTACGACTGCGCCAAGCAGCAGAAGACCTGCGGCTATGACCCGGCGGCCGGCGCCAGCGACTGCCTGGGGACGGGCGGGTGCACGCCGAGCTGCGCCGAGAGGGAGTGCGGAAGCGATGGGTGTGGCGGCTCCTGCGGGAAGTGCGGCGACGGCGAGGCCTGCGTAGCCGGCTCCTGCGAGGGCCCCGCGTGCCAGCCCGACTGCGCGGACCGCGAGTGCGGAGACGACGGCTGCGGCGGACTCTGCGGCACCTGCCCGGAGGGGGAGTGCGAGGACGGCGTCTGCGAGGCCGCGCCCACGTGCACCCCGACCTGCGCCGGCAAGCAGTGCGGCCCCGACGGGTGCGGCGGAGTCTGCGGCACGTGCCCGGGGGGCTACTCCTGCACCGGCGGCACGTGCCTGGAGCCGACGCCGCTGGGAGGGGGGGGAGGGCTCCAGGAGCCCGGGGACGCAGAGGAGCCCGCCGAGCCGACCCAGGGCTGCGGCGCCAGCGCGCCGGCCGCCCCCTGGGCCCTGCTCCTGCTGTTGCGGCGGCGCCCGCGACGCGCCTGACGGGCGAGCCACAGACCGCGAGCGCTCGTGCCTGTCGTGGTGCCCGCCCTTGCCCCCAACCGACCCGCGGTCCATTCTGTCGGGGCGCGAGCGCGGGTCGAGCCATGCGGAGGAACCGATGAAGAGCTACCTCGTGGCGGGAGTGAGCCTCGCCCTGGCCTCGGTCCTGGGCGCGTGCCCCGATGAGGCCGCAGAATTCACCGACACGAAGCAGACCACCGACTCGGGCGTGGACGCTGGCGACGCCAGCCTCGCCGATGTGCCGGACTCCGGGGGAGTCACCCCGGACGCCAGCCTCCAAGACGCACCCGACACGGCGGGGAGCGGGGACACCGGCGAGGCGGCCGACGCGCTCGACACGGAGGTCGCTGCGGACGCCCTGGACACCTTGGACGGCGGCACCTGCTGCACGGCAGCGTCGGACTGCGCCCCGGGCAAGCGCTGCGTGGTCGGCGCGACGGGGCCCGGGTTCTGCGTCCCGGAGGAGCCCGGGCTGGGCAGGTGCTACACGAACGCGGACTGTGACAGCGGCACGGAGCTCTGGTGCGAGCAGGCGGAGCTCCCGCAGTGCGCGCCGGGCGCCCAGCCCGTCGAGGGGTGGTGCACCCACGTCGATCCCCCGCTGGACTGCTGCGTCGATGCCGGGACGTGCGAGCCCAACGATGTCTGCGTCCAGGGCAACTGCTTCCCCACGCCGCTCGTGGGCGCCTGCTTCGACGACTCCCACTGCGGCCAGGACGAGATCTGCGTCCAGGAGCTCGTGGTCCCCTGCCAGACGGGCAGCGGAGACCAATCCCACCCTGGCTCGTGCGTCCCCAAGGACCAGGTGCCCGTCTGCTGCGGCGCCTCGTGGCCCTGCCCCGCCGGCATGACGTGCGGTCTCGTCCCGGGCGCAAAGGAGGACGGGACCTGCAAGCCGTCCGGCACCGCCGACGCCTGCTGGGGCGACGCGGAGTGCCCCACCGGCCTCAAGTGCAAGGGCGCCTTCACCTGCCCCTGCAACGCCCTCTGCGGGGTCATCGACACACCGGGGGTCTGCGCGGCGAGCCTCGACTGCTGCACCACCGACTGGGACTGCGAGCTCGGAGAGCGCTGCGTCGGCAACGGGACGGGCAACGGGATCTGCAAGCCCGTGCCCGCCTGGGGGAGCTGCTGGGACGGCAACGACTGCACCCCGACGCAGACCTGCGAGGGGGGAAGCGTCTGCTCCTGCGACGCCGACTGCGACCAGGAGGACACCCTTGGCACCTGCAAAGGCGGCGACAGCGGCTGCTGCACCGGCGCCCAGGTCTGCCCGGCGGGCTTCCAGTGCATGCCGCTGTCGGGCATCGGCTGGTCCACGTGCGTGGCGACCCCCGAGCCGGGGCGCTGCTGGAGCAACCAGGACTGCCCCTCCGGGCACACCTGCGAGGGAGCGGCCTTCTGCCCGTGCTCCTCGGACTGCGACATGAGCTACGAGGGGCCGGGCGTCTGCAAGCCCCCGACAGGCTGCACCCCGCTCGAGACCGCGTGGGTGACCGAGATCTGCGACGCCAAGAGCCTCGCCCTGTGGGATGGCACGAAGTGCGTCCAGACCTGCCCCGGGTGCTGTGGCTGCGAGCCCTTCTGCGACAAGACCTTCGAGTCCCTGGATGCCTGCCAGGCGACCTGCGGCTGCACGCTCTGGGACGGCTCCTGCGACGACGCCATCCCGCCCGCGCCCTGGTGGGCGCTGACGGCGAAGGGGTGCGAGGAGATCACGACCTGTGTGTGCGAGGGCTGCCCCGGAGCCTACCCGTCCAAGGCCGCCTGCGAGGCGTGTCTCAAGTAGATTGCGGGGCTCACAGCCCCGCGAGGTGGCTCACGAAGCGGTCCTGGAGCCGGCGGGCGGTCGCGGCCGGCTCCTTCAGGTCGTTGACCAAGACGGCGAACGCGAGCCAGCGCCCGCCCTGGGTCTTCACGTAGCCGGACAGGGTGATCACGTCGTCCAGGGTGCCGGTCTTGGCGTGGACCCGCCCGCCCGTCTTCGCCATGCGCCCCTTGAGGGTCCCGGTCTTGCCCGCCACGGGCAGCGACGCGAGGAACGGCTCCCGCACCTTCTCCAGGCCCCACACGTGGCGCAGGAAGGCGACCATGTGCCTCGGGGCCATGAACTGCCCCCCGTAGAGCCCGGACCCGTTGTGGATCTCGAAGCCCCCTGTCGCCCCCGCCGCCTCCAGGAGCTTCGTGATCGCCGCCGCCCCCTTGGCCGCCGTGCCCGGCGCACCGGCGGACGCGGCCCCGACGTGGAGCAGCAGGACCTCCGCCATGTGGTTGTTGGACCACTCGTTGCAGTCCTTGGCGAGCGCCGCCACCGTCGGCGACGGCACGGTGATCATGGGCGGCTCGGCCTCGGGGGCGCGCCCGCGGACCACGTCGCCCTCGACGGTGATGCCCCGGCGCCGCAGCGCCTCCCGGAGCA
The DNA here is from genome assembly GCA_045863395.1 of Myxococcales bacterium. Lineage (GTDB taxonomy): Bacteria > Myxococcota_A > UBA9042 > JABWCM01 > BTVJ01 > BTVJ01. The sequence continues at coordinate 90,044 of BTVJ01000010.1, forward strand.
CGCGCCCCGTGACCAGCCCCGGATCGTCCACGCGCCGCCGCACGAGCCCGCCCTTGTTCGCCACGCCGATGGTGCCCGTGACGGTCACCAAGGTGCGCCCGTCGGCGGTGCCCCTGGCTCGCACCGTCAGGCGCTCCTCCTTGCCCTGCACCGTCGACGCCTGGTTGGAGAAGTCCACGTCCCCTCCGTCGGGCGCCACGGAGACCCGCGCGGGTGAACCGACCGATGCCCCAGGCTTGAAGGTCACCGCGATGGCCCCGTACTCCATGGTCAGCGCCCCGATCGAGCAGCGGTAGGCCTCGTCGGTGTCCTTCAGGTCGTACCCGGGCGGCAGGCTCGCCCCCCCGAAGAGCGAGTCGTCCACGACGACGCCTCCCGTGACCCTGCGGACCCCCGCGGCCTTGATGGCGTTGGCGATGTGGGCGATGTCCTTGGCCATGAGCTTCGGGTTGCCCCTCCCGCGGATCACGAGGTCCCCCTGGATGGCGCCCAGCTCCGGCGAGCCATACACCTCCGTGGGGAAGGTCGCGTCGGGGCCCAGCGCCAGCAGCGCGGCCGCCGTCGTCAGCAGCTTGGCGTTGGAGGCCACGTTGTAGCGACCGTCCCCGTCGTGGCCGTACCAGAGCTCACCGCTCGTCACGTCCATGACCGCGGCGCCCACCCGCGCCTTGCCGATGGCGCCGTCGGCCACGATGGCGTCGAGGGCCTTGGCGAGCCCCGCCGGGGCCTCCGCGCGGGCGACCCCCGCCACCAGTAGGAGGACGGTGATGATCGCCCGCCGCAGTGTGTTGGACATGCCGGCTCCTCGGTGCTACCCGTTGCGCATGACGCGCGCCCTGTTGCTGCTCGCCGCCCTGTGCGGCTGCTACCGCGAGCCCCCGACCCCGGGGGACGACGCCACGCGCCTCGTGGTCCTGCTGGACGGGGCCCCGCGGAGCCTCGACCCGCGCTTCACCATCGACGCCACGTCCATGCGCGCCTCCCGCATGGTCTTCGAGGCGCTCGTGACCGTCGACAACCCGACCCTGGAGCCCGTGCCCCAGCTCGCCGAGGCCATCGTGCCCGACCCGGACGACCCGCGGCTCTGGCGCGTGCGGGTGCGCCGGGGCGTCCGCTTCCACGACGGCGTGGAGCTGACCGGCCGGGACGTGGTCGAGACCTTCCGCACGGTGCTCGACCCGGCCCTCGGATCCCCCTATCGTGCGGACTTCGCGCGCAAGATCAAGGATGTGCGCCTCGACCCGGCGGGCGACCCCTGGGACGTGCTCTTCACCGTCCAGCGCCCCTACGCGACCTTCGTGACCGACCTGGTGCTCGGCGTCGTCCCCGCCCATGCCTTGCGAGACGGGCAGCTCCCCGAGGGCCTCTACCTCGGGACGGGCCCCTACCGCTACGTGCGTCGCGACGGGGAGCGCACCCTGGTGCTGCGGCGCAACGAGGACTGGCACGGGGGCTCCGTGGGCCCCGAGTGGCTGATCTTCCGCACCATCGAGGACGAGAACACGCGCCTGCTGTCCCTGCTCGGCGGCAGCGGCGACCTGGTGCAGAACGGGGTGTCGCCCGTCCTCATCGACACGCTGGCCCAGCGCAAGGGGGTCCGCGTCGAGGCCGCCCGCAGCATCTCCTTCACCTACCTCGGGGTCAACCTGCGGGTGCCGGCGCTGGCGGACGTGCGGGTGCGCCGCGCCCTGGCGCACGGCATCGACCGGGAGTCCATCGTTGCCCACCGCTATGCCCGCCGGGCGCTGCTGGCCACCGGGATGCTCGCGCCCTTCCACTGGGCCTACGAGGGCGACGTGGAGCGCTACGAATACGACCCGGCGAAGGCGGAGGCGCTCCTCGACGAGGCCGGCTACGCGCGGGGAGCGGGCGGCGTCCGGCTGACCATCGAGCTGAAGCTCTCCAACAACCGCTTCCGGCGCAGCGTCGCCGAGCTGATCGCGCGGCAGCTCCGCGGCATCGGCGTGGACGTGCGCCTGCGCAGCTACGAGTTCGGCACCTTCTTCGCCGACATCCGCAAGGGCAACTTCGACATGTTCCTGCTCCAGCTCCCCGAGCCCGTGGAGCCGGACATGCTGCGCTGGATGCTCCACAGCATGGCGACCCCCGTGAAGGAGCCTTCGGGGGACCGGACGCCCTACGAGCGGGCCGACAGGCGCTACGTCAACCCGGGGGCCGAGGCGCTGCTCGGGGACGCGGACTGCGGCGCCTGGGCGCGGGAGGCGCTCAGGAAAGGAGAGGCCGCGAAGCGAGGCGAGCTCGACCTGGACATGGGCTCCGCCAACCGCACCTGGTTCTTCGACCCGCGCTTCGACTGCATGGTGGAGCTGGGGCTCGGCACGGTGGAAAGGGCCGAGCGGCGCCGCTACTATGCCGTGGCCCAGCGCATCGCGGCAGCCGAGCTGCCGGTCATCCCGCTGTGGCACGAGGACACTGTCGCGGTGATGCGGGACAAGGTGACCGGCTACACGCCGCTGCCCAACGGGCGCCTCGCCCCACTGACGGCCATCACGCTCCAGCCCTGACGGAGACCCATGACCTCGCACGCGACCACGGGGGAGCGCACCCTCGACCGCCGCTCGATGTTCAAGACGGTGATCATCGCGGTCGCCGCCGGGGCCCTGGTCACGTCGCTCATCTGGAACCGGGGGCCCCGCAAGGGCGGAATGAAGCAGGGCACGGAGGCGCCGCCCTTCGCCCTGGCGGAGCTGCGCACGGGCGACACCGTGTCGCTGGCCGACCAGCGGGGCAAGCCGGTGCTGCTCGTGTTCTGGGCGACCTGGTGCGAGCCCTGCAAAGAGGAGCTGCCCGCCATCGACGCCTTGTATCGCAAGGTGGGGGACAAGGCGGCGGTCCTGACGCTGGTCAACGAGCCCCCGCCGGCGGTGCTCGGCTACCTGCGCACGGCCGCCGAGCGGGGCACGGACCTCACGTTTCCAGTGCTGCTGGACGGCTCGGGGCGCATCCACGTGTCCTACGCAGCGAAGAACATCCCCTACTCCGTGCTCATCGACCGGCATGGCGTCGTCGCCGCCAGCTTCGTTGGGGCGGTGGATCCAGGGGACCTCGAAGAGATGCTGATGGGGCTGTGATGGCGAACGTGCTGGTGCGTGGCGTGGGGAGCGGTGGGGCCATCCGGGCCATGGCGGTCGATGTCACCACGCTCGGGCGCGAGCTGGCGGCGATCCACGGCGCCGCCCCCACGGCGGCGGCCGCCCTGTGCCGGGTGGCGGGAGCCGCGCTGTTGCTGGGGGCGACGGTGAAGGGGCGCGCCCAGGTGAGCATCCAGGTGAAGGGCGACGGCCCCATCGGCGAGCTGTACGCCATCGCGGACGCACACGGGTCGGTGCGGGTGTCCATCGACGACCCGAGCGTCCACATGGCGTCCCCGTTCGACGGGAGCTACTCCGTCGGGGCCGCGGTGGGCAACGGCACGCTGACCGTGACCAGGAGCGTCGGGGAGGGGGACCCCTACCGGAGCATCGTGCCCCTCGTGTCCGGCGAGATCGCCCTCGACATGGCACACTACTTCACGGCCAGCGAGCAGAAGCCGAGCGCCATGGGGCTGGGGGAGCTCCTCGATCCCAGCGGCGTGGTGGCGGCGGGCGGCTTCCTGCTCCAGACCTTCCCGGGCGTAGACGAGGCGCTGTTGGCGGAGGTGGAGGAGCGGATCGGGGCGCTGCCCAGGTTGTCATCGCTGCTGGCCGAGGGAGCCGGCCCGGAGGACGTCTTGCGGCGACTGCTGCCCGACCTGGTGGTGCTGGACAGCTACCCCGTGCAGCGCGTCTGTACGTGCTCCGTGGAGCGCAGCGAGCAGATCCTCGTGGCGCTGGGGGAGCAGGAGCTGGAGTCGCTGATCGCCGACCAGCAGACCACCGACCTGCGCTGCCACTTCTGCAACACGGTCTACGCCTTCAGCCGCGACGACGTCCGGGCGCTGCTCCGCTCGGCGCGGGGGCTGCTGCACTAGCGTCTTGGAGCTACGCCGCCAGCGGCAGGCGCTTCACCCACGCGTCGAACCCACCGTCCACCGCGTCGTCGTAGACCTCCTGCAGGTGCAGGTCGAACCACCGCTCCCCGGCCACGGGGTCGAGCACGCTGTCCGTGACCCGCCCCGCACACACGAGGGGCGCGAGCCCCCCGGCGTCGTCGACGAGCAGGTGCACCCACACCCGCGTGCCGATGGTCGGCGGCGTCCGCTGGACCACCATGCGCAGCGCGCGGCGCCCGATGGAGATGACCGTGCCGCTCTCCAGGCGGCTCGGCAGCTCGGCGGACGCGGCGAGCAGCACGGGGGTGGCGGCGCTGGAGGGGCGGAGGTCCCGCGCCGGGAGGATGGGCGGCGCGGGCTCGAAGCCGCGGCAGGGGACGGGGGGCGCCAGGAACGTCAGGCGATGCAGGCACCCGACGGCCTCCGGGTCGCTGACCGGCGCGCGAAGCGTGTCGCGGACCAACGCGAGGAGGGCTGCCTCGGACTCGCTCTCGGCGGCGAGCCACCGGGCCCCAAAGCCGCCCAGTATGCCGGGCGCGGGCTGGAGCACCCACCTCACCTGGGCGCTGACGTGGACCGGGGTGCCTTGAGGCTCCGGCGTGATCGCGACGACGATGTGCTGCCCGACCGCCGGCAGCGACACCGCACGGAAGAACGCCCCGCCGGCGCTCACGTCGACGGTGGCCACCTCCTGGGTGGAGCCGTCGGGCCCCCGAAGGGTGGCCACGAGCTGTAGGTTCCTGCGAGCGTAGGCGCGAAGATCCGGGTGCCAGGTGGACATGGGCGTGCTCCCTCTCGTGGTGTGGCTCCGGCGTGCCACATCGGACGAGCGGGCGCAGACCTTGAGGGTGGAGTCGAGGCGAGGGGCGTCACGCCGACGCGGCGACCGCAGCAGCAGGGGCGGCGGTCATGGCTCGGACGATCCACTCCCGCAGCGCGTCACGCCCACGGCATGGGGGGACGGCGTCGGCGGCTGCCCGGACGAGGCGTCGCCAGCGTTCGGCGGCAACGTCGACGCCCAGCTCCGTGACGGCGCTCGGGCGCAGGCGGGCCGCGTCCTGCCCCACGGGCTTGCCGAGCAGCTCTGGCGTGGCCAGGGCGTCAGCGAGGTCGTCGGCCACCTGCCACGCCTCGCCGAGGCGAGCGCCGAGGGGGAGCCAGCGCGCGGGATCGTCCCCGCACGCGGCGGCGCCCGCACCGACCGCCGCCTCGAACAGGGCCGCGGTCTTCCGGTGGTAGGCCCGCAGGTCGACGCACGGCTCGCCCTCCCAGGCCTGCCCGGCGATGATCCCGTGCGGCACGCCGACTCCCCGGGCGACCGAGAGGAGGGTCGCGGCCAGGTGCGGCGACGGGGTCTGCGCCAGCTCCTCGAAGGCCATGACGATGAGGGCGTCCCCGGCCAGGATTGCGAGCGGCTCGCCATGCGCCCGGTGCAGCGACGGGCGGCCCCGGCGCAGGGGCGCGTCGTCGAAGGCGGGCAGGTCGTCGTGCACCAGCGACGCGCAGTGCAGCAGCTCGACGGAGACGGCGGCGCTGACCGCGAGGGTTGGCGTGGGGGACGCGCAGGCCTCGGCTACCCGCAGGCACAGCCGGGGCCGGACGCGGCCGCCGGCCGGGAACACCGCATGGCGCATCGCCGCGACGAGGCGCGGTGGCGCCCCGGCGGCCCGAGCGAGCACCCCCTCCAGCCCGACTTCGATGGTTTGTCCAAGGCTCATCGGCACCCCTTGCATTGTGAATAGCGTTAGTCGATATTTGAACACAGAATAGACAATCCATGAACACAAATGCAAGGAGGGGAGAGATGAGAGAGAGGCGCGTCATCGTCATCGGAGCCGGCATGGGCGGCCTCGCCGCCGCGCTGGAGCTTGCCGCGAGGGGCGTTGCGGTGACGGTCCTCGAGAAGGAGCGCGACGTGGGCGGCAAGGTGCGGCGGCAGGAGACAGGCGGCGCCATCGTGGACGCGGGGCCGACCACCTTGACCATGCGCCCCGTCCTCGATGCGCTGGTCGGCGCGGCGGGCCTGCGCCTGGAGGACCTGGTGGGGCTCCGCCCTGTCGAGCTGCTGGCCCGCCACTCCTGGCAGGACGGCTCGCGGCTGGACCTCTACGCGGACCCGGCCCGCACCGAGGACGCCATCGGCGCGTTCGCCGGCCCCGAGGACGCGCGCGGCTATCGCCGGTTCCGGGCACATGCGCGGCGCATCCGCGAGAGCGTGGAGGCGCCCGTGCTGGCGGCCCAGCGGCCGACCCTCGCCGCGATGCCCGGGCGCGTGGGGCTGGCGGCCGGTCTGCGGACGCTCTTCGCCATCGACGCCAGGCGCACCGTGTGGCAGGCCCTGCGGGACTTCTTCTCCGACCCGCGCCTGTGCCAGCTCTTCGCGCGCCAGGCCGGCCTGTCCGGCAGCTCGCCGCTGCACGCGCCGGCCACCCTCAACCTCATCGCGGACGTGGAGGGCGAGGCGTGGACGGTGGACGGGGGCATGTGGCAGCTCCCGCGGGCGCTCGCAGACACGGTGGGCCGCCTCGGCGGGGAGGTGCGCTGCGGCGAGGGCGTGGCAGAGATCCTCGTCCGGGGACGCGCCGCCGGGGTGGTGACCGACCACGGGGAGACGATCCTCGGGGACGCCGTCGTGCTCAACGCGGACATCGGCGCGCTCCGGGCGGGGCACTTCGGTGCGGCCGCGCGAGACGCCGTGACCAGGGCGGAGGTAGGGGAGCGGAGCCTGTCGGCGGCCACCTGGAGCACCGTCGCTCGCACCGCGGGCTTCCCTCTGGCCGACCGCAACGTCTTCTTCTCTCGGGACCCTGCGGAGGAGCTCGGCGCCCTGTTCGACGAGCGGCGAGCGCCAGCGGACCCGACGGTCATGGTCAGCGCCCAGGGGCAGGTGGGGGTCGGCGGCCCCGAGCGGCTCCTGATCCAGGTGGCCGCTCCGGCAGGGACGGACGGGGCCGACCAGGAGCACGCCATGCTGGGGGCGTTGGCCCGCCACGGCCTGGAGCTCCATCGGGAGGCGACGGTCACCACCACCCCGCGGGACTTCGAGCGCCTGTCGCCGGGGACCGGGGGAGCCCTCTACGGGGCGGTGGCCCACTCCTGGCGCGCGACCTTCGACCGGGCCCCCGCCTGGTCCCGCCTCCCGGGCCTCTACCTGGCAGGGGGTAGCGTCCACCCCGGCGCGGGCGTGGCGCTGGCCGCCATGAGCGGCCGCCTGTGCGCGGCGCGGGTGATCGGGGATCTGGCGGTAGGGCGTGGGCTGGCAGCGGGACAGAGGGTCGGGCGGTAGGCAGCCTCGACGCCAGTATCCAGGGGAGCCCTCCATGCGGTAAGGTACGCCTCGGCAACCCACTTCGGAGGTGCGCGGATGCGTCGGATGCTGGTGGCGCTGGTGCTCGTGGCAGGGTGCGGGGACGAGGGTGGCGGCGCGGGGGCGGCGGACGGCGGAGGCGACGTGGGGAGCGTCGACGTCGGTGGGACACCGGTGGACACTGCCGAGACGCCGGATGTCGCAGCGGATGTGCCTGTTGCGGGGGAAGACGTGGCGACCGAGTGCGCCGGGGAGCCGGACGGGACCCCGTGCGACGATGGCAACGCCTGCACCGAGGGGACCACGTGCCAGGCAGGCGGCTGCGGGGGCGGCGCCACCGTGGCCTGCGACTCGGGGCCGTGCCAGGTGGCGAGCTGCGACCCGAAGGTGGGCTGCCAGGTCGACCCGGCCCCCGACGGCACGGCGTGCGCGGTCGGGTGCTTCGGCGCGGCCGCCTGTAAAGCCGGCGCCTGCGTGCCGGACCCGGCGACGCAGGTGAAGTGCCCGCCCCCGTCCGAGCCGTGCGTGTCCGAGCTGGCCTGCGACCCCGGGACGGGGCAGTGCGACGTGCCGATACTCAAGTCGGCCGGCGTGGACTGCGACACGGACGACGACGTCTGCACCAAGGAGGTCTGCAACGAGGAGGGCTGGTGCGGCCTGACAGGGGCGGTCGAGACCTGCGCGTCCCAGGCCCAGAACAACCCGTGCTGGACGTGGCAGTGCAACAAGAAGAGCGGCTGCCAGCAGGTGGCCTTCGTGGAGGGCGCCTCCTGCGACGACGGCAACGGCTGCACCGGGGCAGACACCTGCACCACCAACGAGATAGGGCAGAAGCTCTGCGTCGGCACGCCCCTGGTGGTCGCAGACGGCAACCCCTGCACCGACGACAAGTGCACGGGCGGCGTCGTGACCCACACCCCGCTGTCGGGGACGGCGTGCGAGGCCACGGGGGCCTGTAGCGTGGGCATCTGCGAGGGCGGGGCGTGTACGCAGACACCCGTGGCGGACGGCACGGTGTGCGGGCTCGGCAAGGTCTGTAGTGGAGGGCAGTGCGCAGACGTGGCCTGTACACCGGCCTGCGGAGAGTGCGAGGCGTGCGACGCGGGGAGCGGGACGTGCAAGCCCAAGGCGAACGGGCTGCCCTGCGGAGACGACGGCAACCCGTGTACGACGGACGCGTGCGGTGGTGGGGTGTGCCTGCATGGCCCGATCACCGACGGCACGGCGTGCACCTTGGCCGACGACGGCGACCCCTGCACGACCCCCAAGTGTGGTGGCGGCCAGTGCTCCCAGATGGAGCTGCCCGACGGCACGAGCTGTGGCGCGGGCATGATCTGTCAGGACGGCGCGTGTATGGCGACGTCCTGCTCCCCCCCCTGCGGCGAGTGCCAGGTCTGCTCGGGCCAGGCCTGCCAGCCCATCAACGGAGGGTGTACCGACGACGGCAACCCCTGCACGCTGGATACGTGCTCTGGAGGCGCCTGCACGCACCCGGCGGTGGGGGACGGGGTGGCCTGCCCTGGGGGAACGTGCCTGGGAGGCTCCTGCAAGCCGAGCTCTACGCCGGTGACTCTGGCGGACGGCCTCGACTCTCCCTGGGCCATCGCGGTGGACCAGACCCACGTCTGGTTCGTGGAGAACGACTCCACCGCCGGCACGGTGAGCCGGGTCGCGAAGACGGGCGGCGCAGTCGAGACGTTTGCGTCCAACCTGACGGAGCCGTGCGCGATCACGACCAACGCCACAGACGTCTTCTGGCTGGAGCGCGCGGGCGGGAGCGGCGGAGTCCTGGGGCGAGTCTCCAAGGGCGGCGGTCCGCCGGTCCCACTGGCCACCGGCCTCAAGAACGCCCAGAACCACCTGGCTCTGGACTCCACCCACGTCTACTTCGGAGACGGCAAGGCGGGCGGCGGCGGCGCGGTGCGCCGGGTGCCCATCGGCGGCGGCCCGGTGGAGACTCTGGTCGACACGGGAATCGTGAATCTGACGACGGCCATCGACGTGGACTCGGCGTGGGTCTACTTCCAGAACGACAGCGGCCAGATCAAGCGCGTCCCGAAGGCCGGCGGCACGGTGGAGACAGTCGGGGCGGGGTCTCCGTCGTCTCTGAAGATCGTGGGGACGACGCTCTACTTCGTCGAGTACACGGAGGGGGCGGTCAAGAAGCTCCCGCTGGGCGGCTCGCCGAGCACGCTGACCGGCAACGCCTACGCGGCCGGAGAGCTGGCGGTCGACGGCACCCACGTCTACTGGATCGAGTTCGACTCCAACGGCAAGGTGGCGCGGGTGCCCCTCGGAGGCGGCAGCGTGGAGACGATCAGCAACCAGGCGAACACCATCGGGGTGGGGCTCGATACCGAGTACGTCTACTGGTCCGTGTCGAAGTTCATCAATCAGGGGAAGATCATGCGGGCGGGGAAGTAGTCAGTCCACGGCCGCGAAGCGCCCCAGGCCGAAGTGGGCCCCATACCCGAGGGTGATGGGTCCGCTGACGGGGGACGCGAACTCCAGCTCCAGGGCGACACCCAGGTCTTGGGGAGGAGGAGGCGCGGGCGCGCGGCGCACACGGACGGCGTGCCGGAGCCGCACGTCTGTCTCGTCCCAAGGGAGTACGCGCACGGCAGCGGGCGGCAGCCCTCGCGAGGCGAGCTCCGCTGCCACCTGCCCCTCCAGGGTGTTGGAGCCTCGGGCTTTGAGGAACCGGGGCGGCACGAAGGGGGTGGCGCTCGTCCAGAGGCGGATCCCGCCGGGCGGGCCAGGGTCGGATTTCCGCAGTAGACCTCGGAGCCGTGGTGCCGACCCGGGAAAAGGGCGGGAGGCTCCCCGGACCGGGCGGACGGGTCGCGGGATCGGAGTGAGGGGTCGCAGGATCAGGGCGCGGGTTCATCGGCACGTCGCGCGACGACGTTGGCGTGGGGCGCGACGACGTTGGCGTGGGGCGCGACGACGTTGGCGTGGGGCGCGACGACGTTGGTGTGGGACGCGACGACGTCGGCGTGGGGCGCCACGTCGCCGGACTCTGCCGAGGCGTCGCGGGGCCGTCGCGACACCTCGAGACCAAGGGGGGCGGCCTCGACGCGGAGGAGCGCCACGCGCAGCGTCTGAAGCGCTACCACGAGGCAGGGTCGCGACACATGGAGGAGCGCCACCGAGGGGTCATCGCCAATCTGGCAGGCTCGGCAGTCGAGGCCAACCGTCGCCGTCCTGGGCCCAACTCTGATGCCGAATTCGGCACGAAATCTCCTACCAAGGCACCCACGTCCCGACCACCATGATAACTTTGCCTCTTGACGGCCCTTCGGGGTGCGTGCGACAGTCGCTGCGCCCCGTCCACCATCCATGGAGTGTACTCATGGCCAGCAGTCCCCTTTGGAAGCTCCGCCGCCTCGCCCCGCGCGCCAGTCGCGTCTGCGCCCGTCGGCAGGACATCAAACCGGTCCTTGCCCTCTCGGGTCGCATCGTCGCAGCCGCCGACGCCTACACCGGCGCCTACGACGTCGCAGCCCGTTACTCCCGCGTGTGGCTCAAGGAGACCCAGGAGGGCCGCACCGCGACCTCGGAGCTGGTCGTGAAGCTCCGGTCCTGGCTCCCTCTGGCGGCGGCTGAGATTCCGGCCTTCTCCGCCTCTACCTACATGGATCGCCCCGGGGTCCCCGACGACGTCATCGAGGACGCATCCCGCTTCCTGGACGAGCTGGCGGACGCGGCCGAGGGCGGCGCCAAGCTCGACTGGGTCGCTGAAGCGACCGCCGACCTGGAGCCGGCCATCGCGAAGACCATCAAGGAGCAGGAGGAGGCAGAGGCCGCAGATCAACAGTGGCAGCGCCTGCTCGCGACCACGCGAGAGACCGCCCAGACTTTCGACGGCCTCCTCCAGACCCTCCGCCGGATCCTGGCGGCGGCGGTCGGTCGCAAGGATCGCGACTATCAGCGCCTGCGCGCCGAGAGGATCACCCGCACGCCCGACGAGGACGACGACCAGGTTCCGATCGACATCGTAGCGCCGACCGTGACTTCCGAGCCGAGCACGGCGCCCCCGTCGGAGTAGGGGCCGGCGGGGAACGATCATGCGGGGAGCGCCGACCGGCTTCTGGGGGAAGCTCGACACGGACCAGGATGGCGCGGTGACTGCGTGGCACCCCCTCGCCGCCCACGCCGCCGATGTGGCAGCCTGCTGCGAGGCGCTCCTGCGGCAGACGCTGCTCGGCGCGCGCCTCGCCGCCGTTGCCGGGCTGGGCGAGCTCGAGCCCGTCCAGGTTGAACGTCTGTCGGCGCTGGCGGCCCTCCACGACATCGGGAAGTTCTCCATCGGCTTCCAGAACAAGGCCCTGCGCCTCCCGCCCTTCACGTGCGGGCACGTGGCGGAGGTCCTCGCGCTGTTTGGTGACGCCCCGTACCCGGAGCGCGACCGCCTCTGCGAGGCGCTGCCCTTCGAAGACCTCGTGGCCTGGGGCGGCGGGGGAGAGGCCGCCTTCGGACTGCTCGTGGCGGCCATCTCCCACCATGGGCGCCCCGAGCGGGTGGGCGGAAGACACCAGCAGTCCTGGTGGCGCCGCCGGGGCGGCCTGGACCCCTTCGAAGGCATCGCGGAGCTCGTCGGGCGGGTCAGGGCCTGGTTTCCGCTCGCCTTCACGCCCGAGGGCCCGTCGCTCCCTGAAGGGGCGCCGTCTCAACACCTCTTCAGCGGCCTCGTCATGCTCGCGGACTGGCTCGGGAGCGACCAGCATCTTCCCGTTCGCTGTCGACGAGGGCGACCGCATGTCGTTCGCGCGGGCTGCGGCCGCACGCGCACTTCGAGAGATCGGGCTCGACGCCGCCGGGGCCCGCGCGACCCTCGGGGCCGCGCCCCCTCCCTTCGAGACACTCTTCGGGTTCCCTCCACGGAACGCCCAGGCGCAGGTCGCGGCACTCCCCTGCGCGGCACCGGGCAGCGTCACGATCCTGGAGTCCGAGACCGGCTCGGGAAAGACGGAGGCCGCTCTGTACCGGTTCCTCCGTCTGTTCGCGGCGGGTCTCGTCGACGGGCTCACGTTTGCGCTCCCTACCCGCACCGCCGCGACCCAGATCCACACACGCGTGGTCCAGGCCATCGCCCACGCATTTGCAGACCCGACGACACGACCGCCAGTAATCCTCGCAGTGCCTGGCTACCTGGCCGTCGACGAGGTGGAGGGGAGGCGGCTGGCCGGGTTCGAGGTCCTCTGGAACGACGACGACCAGGAGCGCCTCCGCTACCGGGGCTGGGCGGCCGAGCATCCCAAGCGGTATCTCGCCGGACCCGTGGTCGTCGCCACGGTGGATCAGGTCCTGCTGTCGGCGCTGGAGGTCTCCCACGCCCACATGCGCGCGGCGTCCCTCTCGCGGCAGCTCCTGGTGGTCGACGAGGTCCACGCGTCGGACGCCTATATGATCCGCCTCCTGGAAGAGGTGCTTCGTCGGCACCTGGGCGCCGGCGGTCAGGCGTTCCTCATGTCGGCGACCCTCGGATCCACGGCCCGCTGTGTCTTGGAGCGACCGGGCTCCCGGGAGGCGCCGTCGCTGGACGAAGCCGTCGCCGAAGCGTACCCCGTCGTCCGGCACAGCGGCGGTGGGGTCGCCTGCGTCATTCCAGTCACACGAGGGCCAGACCGCGAGGTCACCGTCGAGCGCGTCGGGCTCATGGACGACTCGGTCGGCGTGGCCGCGCTGGCCGTTGCGGCGGCGGCCCAAGGGGCGCGGGTCATCGTGCTCCGCAACACTGTCCGCGGATGCCTCGACACGCAGCGCGCCGTGGAGGAGCAGGCCGCTGGTCAATGGCAATTATATCTGGCCACCACTGACAACTACTTCTACCCGATCTCGGCCGCTACCGAGCCAGAGACTCCTCCCGGGCCCTGCGACCGGCTCCGACCGCCGCAGTGCTCAACGTCCCGGGGCCACACGACTGGAGCCACTGCGCCCACCTGCGCCACACTCCGGACTCCTCGCCAGTGTCGCCATTCATACCCCCCTATGTGCCCAATTCGCTGACTGGCCCAAACCCAGCCGTCGACTCCCACACATGCTCCTGGTCCGTGCGAACGATCCTCCGCCTGCCAGGAAGGAAGGTCACTCTCTGCTGCCACGCCAAGGCGTAGACGCCGCCGCTGACCTCCATCATTGACCCAGTCAGTCCCGGCGTCTGCCAGAGGTCCTCGATGGACAGGGCCCGTCCGTCCAGCGCATCCAGGATCTGGTGCAGCAGCGGGTCGTCCCAGGGCCAGCTCGCGGGACCGAGGAGGGCCCGGTTGAGCGGTCGCGGAGCAGGCTCCACTGCGCGCCTCCTTCGGCCCGTCCGATCACGGACCTTCTCCTCCACGAAGTCGTCGCCGAGCAGCCGTCGAGCCTCCGCCCGATTGTGTGGGCCACACAGGAGCCTGCAATTCTGCGCGGTTGGGGCGCCACCACGGCAGGCCATGGTCACGTGATCGAGCTGGAGGAAGGAGCGGCTATCGCAGCGCCGGCCCGCATCATCCACGAAGGTGCACCGGCCTCCATCCCTGAGGTAGACCTCCGCCCGCACGCGCAGAGGGATGCGCGCCGAGGCGCTCGCCCGTGTCGTGCCGGCACCCGAGCCGGCAGGCGCACTCTGGCTACCACGGACGGGGACTGGATCCGGATCCAGTCGCCCCGTTTTCTCCCCGCCCCCGCTCGGCCCCGCAGGGCTGCCACTCGCATCAACTGGATCCGGATCCAGTCGCCCCGCCTTCGCGCACCCGCTCGGCTCCTTCGGGTCGTCACTCGCCGCATCTGGACCCGGTGACAGCCGCCCGCCCTGGAGCTGGACGCCGCCCAGCTCCTCAGAGTCGCCACTCATCTCAACTGGATCCGGATCCAGTCGCTCCACCGCCGCCCGGCTGCTCTGCCCCCCCGGGCCCCGACCGTCGTCACCTGACTCCAGACCCTGCTTCGGCCTCGCCGTGCTCGCTGCCCCCTTGCGACGGCTCCCCACCCCGAAGCACTTCTTCAGGGTCTGCTGGCACAGCACCTCCAGGGCGAGCCCGATGAGAGCCGGGAGATCGCCCTTCGCCACCGTGTGGCTCAGCAGCGTCTGCGCCTCCTCGAGCTTCGCCACCAGGGCCTCGCTCGCGGTGAACTGCACCCGATATCGCCGGGCGCCCAGCGGAGAGACCCCCGGCTGTGGTCCGCCCCGGTCCAGCTCCGCCCCCGTCTCCCCTTCTCCTTGGAGCGTCGGGAGCGGCGGCGCGGCACCTCGTGGCGGGCTCGGCTCGCCCCTCCCCCCGGCGCAGTCCTGGTCTCCCCCGGTCCCCGAGCGCTGCGAGTCTCCATTGGCGTCCCCCGCGCTCGCCCTTCCCACATCTCCGTCACTCCCGAGGGGCGTCACCAGCGTGGGGATGCTCCGCTGCGGGAAGCGGTCGGCGAGCATGTGCGAAATCTCCTTGCGGGTCTTCCCACATGCGGCGCGGATCAGATCGTCGAGCGCCCCCTCGTCGGCTCGCTCGTCCTTGAGCCACGGCGCCAGGAGGCGGACTCCAGAGACGTGCAGATCGCCGACCGCGAGCAGCTCCAACAAGACGGGGAAGCGAACCACGAGCCTCGCGACCCCGACGTAGCGCCACGCCGTCTCCTCGTCGAGACCCAGGCGTCGGACACAGTACTCGTGAAGAGAGGCACACGCCTCCTGGAGGTGAAGCCGCCTCGCGTCCGCCACCGCGAGGTGGGCCAGGAGCTCCGCCGTCAGGGCGCGTGAGTCCCGAACTACCCGAGACAAAGATGCCAGGAGCTCGACGCCATCCTGCCGACTCAGCTCGTCCATTCGACTCATGGTGCGTGTCCTCCGTTGCGATTGCGACCGACAGAATATACCACGCACTTTTCGCCCCCACTGGGCGACCCGCTGAGCCCCGGACAGGCATCCGCGAGACACGGGAGCTCCCCAGCGACCGACCAGACCCGCAGTGGGCCTGTCAGGGCGCTGCACCCGCAGGTTCTTGCCTTACCGGAGGAGTCACGAATTCTCGGCTCAAGAATCGTGTCAAGAGAAAAACGAGTCGGCGTCTACTTCTCTGACGGACCGCCGCCCTTGCTGTGGGCGCATGATACCGTTCACGGCGAGGACTCTACCGCCCCAGACCCCCACCATCGCCGGCAAACGCGTCGATGAGGAACTTCACCTCCGGGGCCGGACCACCACCCGGCACTCCACCGCCCGCCTCCCCACCCGCGTGCAGACCAGCCCCTCGCTCCCCGCCGATCAACGCCCGCCCCAGCAGCCAGGCCTTTCGCAGCCCCCCAGTGTGCGCCCGACGGCTCACCGAGTCGCACCCCGCCTGCCGAATCACCCGCCCGATGTCCGAGTACAGGAGCCGCGCGGCCCTGATGGCGCGGCGTCCGTCCGGGGGAAGCCTGGGAATCCCAAGATCAGCCCGCGCGTAGAGCCTGTCCGCCTCCGCCAGCAGCCTCTCCACCACTCGCCCGACCCCCGGCGTGAACACCCCCTTGGCCACCTGTTCCTCCACCCCCTCCTCTCGCAGCCACGACAGCGGCAGATACACTCGCCCCATGCGCGCATCCTCGCCCACGTCGCGCGCGATGTTGGTGAGCTGCATGGCGAGGCCCAGGTCGCACGCCCGCGCCAGCGTCACCGGGTCCGCCCTGCCCAACAGCGCCGTCATCATGACGCCCACCGACGAGGCGACCCGGGCCGCGTAACCGAGCAGATCCCCCAGGTCCTCATACCGCCTCCCCTCTGCATCCCAGAGAAATCCCTCCAAGAGCGCCTCGGGCACGGCGCGGGGAACGACACGCGCGACGTCGCAGAAGGCCCGGTCGACACCTCGATCCTCAGGTCTCCCCGCATAGATCGCGTCCAGTCTCCCAGACAGCCCCGCCAGGGCCTCCAGCTCCCGGCCCGGGGCCCCGTCGATGGCGTCGTCGGCCACGCGGCAGAAGGCGTAGCAGGCCGCCACGGGATCCCGAACCCGCGCAGGGAGCAGCAGCCCCGCCGCCCAGAAGCTCTTGGACCCCGCCTCCAGGATGCGCCGGCACTCCGCGGCGTCGTCCTCACGCATCGGGGACCACCCTGTCCAGGATCCGCGCCGACGACAGAACACCGGGCACCCCCGCCCCGGGGTGCGTGCTCGCCCCGACGATGTAGAGCCCTTTCACGTCCTCGCTCGCGTTGTGCGGCCTGAACCACGCGCTCTGAGTCAGCACGGGCTCCATCCCGAAGGCCGCGCCCTTGAACGAGAGCAGCTCGTCGTGGAAGCCCTGCGGGGTCAGCACGTGGGACGCGCACACGTTGGCCTCCAGGTCGGGCAGGATCGTCCGCTCCAGCAGCCGCGCAATCCTGCTCCGATATCGCTCCCCCTCCCGCCCCCAGTCCGTCCCGCTGTCCAGGTGCGGAACCGGCGACAACACGTAGAAGGTGTCTCGCCCCTCCGGCGCCAGCGACGGGTCCGTCGCCGTCGGGCGGTGCAGATACAGGCTGAAGTCATCGGCCAGCACCTTCCTCGCGAAGATGTCGTCGAGCAGCCCCTTGTAGCGAGGCCCGAGCAGGATGGTGTGGTGCGCCACGTCGTGATACTGCCGTCGGGTCCCGAAATACCACACGAACAGGCTCATCGAGTACCGCGTCCTGTCCAGCCTCGCGTCGGTCCACCGGCGCCGGTGCTCTCGCCCGACGAGGTTCCGGTACGTCCAGGCCGTGTCTGCGTTGGAGACCACCACCCGCGCCCCCAGCCGCTCCCCGCCTGCCAGCTCGACGCCGGTGGCCCTCCCGCCCTCCACCACGATGCGCCGCACCTCGGCCCCGCAGCGCACCTCCCCGCCCAGCCCCTCGATGAGCTTCACGAGCCCCGCCACGATGGCACCAGTCCCGCCCATGGCGAAGTGGACGCCCCACTTCCGCTCCAGGAACGCGATGAGCGTGTAGATAGAGGTGGTCGAGTAGGGGTTCCCCCCCACGAGCAGTGGGTGGAAGCTCAGCACCTGGCGCAGCCGGTCGTCCTTCACGTGCTTGGACACGAGGCCGTACACGGTCCGCCAGCTCTCGAGGCGGACCATGTCCGGGACGATGCGCGCCATGTCCGTGATGCGCCCGAAGGGCACGTCGGCCAGCGCCTCGAAGCCCACCTTGAAGATGCGCTCGCTCATGGCGACGAAGCGCTCGTAGCCCTCCACGTCGCCCGGCGCCAGCCTCGCAACCTCGGCGCGCATCGCCGCCGCGTCGCCCGTGTAGTCGAAGACCGCGCCGTCGTGAAACCGGATGCGGTAGTAGGGCGTGACCGGCCGCAGGTCCAGGTGGTCCGCCATGCGCTGCCCCGCCAGCTCCCAGAGCTCCTCCAGCAGGAACGGAGCCGTGATGACGGTCGGGCCCCCGTCGAAGACGTGCCCTTCTGATCGATAGACATAGGCGCGCCCGCCGGGGGCATCGCGCCGCTCCAGCACGGTCACCCGGTAGCCTCGCACCAGCAGCCGCACGGCAGCCGCCAACCCGCCCAGCCCAGCCCCGATGACCACTGCACATGGCTCGTTCATGCTCCCCTCCTTTGAATGTGACTTTGCATAGCGTTTGATCTAGCATATGATCAAACCGTAGACAAGAGCCGGAGGCAAGCCGTGTCGACCAAGGGACCTTACAGAATCCAGACCGTAGCGGAGCTCACCGGGGTGCCCGCCGCCACCCTCCGCGCCTGGGAGCGCCGCTACGGTGTCCCGGCCCCCATGCGCACCGCCTCCGCCTACCGCCTCTACAGCGAGCAGGACGTGGAGCTGGTCTCTCGCCTCCGCGACCTGTGCGCCAACGAGGGCATGGCGCCCGCGGAGGCGGCCCGCCTGCTGCGGGAGGCCGGCGTCGCCCCCGAGGCGGACGCGGTTGGCGCTGACCCCTACGTCGTTGCGCGCGACCGCCTGGTCGCCGCCGTTGACCGCTTCGACCCGGACGCCCTCGAGGCCGAGCTGCACCACGCCCTCTGCCTGGGGTCCGCCTCAGTGATCTTCGAGCGGGTCCTTGGCCCCGCTCTCCGCGAGATCGGCGACCGCTGGCACGCGGGCCTCATCGGCGTGGCCCAGGAGCACATGGCGACGGAGCAGATCGTCGGCGCGGCGCGCGATCTGCTGCGCCTCATGCAGCCCGACGCGGCGCGCACGGTCCTCCTCGCCTGCTTCGCCGACGAAGAGCACGTCGTGCCCCTGCTCGGCGTGTCCTTCCGCTTCGCCCAGTGGGGCTTCCGCGTGATCCTGCTGGGGGCCCGGACTCCGCCGGACGCCGTGGAGCAGGCGCGGCGCACCCTGGACCCGACGCTCATCGGCCTCTCGGTCACCGTCCCCCCGACGCGCCCCCGCGCGCGGGAGCTGGTCAGCGCCTACGCGGCAGCCTGCGGTGAGACGCCGTGGGTGGTGGGTGGAGCGGCCGCCGAGGCCCTGCGCCCCCAGATCGAGGCCGCTGGGGGCGCCGTCAGCGACGACGACATGGGCCGGCTCCAGGTCAGGGTGGAGCGCATGCTGGCCGCGCGACGGGGGAACCGAGGGTAGCCCCCGGCGACGCCGGAGAGACCGCAGGTTCGAGGTTCGGCACGTCAGCGCCGCCACGCCACCTCGCCAGCCCGCCACAGGCGGACGCGGCGCAGAAGGACGTCCGCGACCAGCAGGAACAGCGCGAGCCACAGCAGGTCGGCGTGGCGAGGCGTCGTGCGCCGGGAGACCTCACCGGTGGGGCGGAAGAGCTCCTCGGCGCCAGGATCCGACGATGCCCCGGTCAGCGCCGCCACCCGTGCGAGCAGGGCCGCGTTGACCCGATCGGCCAGGGCGTGCTCGTCCGGGTAGGGGTAGCTCACGGCCGCCCGCGCGGGGATCGCAGCGTCCTGGGCAGCCTCGGCCCCACCCGGAGCTCCACCGTCGCCCGCCGTCCCCTCTACCTCGGCCGCTCCATCGGCCCCCGCGCCGCCCCCAGCGCCCTCAACGCCCGCCTCCCCCTGTCCCCCGCCTCCGCCCGTCCCGCGCTCCGGCCCAGCGCGCGCCCGCAGCTCCGCATCGATCCGGTACGCCCCGAGCTCCGACACGGCCATCGTGCCCTCGTACCGCCCGCTGGCCGTCTGCGACAGCCCGAGCGCCTTCACCTCCCCCCCGGGCAGCGTCACCCGCGCCCTCGCGTCGAGCCCGTTGACGAAGCGGTCGCCCTCGTCCACGGCGTCCACCTCCACCCGCAGCACGCCCCGCTCCACCGTCGCCGTCATGTCGTAGGTCTGCTCCTGCTCGGAGCGCATGGCGTCGCGCACGAGCTGGCGCCAGAACTGGGCGTACCCCTTCCACCGCACCCACGGGTAGCTCCACCGCGCCTTGACGTCACTGGTCCACACGAACACCCACCCCAGCCCGAGCCGCCACCGCGCCAGGAGTGGCTCTCCCCGGTGCGTCGTCAGGATCACCTCCGCGCGCGGCTTCGCCTTGGTGCTCACGTACCCGAGGAGCGGCGGCAGCGCGCCCAGGCCCCGCAGCACCTGGAGCCGAGAGAACCGAGGCTCCACGCGCGGCCGGAAGTGCTCCTCCACGACCGACGTCCGGCTGACCTGGGTGGTCTCCTTCATGAAGATCTTGGGGATGTTGTTGGCGTCGTTGGTGCTGTAGTAGCGCCCGCCCGCCAGCGCCGCGATCTGCTCCAGCAGGTCGCGGTCGGCGCTCTCGCCGACGGCGACCGTCGTCACCGTGATGCCGCCCCGGTACATGCGCCCCACCAGAGACTCGATGCCCTCGCGGCTCGCCTGGCCGTCCGTCAGCAGGATGACGTGCTTCACCTGGGCATTGCTGTCGCGCAGCTCCTCGAAGGCAACATCGAGCGCCGGCAGGATCGCCGTCCCGCCGCCGGCCGTGATCTTCGACAGGTTGTTGATGATCCGCATGCGGTTCGACGCCGACTGGAGCCGCACCACCGGCATGGGCTCGTTGTCGAAGGCGACGACGCCGATCTGATCGTCCCGCTGGAGCACCTCCAGGGTCGCCTTGGCCGCCTCCTTGGCGAGCTCGATCTTCTGGCCGCTCATGGAGCCGGAGCGGTCAATCACCAGCATGAGCGCCAGCCCCGGGGTGTCCTTCTCTTTCTCCGCATCCAGCCTCACGGGCAACACGTTGCGCTCCAGGATCGTCCCGCCATAGCCCCCCGGCCCGAAGGAGTCGGGCCCGCCCGCCATGACGAAGGCCCCGCCGCGCCTCACATACGCCTCCACCGCCTGCATCTGCGCGTAGCCGAAGTTCTCTCGCCCCATGGCACCCTTCACGGGCACATCGCTGACCACCACAAGGTCGTACCGCCCGAGCTCCGCCGCGTTGCCAGGAATCCCCGCCGGACCGCGCAGGTCCACGTCGAAGTCCTCACTGAGGGCGGCGACGAGATCGCGGCTCGTGCGCGCCTCGCCCTCCACGTAGAGCACCCGCGGCTTCTTGGGCACCTCCACCACGGACTCCCAGCGGTTGTTGGACGCGAAGCGGTCTCCGGCCTCGGACGTACACTCCACGACCAAGCGCTTCGTGCCCCCCTCGTCCACGCGCACCTCGTCGAAGCGCACTGTCGCCTCCCCCACGACCAGGTCGACGTCCGCCGCAGCCTCGACCGCGTCCACCCGGAGCACGCACCGCCCCCGCCCAGCCACGCTGGACTCGACCCGCGCGGTCACCGCGAAGGGCACCCGCTCCTTGATCCCATCCGGTACAGTCAGCCCGCGGACCAGCATCTCCGGCCGTGGAGCGACCTCGGGAAACGCCCGCGTGAACACCTGCACTCCGAATCTCCGGGCAGTCTCTGACTCCGCCAGCAGGTTCCCTCGCGTCTCGTTGCCGTCGCTCAGCAGCACCACCCGGTGGGTCACGCCGTCGGGCAGCATCCCGTAGGCCATGCGCAGCGCGGCCTGCAGATCCGTCCCGGCCGCATCCGGCGGCCGCACCAGGGCCGGCACCCGAGCCGCCTCAGGGTCCAGCGGCACCTCCCGGGGCGTCTCCGCAAACACGACCAGCCGCATTCCCGCGTCCCCCCGCGCGTCCCACGCCTCCTGGAGCACGACCCGCGCCCGGTCGAGCGCCGCATCCTGCACGGAGTCGCTCGCGTCCACCAAGAACACGGTCGCCACCTTCTTCGGGTCCTCCTCCACGAGCCGCGGGTCCGCCAGCGCACCCACCAGCGCCACGATGAGCGCGCTGCGGACCAGCGCCCCGACGACCTGTTGAAGCAGAGGAAGATCGGTCAGCGTGTGGAGGCGCACCGCCCAGACGAAGGGCAGCAGCAGCAGGAGCCACAGCAGCTCCGGGCTCCCGAGCTCCATGTCCCGCGCCGCCAGCTCTGCCACGACCTCGGGCTGCCAGCGCCAGAAGGCGACCCACAGCCCGACGGACGCCGCCACCACGAGGGCGTACCCCATGAGCGTCTTCCAGATGGGCCGGATGCGCCTCCTCGCCACGCTCCCTCTCAGACCGTCATGCGACGGTGGTAGGTGAACCACTCCAGGGTCATGACCAGCAGCGCCAGCAACAACAGCGCCTTCCAGGGCTCTCGCGCCACCAGCTCCGCGGCGTCGTCCATCCAGGTGCGCGCCACCTCGGGCTTCGGCGGAGGCGGCGGCTTCGGCTTCCACGCCGGCAGCGCCAGGTCGGGCACGAGCAGAGACGACTCCCGCTCGTCGGCCAGGTTGGCCGCCAGGGCGAGCACGCCACCCCCGTCTCCAACCTCCCGGACCTCCCAGATGCCCGCCTCGGCGCCCCCGAAGAGCGCCTTCCCCTCGACCACCGGCGCCTCGAAGGGCGCCCCGAGGGGCGGCCGCACCGCCACGCGGTCGACCTTCCAGGGCACCGCCACGGCCCAGTCCGTCCCGGTCCGCCGACCGAGCAGCAGCGAGGCGTCGTCCGCGGCGAACCACTGGAGCGTGTTGACGATCATGACCGGAAAAGCATAGCGCAGCGGCAGGTCCGAGGCGCGCACGTCGAAGGCCCAGGCGACCAGGCGCTGCTCCCCCGCGGTCCGAGCGACGATCACCGGGTTGCCCGCCTGCGAGGACGCGACGACCTCGTCTCCCGGCTCCACGCCCAGCACCCGGAGCACGCCGATGTTCAGATCCACCAGCGAGACCTTCCACATGAGCGGGTGCCCCTTCTTGGAGCGCGACACGTCGGGCAGCAGCTCCTCGCCCGTCACCGGAAACGGCGAGCCCTCCCGAGGGGGATCGACCAGCAGGAAGTTGCCAGCCCCCAGCTCCGATGGCACGAACCGGTCCAAGATGGTGACGTCATACCCGCTCGCCCCCAAATAATCTACCGGCGCCACCTTGTCGAAGCTCAGGTTCTCGCGCAGGAAGAGCGCCGCCTCGAGATACAGGTTGTCGTCCGTCACGAGCTGCACCCGCAGGCGCTTGCGCTCGGGTACGACGCCAAAGGCGAAGTCGTCGCGCGGCAGCACGTCGCGGACGGCCGCCCCTCCATCCGAGACAATGCGCGCCCCGAAGCGGCTCCCCGGAAACTCCACGTCCGGGATGAACCCGTCCGACGTGGTGCCGGGCGCGAGCACCACCGGGTAGCTCCCGACGACGTTCGCATCCCGGAACAGGCTGTCCGCGTCCCGGTCCTCCCCGCTCGCATACAGCAAGAGGCTCGCCGGCACCGGGCGGTCGACGAAGCTGCGCGCCCTCCAGTAGATCTCGTAGCTCAGGCGGTCGTCGAGGCTCGGCCGCACGTGAAACGCCAGCAGGGCGAGGTTCTCCCCCCCCACTCCGACCCGCACCACCTGCAGCGGAATCCCCTCCAGCTCTTCATCCGTGGGCGCCTCGAAGCCCCCGTCGGTGACCAGCACGACCCGCGCCCCGTCTCTCCCCTCCACGAGGCTCCGCAGAAACGGCAGCGCCGCCCGCAGGTCCGTGCCCGTGTCCGTGGCCCGCAGCCGCCCCAGCGCACCGAGCAGCACGTCCTTGTCCGCCGTGAGGGGAGACACCGCCCGAGCGGTCGAGTCCAGCCGCACGACCATCCCCAGGTCCTGCGCCTCCAGCTCCCCAATCACCCTCTGACCCGCGTCCACGGCGGCCAGGAGCCGTCCGCCGCTCACGTCCGTCGCCCTCATGCTGGCCGACGCGTCCACCACCAGGATGGTCGTCGTCGGCGGAGGCGGCTCCTCCACTGCCGCCCCACCACACCCGCCATCCAAGCGCGGCTCCGCCAGCGCGAGCACGATGGCGGCGAGCACGAGCAACTGCACGAGCAGGCTCAACAGGCGCTTGAGCCAGCTCAACAGCGCAGACGCCTTGCGCTCAGGGAGCACCCGCTGCCAGAGCGGCCCGAAGGGCACCCGCACCCGGCGCCGCCGCATCTTGATGAGATAGAGCACGACGATGGCGCCGCCGAAGGCCCCGAGCAGGGTCCAGAGCTGCTCCATGGCCATGACGGTCGTCATTGCAGGAAGCCCCCGGCCCGAAACACTCTCAAGATCAGATCATCGAACGGAGTCTGGATGGACGCCCGGAAGTACGGCAGCAGGTGCGCCTTGCACCAAGCCTCCGCCTCGTGGCTCAGCTCCGTGTGGGCCTTGCGGTACGCCTCCAGCAGCCCGCGGGTGATGGTCACGTCCCGCTCGCGCCCGGTCTCGCAGTCGATGAGGCGAAGGTCCCCCAGGATCTCGGGCCGCAGCTCGTTCTCGTCCCACACGTGGACGACGAACGGCTGAAACCGGTGGTATCGGAGATAGTTCAGCCCCGCCTCCCAGCCGCGCTCGTCGTACAGGTCGCTCACGACGACCACGAGTCCCCGACGCCGGTTCTGGTGCACGAAGCTCTTGGCCGCCTCCTCCAGTCGCGTCGGCCCACCCACCGGGGTCCCCTGCAGAAAGTCGATGATCTTGAAGATCTGGCCCTTTCCCCGCGCTGGCGGCAGCCTGCCCACCACCCCGCTCGCAAACGGCACCACCGCCACCCGGTCCATGTTGGCGAGCCCTATATAGCCCAACGCCGCGGCGACGCGCATTGCGTAGGCCCACTTGGGCCCATCCCCCAGGTCCAGATCCATGGAGTCGCTGACGTCGATCATCAGATAGATGCTGAGGTCCTCTTCCTCTTCATACAGGCGGACCAGCATCTTCTCCGTGCGCCCGAACACGCTCCAGTCGAGATACCGGAAGTCGTCTCCCGGCGCGTAGTCCCGGTGGTCGGCAAACTCGATGCCGCTGCCCAGCTTCTTGCTGCGCCGGTCCGCGCGGCTCTGCCCGGCGAACAGCTTGCGCGAGACGATGTGCAGATACTCGAGGCGATTCAGGAACTCTTCGTCGAACAGCTCCCGCGCCGCCTTCCGGGCCCGCGCCTCCGCCATTACATCCTCCGGGCCTTGTGCGCCGCCTTCACGACCTCGTCGAGGATGTCGTCGCTCTTCACCCCCTCCGCCTCGCCCTCGAAGTTCAGGATGAGCCGGTGCCGCAGCGCGGGCTTGACCACGCGCTCCACGTCGCTGTCCGCCACGTTGTAGCGCCCGTCCATGACCGCGAGGATCTTGGACGCGAGCACGATTGCCTGGGCCCCGCGGGGGCTCGCCCCGTAGCGCACGTACTTCTTCGTGATGGCCGGCGCCTCGTCGTGCTGCGGGTGCGTCCCCTGCACGATGCGCACGGCCAGGTCCACCACGTGGGTGGGGGCCTCCGCCTCCAGGGCCAGGGCCCGCATCTCCAGGATCTTCTCCCGGTTGGCGACCTTCCGCACGCTCGGCTCCGCCAGGTGGGTCGTCCGGTCGAGGATGCTCCGCAGCTCGTCCCGGTTTGGATACTCCACCCGCAGCTTGAACAGGAAGCGGTCGAGCTGCGCCTCGGGGAGCGGGTAGGTCCCCTCCATCTCCAGCGGGTTCTGGGTCGCGAGCACGAAGAAGGGCTTGTCCAACGTGTAGGTGCGCTTCGAGACGGTGACCGTCTTCTCCTGCATGGCCTCCAGCAACGCCGACTGGGTCTTGGGCGTCGCCCGGTTGATCTCGTCGGCGAGCACCATGTTCGCAAACACGGGCCCAGGCTGGAACTCAAAGTGCTTCCCCTGCCCCGATCCCTCCACGATCATGTTCGTCCCCAGGATGTCCGCCGGCATGAGGTCCGGCGTGAACTGGATGCGCGAGAAGGACAGGTCGAGCACGTCCGCCAGGGTGCGGACGAGCCGGGTCTTTCCCAGGCCCGGGACGCCCTCCAGCAGGGCGTGGCCGCCCGCCAGCAGGCACGTGAACACGCCGTCCACGATAGCGCTCTGGCCGACCATCACCTTGCCGATCTCCTCACGGATGGCCGCATAGTCCCGCTTGAACTGCTGCACCTTCTGCTCGACGCTCATCACGTTCATCCTGCTCCAGCCGCCCCGCTCACCGGGGGCGGATCAAGTCGAAGTATCGCTGCACGTAGCGGCGGGTCCCCTTCGGGATCTGCTCCTTCTCCATGTCCTCCTCCACCACGCCCGAATAGTCGTGGTGGACCTTGCGCCACGCGGTCCCCGTGAACCCCTGCGACGCCGCCCCCTGGATGGTCTCGCTCCTCCCGGTCCCCTCCTGCTTCTGGCCCGCGACGAAGGTGTCCTGGCGCTTGGCGTCGAGCTTCGTGTCCTTGCCCAGCAGGTTCGGGTCGTGCTCGTCACCCGGCGCGTCGGACCCAGACGCAATGTCCATCTTCTGACCCTTGCCGCCCTGCCCCTCCATGACCACCATCTCCCCCTTCTTGCCCGTGCCCTCCCCGAGCGTCATGCCCTCCTTGCCCTGGCCCTTCTGGCCCGGCTTCTCGCCGCCCGCCCGCGTGTAGAAGTCCTCGAGCTTGCCGCGCTGGCCCTTCTTCTTGTCTCCGGGCCGCGGCTCCCCCTCCGGGCCCTCCTTCCCCTCTCCCTGCCCGGACTGGCGCGCCCGCCGCAGCAGCTCCCGCATCTCCTCCATGCTCACGCGCGCGACCTTGACCGCCTTCTTCTGCGCCCCCTGCCGCGACAGGCGCCGCATCTCCTCCGCGGCGCGTGACAGGGCGTCCTGGTCCTGGTTCTCCCCCTGCCCGCCCTTCTGCCGCCGGAGCTCGTCCGCGGCCGACTGCATGTCCCGTGTCAGCCGCTCCAGCGACTTCTGGCTCGGCGACTGCTGCTGCTGCTGCCGCGCGAGCTGCTCCAGCTCCTTCTTCTTCTTCTGGAGCCTGTCCTCCTCCCGCTTGGACATGCGCTCCCCCGCGTCCTTCTTCTTCTGGAGGCGGTCCACCTCCTTCTTCACGGCGTCCATGTCCTGCTTCGGGTCCTTCAGGGCGTCGGCCAGCTTCTGGAGCTCCTTGGCGAGCTGGTCGCGCGCCTTCTTGTCCTTGCGGTCCTGGTCTGCCAGCTTCTTGAGCTCCTCCGACGCCTTGGCCAGGTCCCCTCGCTCCAGCGCCCCTTTGAGGTCCTTCGTCGCCTTGGCCTGGAGCTCCTTGGCGGCGTCGCGGAGCCGCTGCTCCACCTCCGCGTGGCGGGCCAGCTCCGACTGCTCGAGGGCCTGCGCCTTGTCCTCCAGCCTTGCGAGGCGCTCGAAGACCTCGCGCCCCGTCGCCCGCCCCTCCCTCACGTCCTCGACGAGCTCCTCCAGCTCCTTCAGAAGCGCAGCGGCCTGCTCCCCCTGGAGGTCCTTCAGGGTCTCGGCGAGGCGCTCCATGGTCTCGTCGAGGGCCTCCCGCTCTGGCGTGGCGAGCCGCGGCTCCTCGATCTTCGGGGGCCGCAGCGGCGTCGACCTGCGCACCGCGTGGGCCTCGCCGCCCGGCAGGGGCAGCTCGATCCACAAGGTCGCCCCAGCGCCGACGACCACGGCCGCGAGCGACAGCAGGTGCCGCGGAGCCCGTAGCGGCGCCGCTCGCTTGGGCACCGCCTGCCCGACATGCGCCACGGCGTCCGCCATGGCGGCAACCATGAAGGGCGTGGGTGACGCCTCCCGCGCGAAGGACGTCGCAGCGGCGAGGCGGTCGCGCAGCTCGGAGGCGTCGTCCAGCCGCTTGGCGGCCGCCACGTCCGAGATGCGCGTCAAGAGCCCCGCCAGGAGCCCCAGCGCAGCGATGCCGGCGACCACGAGGGGGAGCGTGTCGAGGACCGGGGGTGGGAGCCACCCGAGGCGCAGCGCGTGCAGCCCGACCACCCACACCCCGGCCGCGACGATGAGCGCGACGACCGAGCGGTCCGCCATGCGCTGGAGCACGACGCGCCGGCGGACGCGGCGGATCGCGCGGCGGATTGTGCTCAGGTCAGGCGTCATGCGGGCTCCTGGGGTCGCGCCGGAAGCGGGCGCACCTGCCCTGGGACGTTTGAGGGGCCCGGAAGTTTCCCGACCCTCACGGCAGGCCGTCCCGGTCCCAGCCCGTGCCACCGGGCATGTCGAGCGACAGCGCCAGCGGCGCCCCTCCATAGAGATAACGATAGGCGCCGAAGCTGGCGATGACGCGCTTCACGTAGTCGCGGGTCTGCTGGTACGGGATGCGCTCCACGAACTCGTCGAGCGGCAGGGTCCCCCGCTCCTTGAGCCACTTGCGCACGGCGCCGCTGCCGGCGTTGTAGCCCGCCGCGACCAGGGCGGGCGCCTCGTAGCGCTCCTGGAGGCGCCCCAGGTAGCGGGTGCCGAGCCGCACGTTGAGCTCCGGCGCCCGCAGGGTCTCGCTGCTGATCGTGTCCTTCTCGCCCTTGTCCAGCAGGTCCCGGGCCGTGCCGTGCATGA
The DNA here is from genome assembly GCA_045863395.1 of Myxococcales bacterium. Lineage (GTDB taxonomy): Bacteria > Myxococcota_A > UBA9042 > JABWCM01 > BTVJ01 > BTVJ01. The sequence continues at coordinate 118,006 of BTVJ01000010.1, forward strand.
GCTGCATCAACCCGACCGCGTTCGCCCAGCTCTCGATGGTCGGCTCGAAGCCGCTCTCCTCCCGCATGATGGACCAGGCGAGGGCCGGATCGACGCCGGCCGCCTGAGACGCCTTGGTCACCAGGTCGGTGAACGGGCGCGGGTACGCCAGCGCCCAGGCCAGGGCGTGCCCGTCCTTCGGGTAGCTGCGCTGGAAGGACGGGTGCTTGCGCCGAGGGATGTTGTGCGACAGCGGGTAGGCGCCCGCCCGATCGTAGAGCCACGCGGCCAGCCAGTCCCGCCCGGCTCCGGCCCCCGGCAGCCGATCCAGCTCGCGCCGGGCCTCGGTGGGCAACCCCATGCGCAGGAGCTCCACGCCGCGCTTGAAGGCGGTGGAGCCGAGCACCTCCGGCGGCGCCTCGATGAGCGCTCCCGGGGGTGCCGTGTCTTTGGCCACCATGTCAGTGAAGGCGCGCTCCGCGGCCTCGGCGCCGAGCACGTCGCTCAGTCGCCCGAGCGACAGGTGGGCGTACCACCCGAGAGGGTATGTAGACAGCACGGCCTTCCATGCGGCGACGGCCTCGTCCTTCCGGCCGAGCCTGGCCAGCGCGCGCCCTTTCCAGTAAAGAGTGCGCCCCTCGCTGTAGTACTCGGTCTCGCGCTCGATGGCAGCCAGGGCGTCATCCGCCGCCGCCACGGTCGCCTTCATGTCGCCCGACGACCACGCGTCCCACAGGAGCTGCCACCACACCTCGTCGCGCTTGTCGCCGCTGGCGTACTCGCCCGCCGCACGCAGGAGGGCCTTGCGCCGCTTGTCCTTCTCGCCCTTCTGGCCATGGATGTAGGCCTCGTAGAGCAGCGCGTCGTCATTCGTCGAGTGCTCCGGGAACTCGCGGTGGATGCGCCCGAAGTACTTGAGCGCCCGCGCGTAGTCGCCTGTCTGCACGCTGCTCTTCCCCGCGAAGTAGAGGTGCAGGGGGAAGCGCTCGTCCAGGGCGGCGCACTCGCCGACGTAGGCGTCCCAGTGCGGCTGGGAGCGGTCCCGCTTGCGCAGCTTGTCCCAGCTCCGCGCCGTGAGCTGGAGCGCCTCGCAGCGCTGCGCTGTGCCCTTCTTCAGCGCCTTCGCCAGCGGGGTCATGGACGCGATGACGTCGTCGCTCTTGTGCTGGTCGAAGAGCTTGTCTGCCCGCAGGAGCACCTCGTCGCGGGTCAGGTCCACGAGCCCAGCGCGCTCCTTCTTGGGGAAGGTGGCCGCCAGGGCGTCGAGCTGCTTCTTGGCGGCCCGCGACTCGGCGGTCATGGGCCAGCGCGCCAGGACCTGTCGCCACGCGGCCGCCGCGTCCTTCTTGCGGCCGAGCTGGAGCAGCGCCTCCCCGAGCAGCCGCTGGGACTGGCCGGTCCGCGCGTGCTTGCGCTGGTGCTCCTCCAACTGCTTGCGCGCCTCGTCCGGACGCCCGAGCGCGAGCAGGGCGCGCCCGGCCACCAGCGACGCCCGCACGGTCTGCGCGGCGCGCGCCGCCTCCAGCGCCCCCTTGGCGTCGCCCGCCGCCAGCAGGGCCGCCGCGCGCCGGGACCGGTGATCGTCGGCGAGGATCGGGTGCAGCTTGATCAGCAGCTCGAAGCGCCGCGCAGCCTCCCCATGGCGCCCCGCCGCGTCCAGGGCGCGGGCGGCCATCACCGCAGCGCGCGTCGCCACCGGGGACGCGGCGCCCTGGTGGACGAGCGCGTCGAAGGCCCGCCACGCCTGGTCCCATCGGCCCGCGTCGTAGTGCGCGAGGGCCTCCGCCGCCTTGCCCTCGCCGAACCAGGGGGTCAGGTCCACGTCCTTGAGGGCGGCGGGCACGGACTGGCGGGCCCTCGTCGCTGGCGCCTCCGCCTGGTCGGCCACGGGGGGGACGAGGGTCGCGGCCGGCGCGGCGGCCTCCTGAGCGGCCTCCGGAGCGGTCGCGGGAGCCGGAGTCGCTACCGGGCGGGCCTCGTCGCCAGCCCCGTTGGGCTCACCGCCGCACCCCAAGACCAGGGCCAGAGCCAGCATCGCTCCACGCATCATGCACCGCACCGTCGGCTCCTCCCGGGCTGGGGAAGGGGCCAGTCTAACCGGCGCAGCGAAGGCACGCCACCTTGCGCCGTGGAGGCGACAGGGTCCGGGCTCGCAGGTCAGTGCAGGTCCACGCGGCCAGTCTCCAGGTCGACCAGGAGCTTGCGCGACGCCCCCGCACCGAGGACGACCGGGACGGTCTTCGAGGCGCCGAGTGCGTCGTTCGCCACGCGGACGGAGCGGCGACCGGCCTTGACCCGCTGGTTGGTGACGAGCCCGTCGCCGACCCTGCGCCCGTCGATCCACACGCGGCCAGTGGGGCGCACCGCCACGGAGAGGGTCGCCATCTCCTGCGGGCGGGCCTCGTCTGTGCGGGGCAGTACGGGGAGGGCAGGCGCATCGACCTCGACCTCCGGGGCCCGTGGGGCGATCGCCTCCTCCAATGGCAGGCGGACGCGCGCCTGCGCCCCGTCGTCGGAGCCCCGGTGCGCCGGCGGTCTGGCGGCGCGGAGCGGTGGCCCCTCCGGAGCCCCGAGGCGCTCCGGTGCCCCCGGCAGCGGGCCCGGTCCGTGATCGGCGGGAGCGAGCTTCTCGGCGGCCGGCTCCTCCTCCTCGACCGCCTCGACCGCCTCCGCCGCTGGGGCCACCTCGACTGCCGCGACTTCCTCGGGCGCCGTGCCGTGCCCGACGGGCGTCGCCCCCACTGCGCCCCTCTCGGCGTCGCCCTGCCTCTCCCGGGGCATGACCACCCAGCCGGCGACGGCCAGGGCGCAGGCCAGCCCTCCGGCGACCGCCCACAGCCATCGCCGGCGAGGGGCGCCCCCCGCCGCGACGACGGCCACCCCGCCGGGCACCGTCGCCTGGTCCGGCAGCCGGGCAGGTGCCCGCTCCGGCGGCTCCACCGCAGGCCACCCGTCACCGGCGCGCCCCCGCCCGCCCCGCTCCAGGCGCACGGGCGTGTGCCGCCTCGCGACCGCCTCCAGGGTCAAGCGGTCCACGGACGGCCGCGTCGGGGCGTCGGGCGCGGTGTCGTCGACGAGCAGGCCCGGCAGCGACGGCGGCAGCGCAGGGAGGTCTCCCTCGACGAGCGGCGAGCAGGCGCCCTCCAACGCCGTGACGAACGCCCCGCACGAGGGGAAGCGCCGCTCCGGCGCCTTGGCCAGGACGCGCCGCAGCACGTCCTCCAGCGCGGGCGGCACCGGGAGGCCGCACGCCAGCACGAGGGGCGGGGGCGGGTCCCGGAGCTGCGCCGAGAGCACCTCCACCCGGGTCGCGGCGCGAAACGGCCGGTGCCCCGCGAGCAGCTCCCAGGCGACCAGCCCGAGCGCATATTGATCGGTGCGGGCGTCGAGGGGTTGGCCCCGGATCTGCTCCGGCGCCATGTACTCGGGCGTCCCGATGACCGCCTTTGGCTCCGTCAGGTTCGTGGTGAGGCCGTCGTCGACCCGCTGCACCGTCTCCAGGAACTTGAGGACGCCGAAGTCGATGAGCTTGACGTGGTCGGGGTCCCCGGCGTACCGGAGCGTCATGATGTTGGACGGCTTCAGGTCGCGGTGCAGCACCCCGCTCTCGTGTGAGAAGTCGAGGGCCGCCGCGATCTGCCGCAGCAGGTGGACCGCCCGGCCCGGCGCGACGACCCCCTCCCGCAGGACCCTGGCCAGGGAGCGCCCGTCGAGCAGCTCCATGGCCAGGTACATGCGGCCGTCCTCCTCCTCGCCCAGGTCGTGGTGCACGACGATGCCGGGGTGCCGCAGCGCGGTCACCACGCGCGCCTCCCGGAGGAAGCGCTTGCGGATCTTGGGGTTGTCGGACAGGTCGGGCTTGAGTACCTTCAGGGCCACGGGGCAGCGCAAGCCCAGGTGGCGGGCGACGTACACGGTCGCAAAGCCGCCTGACGCCAGGACGGTCTCGATCTCGTACCGTCCGGCGAGCACGCTCCCCATCTCCAGCACTGGATGCGACATGGCCTCCCTCGCGATGCAGCGCCATCGGCCAAACGGGGCCCGAGCATGAGGCTCACCAATCTTTGCCTCACCATGGTGGCAGAACGGACCCGCGCAGGGGAACGGAAAAAAATGGTGGCCCGGTCACCGGTCGCCGTGCATCCTGGTGCGCCGTCGAGGCGGGTCGGGGGTCCCGCGGAGCGCTGCGAGGGAGCCACGTGGAAGAGACGATGAAGGGGAGCCAACCGGGCGCGGCGCGGCCGCTGGTCCTCAGGCCGGGAGCGCGCGTCGAGGCGGCACACAGGCAGGCGATCACCACCGCGGGCGTCGGCCCCGAGAAGCGCGTCCCGAGCGTCGGCGTGCTGGAGGTGTGGGCGTCGTGGGCGCGCCTCAACCCAGACGGCTCCCTGACGGGGTCGCTGCGGGTGCGCCGCGTCGAGCAGGACGAGGCAGGGCGACTGGACGAGCTGTCCAGGGTCATCGACTCCGGGGACGGCCGCGGCCAGCCCAGCGCCGACGACCGGGCGCGCCTGGAGGCCATCGCGTCCCGCGTGAACGCCGATCTCCTGCGTGCCGCGGAGGAGCTCTCCGAGCAGCCCCCGCGAGGGCGCGCAGCGCTCGTGCGGCGCTGCCTCTCCGCCATGGACGGCGCCCCGGGCTCGTGCACGGAGGAGGGCATCGCGGCCCTGGTGAACCGCGTCAAGAACGACGACCTGCGCATCACGGAGCGCACGCGCCACGCCGTCCTCTGGCTGCTCCTGCGGGACCGCAACGGCGGGGTCGCCGCCAGCGACACGAGCGGCGACGTCGTCGACTGGGTCCTGCGCCACGAGGAGGCCCGCGGCGGCCTGACGGGCGTCATCGCGGCCTGCGACGAGCTCTACCGGGAGGTGACCGGGCACCGCCCGTCGTCGACGCTCAGCAGCCGCGTCGACCGGGCCGGCGCCATGCGGTACATGGTGGAGGCGACCCGGGTCCCCACGGCGCCTCGCCCAGCGGCGCGCACCATGGCTGCGCAGGCTCCTCAGGCAGTCCCAGGGGAGGAGCTCCAGTCGCTCCGCGACCAGCTCAAGACCCTGGAGACGCGCCTCGAGGCCGCCGAGCGCGGGCGCCAGGACGCCCTGGACACCACCCGCCAGCTCAGCGACGAGGTGGCGCGGCTGACCGTGGCGCTGGAGGAGGCGCGGCGCGAGGGCGCCCACCTTCGGCACGAGCCCCCGCGACGGGTCGAGACGCGAGCGCAGGTGGAGCAGCAGGAGCCCCCGATGAGCGCCCTGGAGCCCGCGGAGCGACCGCGCTCCGAGCCCCAGCCGCCCGCAGGAGCTCCGGTCCTCGCCGAGCCAGCGCTTGCGGAGCCGGACCCTCAGCCAGAGGCGCCCCTCGACGACGGGTTCTTCGACCGGGAGGTCCTGGAGGCGCTGCCGCTGGAGGACCCGCCGGCGGCCCTCCCCCGCCCGGCACCCGAGCCCCCCCGTCCCGGTCCACGCTTCGCAACCGCCTCCCGGCCGTCGCCGCAGTCCTTCCTGGACGAGCACATCGGGGGCGACGGCCGCACCCGCGCCATCGTGGTGGGCATCGCCATCATCCTGCTGGTCGCAGCGGCTTGGGTCTTCGTCCAGCGAGCGGCCAGCACGGACGGGGCGCCCCCCTCGCCCCCGGCGGCCGGCACCTCGGAGCCCGAGGAGCGCCCCGCGGCGGTCCGCAAGTCCCCCCTTGGCGCCCAAGAGCCCGAGGCCCCCACCGCCCCCATCGAGGACGTGGACGTCGTGGAGGAGGCGCCGGAGAACCCGACGGGCTCGGCCGAGGCCCCGATCGACGAGCCGACGGGCCCCGCTCCCGCCATCGACGCGCCCCTCTTCAAGCCGTCGCTCATGCTGACGACCCGCTCCAAGGCCTTCGTGCAGGGGGTCAAGATGGCGCAGCAGGTCGAGGACCTCCCGGGCTCCGACTTCGTGCTGCGGGAGTGTGTCATCGCTCCCTCGGCCGCCTCGGAGGAGCCGACCTACAGAGGCTACAGCCCGGTCAAGCTGCTCTGCGACGGCAAGCTCCGCACCTTCTGCCGCTCCCTGGGCTGCTCCGACGAGGCCATCGTCTGCCACACCCGCGCCTCGGCGCTCAAGCCTTGCAGCGCCACGGTGCCCGTGGACCCGTGGGAGGGCGTCGCCCCCGACGAGGTCACAGGCAAGCCTCCCGCGGACTTTGCGCCCTCCTTCATGATTCGCACAGGCAGCAAGGTGTATGCTGCGGGCACTGGCGACGCTGTCCCTCTGGAGACGCTCCCAGGTGTCCTCGAGGTCGAGGGACGCTGCGTGTTCGCCGCGTCCACCAAGGAGCGGACGCGACGGCGCGCCGTGCCCGGCTTCGAGCACCTGGCCATCCACTGCGCCGGGCCCCGGTCGGCCTTGTGCAAGGCGCTCGCGTGCGGGGCGCCGGGCCAGCTCTGCCACCTGGTCGCAAGCGGGGTGAAGCCCTGCAAGCTCGAAGACACGCCCCAGCCGTAGGCGGGGCAGGAGGTCCGATGTCGCGCTCGCTGACCCTGGCCATCACCCTGCTCCTCGTCGCGTGCGCCACCGATGAACCCAAGGGCCTGAGCGACTTCAAGCCGCCCAAGGGCGACACGGCGGAGGACGAGGACGCGGCGGGCGACGCGACCGCGCCCGAGCCGGACGTCGCCGACGATGCGGGCGGGCTGCCGGACATCGCGCCAGACACGCCCGAAGAGGCCGACGTCCCGCAGGAGCCCTGCGTCACGGACGAGGACTGCCCCCTCCCCCTCGACCTGTGCGCCCCCCGCGCCGCGTGCTTCGACGGCGCCTGCGTCCCCGGGAGCCTGCCTGCGGTGGTGTGCGACCCGTCGGGCGACACGGCGTGCCGGGTCGCCACCTGCATGCCGGCCACCGGGGAGTGCGCCCTGGTCGCCACCGGATCGGGCGAGCCCTGCGACGACGGCGACGTCTGCACCAGCGACGACAAATGCACCCCGGCGGGCGCGTGCGCGGGGACACCGCTCCCATGCACCGACGGCGACCCATGCACCGACGACTGGTGCGAGGGCGGCACCTGCACCTCCAAGGTCAAGAGCTGCGAGGACGGGAACCTCTGCACCCTGGACACCTGCGTCGCCGGGCTCTGCACCCACGAGCCCACGACCTGCGACGATGGAGACCCCTGCACCACCGACACCTGCAACCCGAACGGCGGCTGCCAGTGGTCGAAGAAGCTCTGCGACGACGGCGACCCCTGCACCAAGGACGCCTGTGTCGGCGGCGTGTGCAACTTCGCAGAGGTCCCGGGCTGCAAGGTGGAGTGCCTCACCCCCAAGGACTGCGACGACGGCGACGCGTGCACGGAGGAGCTGTGCACGGTCGAGGGCTGCGGCCACAAGCCCCTGGTGTGCAACGACGGAAACCCCTGCAACGGCACGGAGGGCTGCTCACCCGACACCGGCTGCTTCAAGGGCCCCGACATCCCGCAGTGCGCGGACAACGACCCCTGCACCCTGGAGGACTGCGTCGCCTTCAAGGGCTGCGTCACCGTCCCCGTCGACTGCAACGACGGGCTCCCCTGCACCAAGGACGCGTGCGTGGCCGGCAAGTGCACGAACACGGTGGATCTGTCGGTGTGCGGCAGCGCCAACCAGCCCGGCGGGTGCGTCGAGTGGACGTGCCACCCCGTGAGCGGCTGCGTCGCCGAGCCCGTGAGCTGCAACGACGGCGACCCGTGCACCCTGGACGCCTGCGCCGAGACCGGCTGCACCCACAAGCTTGTGGAAGGCTGCGGCGTGCAGTGCACGTCGCCGCAGGACTGCGACAACGGCGACCCCTGCGACGGCATCGAGGGGTGCGACGACGGGATCTGCGTGGTGGGTGAGCCGCCGACCTGCGACGACGGCGACCCCTGCACCCTGGACACGTGCCTCGGGACCTGCGTCAACGTGCCCGCCACGGGGCAGCCCTGCGACGACGGCGAGCCCTGCACCACGGACGAGACGTGCACGCCCGAAGGGTGCGTGGGGCCCTTCACCGACTGCGACGACGGCAACCCCTGCACCGCGGACGAGTGCGTCGGCGGCCTCGGCTGCGCCCACGTCCCGACTCCCGGCGACCCGTGCGACGACGGCGACCCGTGCACCGCCGGGACCTACTGCGCCGGCGCCTCCTGCGAAGGGGGTGGCGGGGCCTGCGACGACGACGACCCGTGCACCACGGACGCCTGCGACGGTGGCACCTGCACCCACGCGGCGGCGTCGAACGGCGCCCCCTGCGACGACGGCGACCCCTGCACCCTGAAAGACACCTGCGCCAGCGGTCAGTGCACCCCAGGGCTCGCCTGCGACGACGGCGACCTCTGCACCCTCGACGTGTGCGAGGCGGGTGTCGGGTGCTCCTGGATGGAGGACAACTGCGCGGACGGCAACCCCTGCACCCTCGACTTCTGCGGGGCCCTCGGGTGCGAGCACGTGGCAGTCCCCGGCTGCGGCGGGGCCTGCACCACGGACGACCAGTGCGACGACGAGAACGCCTGCACCGGCGTGGAGACCTGCGTTGCCGGCGGCTGCGCCATCGGCTCGCTGCTCGACTGCGATGATGGCGACCCATGCACCCTCGACGGGTGCGACGCCACCACGGGGTGCAGCTCCGAGCCGCGCGATGACGGCACGCCCTGCAGCGACGGGAGCCCCTGCACCGTTGGGGACACGTGCTTCTCCGGGAACTGCGAGGCGACGGCCCTGACCTGCGAGAGCCCGGACCCGTGCGTGACAGGCTCCTGCAACCCGGTGGAGGGTGGCTGCAGCTACGTCCCCGTCCCTGACGGCACCTGCAACGACGGGAGCGCCTGCACCATCGACACCTGCAAACCTGGAGCCGGCTGCACCTACACGCCCGTCGAGACGTGCGATGACGGCGACCCCTGCACCGACGACTCCTGCGACCCGAGCAAGGGCTGCGTCCACGCGCCCCGGGGTCTCGGCGCCCCCTGCGAGGACAGCGACGCCTGCACGAGCAACACGACCTGCGACGCCGCAGGGAAGTGCACGGGAGCCAAGAAGACCTGCAACGACCTGAACCCGTGCACGGCTGACTCCTGCGACCCCAAGACCGCCAAGTGCGTGTTCACGGACGTCGGGCCCGCCGCGTGTGACGACGGGGAGCCGTGCACGGCGGACGCCTGCGACCCGGCCAAGGGGTGCGTCCACCCGCCCGACTCCTGCGACGACGGAGACCCCTGCACGGAGGACGCCTGCTACGTCGGCCTGGGGTGCGGCCATGCGCCGCTGCCGCCGAACGCCTGCGGCGACTCGAATCCATGCACCAACGACTACTGCGAGCCGGGGGTCGGGTGCGTCCACCCGCAGGTGAACGAGGGCCTGCCGTGCAACGACGGCAAGGTGTGCACCACCGACGACAAGTGCTCGGGCGTGGTGTGCGTGGGCAACGCCGGGGCCGCGTGCAACGACGGCAACCCGTGCACCTTCGACACCTGCGACGACGGGGGCGGCTGCGTCCACGTCCCCCTGGGCTACGGCCCGTGCAGCGACGGCAGCGCGTGTACCGCGGGAGACACCTGCGAGGAGGGCACATGCAAGCCTGGTGAGCCTCTGGACTGCGACGACTTCAACCCGTGCACGACGACGTTCTGCGACGCCCTCGCGGGGTGCGGCTCGACGCCAAAGATCGGTGGCGCCTGCGACGACTTCAATGCATGCACGTCGGCGGACACCTGCGGCGCGAACGGCTGCGCGGGCAAGCCGCCGGTCGACGGTGGCGCATCCATGTGCAACGACGGCAACCCCTGCACCGCCGACCTGTGTGACGGCCCCGGCGGGTGCAACCACGTCCCGGCCATCAACGAGCCCTGCAACGACTCCAACAAGTGCACGGAGGACGACGCCTGCACCGCCGCCGGCACCTGCGACGGGCACGCGCCGAGCTGCGACGACACCGACGAGTGCACCCTCGACTCGTGCAACCCCGCGACCGGCGCTTGCGTCCACACGGGCAACGCGGGCGCGCCGTGTGCGGACGGCAGCGAGTGCACCATCGACGACACGTGCACCGCCGCCGGCACGTGCAAGGGCGCGCCGCTGGACTGCGACGACGGCAACGTCTGCACCACCGACGCCTGCGACGCGCTGCTCGGGTGCGTGTGGACGCCGGCGTCGGGGCCCTGCAACGACGGCGCCGACTGCACCATCAATGACACCTGCGCGGGCGGCATCTGCGCGGGCCAGGTCCCTGGCGAGATCCTGGTCTGTGACGACGCGAACCCCTGCACCGCGGATGCGTGCGCTCCGGGGGTCGGTTGCGTCCACGAGCCCTTCGCCGGGGTGATGTGCAACGACGGAAGCCCCTGCACGGCGCCCGACACCTGCGACCAGACGGGGACCTGCGTGGGCTCCAGCGCCGGCTGCAGCGACGGCGACCCGTGCACGCTGGACCTCTGCGATCTCGCGACCGACGACTGCACCCACACCCCGCTCGCCGAGGGGCCCTGCGACGACAACGACGTCTGCACCGTCGACGACGGGTGCACCGCGGGCGGGTGCGATGGTACGCCCGCGGACTGCGACGACGGGAACCCGTGCACCGTGCCGGGCTGCGACCCGGCGTCGGGCTGCACGTTCACCTTCGTCGAAGGGCCCTGCGACGACGGCGACCCCTGCACCGAGGGCGACACCTGCGCCCAGGCGGGCTGCTCGGGCGGCCCCACCTCCTGCGACGACGGCGACCCGGACACCATCGACACCTGCGACGAGACCGGCTGCGTGCACACGATCCAGCCCTGAACCGCGCTCCCCTTCGCCCCCGGCACCTCCCCCGAGCCCCCCCCATCCGAGCTCCGCCCGGACTCGGCGTGGATCTTCACGAGCCTGAGCCGTGCAGGGTGCGGCGGAGCGCCGCCGGCAAGCGCCCGATGTTCCAGGGGGCCGCCTCCGTCGCTCACGAAAGCAGTTGACGCTCACTTTTCGCAGAGCAAAGATGTCGTCACATACAACTTCGACGAACGCGCCGACACCATCCGGGTCCGGTGCGCGTCTAGCCAGCACCCTCCCGAGGAGTGGCCGCCATGGCTTCAATCCAACGTGTCGCGATGTTCTGGGCCGCCCTGCTGGGATGCGCACCGTTCGCCGCCCCCGCCGTCGCTGCGCCACCGACGGACATGCAGCTCCAGGGGTCCCTGGCGACCGGGGCAGGCACCCCGGTCACGGGGCAGTTCAACCTGACCATTGGCATCTTCACGACGCAGGTGGGTGGCACCGCGTCCTGGACGCAGACCTTCAACAACGTCCAGGTGACGAACGGCGTCTACGAGGTGACGCTGCCGGGCCTGGACCCGGCCCTGTTCCGCGATCAAGGCTCCCTGTGGCTGGAGACGAAGGTCAACAACGAGGCGCCACTGCCACGCGCCAAGATGGGGCCTGCCGGCTGGGCCTTCCACAGCGTGAGCGCGGGCACCGCGGCGGTCGCCGAGGACGTCTCCTGCACCGGGTGCGTCGGCACGGCGGACCTGGCAGCGGGCCTGCGGGTCGGCGGGAGCTTCACGGTCCAGCAGTCGCTGATCCTGTGCGACGGGCTGGCGGGCACCTGCTCCGTGAAGCTCAACGACACGGCGACCCTGGCCTCCAGCGCGACCACCTTGAGCGTGCAGGCCAACTCGGGCCTGCGCATCCGCAACTTCGGCGACACGGCCTGGGCACCGCTCCAGACGGGCGTGCTGACGGTGAACGGGAACGCGACCGTCAACGGCAACCTGACCGTGTCCGGGACCATCTCCGGCACGCTGTCAGCCCTGCCCTGGTCCGCGCTCACGGGCGTACCCGCGGGCTTCGCCGACGGTGTCGACAACGACACGACGTACACGGCGGGTACGGGCCTGACCCTGGCGAGCGGGCAGCTCAGCATCAACCCGGCGCAGGCGCAGGTGCGGGTGGCGGGGACGTGCAACACCGGCCAAGCCATGCGGGTGGTCAACGCGGACGGCACCGTGGTGTGCGGCACCGCAGGGGCAACCTACACGGCGCCAGCGGCGGGCGGCCTGGCGATCAACGGGTCCAACGAGCTGAGCCTCCGCATGACCTGCACGTCGGGCCAGGTGCTCAAGTACGACGGGTCCGCGTGGGCGTGCAGCGCCGACGCCACCGGCGGCGTCACCAGCTTCAGCGGGCTGTCCGGCACGGCGACCGACGCCCAGATCCCCGACAACATCACCATCAACTGGGCGCTGGACTCCGACAAGGTCGACGGCCACCACTACTCGCCCGTGTGGGACTCGACGGACGCGGCGACCCTGGGCGGCCAGCCGCCCTCCTACTACGCCACCAAGGCATCCGTGGACGAGCTGGCCGGGCAAGTGAGCAACCCGCCCCAGGTCCAGCAGGCGATCTGCGCGTCGTCGGGCACGACCAACGTGTGCAAGAAGGACGTCTACATGGCGGCCACCCACACCCGGGACGCCAACTCCCTCTCCTCCCTCTCCGGCGGCTCGTGGGTCTACTACGCGGCGGAGAACCGCTGCGAGTACCAGGGCGGCATCGAGGTGGACAACCCGAAGCAGTGCGGCCAGGACCTCATGCCCGACTGGATGGACACGTCGGACAACTGCGGCGGCTTCCGCCAGAGCTCCTGGGACACCCGGGTCCGCTTCGCGGTGGCGAAGGACAACGTGTGGAACAAGGACTTCAACTACACGTGCCCGGCCGGCTACCACTGGGCGACCACCGAGGAGGTCAAGCCGTGGTTCAACGGCCCCAACACGGGTAACTACGTGTACCACAGCCAGTGCGGGTGGAACGCCTACGTGTGGAACGGCAAGACCCGCTACTACTTCCGCTTCAAGGACTCGCCCTCCAAGCAAAACTCCTTCAAGCACTCGGGCAACTACGACCCCTACACGGTCCAGTACGACGGCACGCTCAACTACTTCGCGGGCATCGTGTGCGTGCAGGATGCGCCCATGGGGCCGCTGGACTGGATGATCACCGAGGACGACTGCGGCGGCTTCAAGGAGAGCACCTGGGACTCGAACTTCGCCTTCGCCGTGGCCCGCAAGACCGTCTACGACCCGAGCATCCCCTACACGTGCCCGGCGGGCTGGCACTGGGCGACCACGGCCGAGACCCAGGACGCCTTCGTGGCGAGCCCGAACACGGGCACGACCTACAACGGCAAGTGCGGCTGGAACGGCTACGACATGCAGAGCAACGGGCTGATCCGCTACTACTTCAGGACCAGCGACTCGTTCACGGGCCCCACCACCCTCGCCTTCAAGCACGCGGGCAACGGCGAGATGTACCAGCTCCAGTACAACAACACGAAGACCGAGTTCGCGGGCATCATCTGCAAGCGGGACGATCCGAATACGGACCCGACCGACTGGATGGACAAGACGGACTTCTGCGGTGGGTGGCGCCAGAGCACCTGGGACCCGCGCTTCTACTTCGCGGTGTCAAAGAAGAACATCTGGGAGCCGAACAAGGTGTACGCCTGCCCTGCCGGCTACCACTGGGCGAGCACCGCCGAGATCGACGCGGCCATGCCGAACTCCAACCCGGACGAGAGCCCCAACTACGTGTACCACGGCCAGTGCGGCTGGAGCGGCTACTATTGGCAGGGCGTCCAGCGGTACTACTTCAGGTTCTCGGACTCCAAGAACAACAACCGCTACATGCACGCCGGCCACTGGGACCCCTACCGGGGGCCGACCACGACGACGCTCACCGAGTTTGCGGGCATCGTGTGCATGAAGGACAACGCCCCGAGCTACCCGACCCCCAACACCACCGACTGGATGCTGACGGACGACGACTGCGGCGGCTTCCGCGAGTCGCTCTGGGACTCGCGCATCCGCTACGCCGTGGCGCGCCAGAACGTGTGGAACAAGACCTTCACGTACAAGTGCCCGGCCGGCTACCACTGGGGCTCGCAGTCCGAGGTGGCGGGCATGCTGACCAGCGCGCTCAACCCGAGCTACTACCGCTACAACGGCCAGTGCGGGTGGAGCGGCTACTACTGGCACGCGCGCTACCGGGTGTACTTCCGGTTCTCGGACAGCGCCATCAACAACGGCTACCTGCACGCGGCGCACGGCGACCCCTACACCTTTGCCACGAGCGCCGACACATCGGCCTTCGCGGGCATCGTGTGCGTAGCCGACCAGGCGCCCACGGACCCCACCGACTGGATGGACAAGACCGACAACTGCAACGGCTTCCGCCAGTCGCAGTGGGACCCGCGGGTGCGCTTCGCCGTATCCAAGAGCTACTACTGGGACCCGAACAAGGTCTACGCCTGTCCGGCCGGCTACCACTGGATGAGCTACGCCGAGGCCCAGCAGGTCTTCCCGACCACGGCGACCAACAGCGGCGCCACGTACACCTACTACAGCCAATGTGGCTGGAGCGGCTACAACTGGCACCAGATCGCCAACAAGACCTACTTCCGCTTCAGCGACTCCAAGACCAATGGCATGTACAAGCACTCGGGCAACTACGACCCGTATCAGCCACAGGGGCCCGACTTCGCCACCCACAGCTTCGCGGGCATCGTGTGCATGAAGGACGACCCGCCCGGGCCCACCGACTGGATGGACAAGACGGACAACTGCGGCGGCTTCCGCCAGAGCCTGAGCGACCCGGACGTCTTCTACGCCGTGTCCAAGTCCAACATCTGGGACCGCTACAGGGACTACACCTGCCCGACCGGCTACCGCTGGGCCACTACCGCCGAGGGGCAAGCGCGGTTCAACAACAGCCCCGCGTGGAACACCCTCACCTACAACGGCCAGTGCGGGTGGAGCGGCTACGACTGGAACCCGGCGTGGCAGATGGGCTGCACGAGCTACGGGCAGGCGGGGTGCGGATCGACCTATGCCTCCCCCACGCCGACCATGGCGCAGTTCAAGACGGGGCAGTTCCAGAGCGGGTGCGACGAGTGCGAGACCTTCTACAGCACGACGTGCAACGCGTCGGACCTCACGTCTGGAGCAGCCGGCAAGTGCGGCGGCATCAACGAGGCGAGGTGGCGCAACGACCAGCACATCAACCCCTGCTACTACTCGGCGAACAGCTTTGGAGGCAACCCCGTCGGCGTGTGGCCAGGCAGCCTCGGCGACCACTGCTACGACGGCGTGTGCTGCGGCGACGAAGAGATCCAGAACGTGACCACCTATCGGCTGTACTTCCGCTTCTCGGACTCGAAGAACAACGGCATGTACAAGCACGCCGGCAACAACGACAACTACAACGTGCAGGGGGCGGACTACACGCTCACCAGCTTCGCCGGCATCGTCTGCATCAAGGAGTGACCTGCGGCAACGGCGCCCGTCACGTACTTGGCGCTACCAGGAGGGAGCCACACCGCATCGAGGCAACGACATCACCCCCCGGCTCCGCCGCACCCCGCGGTCCGAGGGCAGAAGCGCTCAAGTCAGGAGCCTCCCCTCCGTGTCCCACGGAGGGCGCTGCTCCTTCGTTCCGAGGGCACGGAGGTCACCCGACCGCACCCTGCCACCGTAACCAGTTGTAGCGCAACGCCTTTGTTTCCGAGCAACTACGCACGGTCGCGCATTTTTGCGTCCTCACGCGCTCCTCATTGATTCGCACGGGCTTCGGGAACACAATGGCCGCATCGGAGACGGCGCCCATTGCTTCCGCACCCAGCGGTGTCTGCAAGGACCAGTGCGCCCTCTCCCCAGCATGCGGAGGCCGCCGTGAAGTCCGTCGTCTACACCGTTGGAGCCAGAGCAGCTCTTGCCATCGCCCTCGTCGCCCTCGGAGCCCCCCAAGCCGTTGCTGCCCCACCCACGGACATGCAGCTCCAGGGGTCCCTCGCCACGGGCGCAGGCACCCCGGTGACGGGGCAGTTCAACCTGACCATCGGGATCTTCACGACGCAGGTGGGAGGCACCGCGTCCTGGACCCAGACCTTCAACAACGTCCAGGTGACGAACGGCGTCTACGAGGTGACGCTGCCCGGGCTGGACCCGGCGCTCTTCAGGAACCAGGGCTCCCTGTGGCTGGAGACGAAGGTCAACAGCGAGGCGCCGCTGCCCCGCGCCAAGATGGGCCCCGCGGGCTGGGCGTTCCACAGCGTGAGCGCGGGCACGGCGGCGGTCGCCGAGGACGTCGCCTGCACCGGGTGCGTCGGTACGGCGGACCTGGCGGCGGGCCTGCGAGTCGGCGGCAACTTCACGGTGCAGCAGTCGCTGATCCTGTGCGACGGCCTGGCGGGCACCTGCTCGGTGAAGCTCAACGACACGGCGACGCTCGCATCCAGCGCGACCACGCTGAGCGTGCAGGCCAACTCGGGCCTGCGCATCCGCAACTTCGGGGACACGGCGTGGGCACCGCTCCAGACGGGCGTGCTGACGGTCAACGGGAACGCGACCGTCAACGGCAACCTGACCGTGTCCGGGACGATCTCCGGCACCCTGTCAGCCCTGCCCTGGTCCGCGCTCACCGGCGTGCCCGCGGGCTTCGCCGACGGCGTCGACAACGACACGACGTACACCGCGGGCACCGGCCTGACCCTGGCGACCGGGCAGTTCAGCATCAACCCGGCGCAGGCGCAGGTGCGGGTGTCGGGAACGTGCAACACCGGCCAGGCCATGCGGGTGGTCAACGCCGACGGCACCGTGGTCTGCGGCACGGCTGGCGCCACCTACACCGCGCCGGTGGCGGGGGGCCTGGCGATCAACGGCTCCAACGAGCTCAGCCTGCGCATGTCCTGCACCTCGGGCCAGGTGCTCAAGTACGACGGGTCCGCGTGGGCGTGCAGCGCCGACGCCACCGGCGGCGTCACCAGCTTCAGCGGGCTGTCCGGCACGGCGACCGACGCCCAGATCCCCGACAACATCACCATCAACTGGGCGCTGGACTCCGACAAGGTCGACGGCCACCACTACTCGCCCGTGTGGGACTCGACGGACGCGGCGACCCTGGGCGGCCAGCCGCCCTCCTACTACGCCACCAAGGCATCCGTGGACGAGCTGGCCGGGCAAGTGAGCAACCCGCCCCAGGTCCAGCAGGCGATCTGCGCGTCGTCGGGCACGACCAACGTGTGCAAGAAGGACGTCTACATGGCGGCCACCCACACCCGGGACGCCAACTCCCTCTCCTCCCTCTCCGGCGGCTCGTGGGTCTACTACGCGGCGGAGAACCGCTGCGAGTACCAGGGCGGCATCGAGGTGGACAACCCGAAGCAGTGCGGCCAGGACCTGATGCCCGACTGGATGGACACCTCGGACAACTGCGGCGGCTTCCGGCAGAGCTCGTGGGACACCCGGGTCCGCTTCGCGGTGGCCAAGGACAACGTGTGGAACAAGGACTTCAATTACACCTGCCCCGCCGGCTACCACTGGGCGACCACGGAGGAGGTCAAGCCGTGGTTCAACGGCCCCAACACGGGCAACTACGTTTACCTCAGCCAGTGCGGGTGGAACTCCTATGTCTGGAACGGCAAGACCCGGTACTACTTCCGCTTCAAGGACTCGCCGTCGAAGCAGAACTCCTTCAAGCACTCGGGCAACTACGACCCCTACACCATCCAGTACGACGGCACGCTCAACTACTTCGCGGGCATCGTGTGCGTGCAGGACGCGCCCATGGGACCGCTCGATTGGATGATCACCGAGGACGACTGCGGCGGCTTCAAGGAGAGCACCTGGGACTCGAACTTCGCGTTCGCCGTGGCCCGAAAGACCGTCTACGATCCGAGCATCCCCTACACCTGCCCGGAGGGCTGGCACTGGGCGACCACGGCCGAGACCCAGGACGCCTTCGTGGCGAGCCCCAACACGGGCTATCTGTACTATGGGAAGTGCGGCTGGAACGGCTACGACATGCAGAGCAACGGGCTGACCCGGTACTACTTCAGGACGAGCGACTCGTTCACGGGGCCCACCACCCTCGCCTACAAGCACGCGGGCAACGGCGAGATGTACCGCCTGGACTACAACAACACCAAGACCGAGTTCGCGGGCATCATCTGCAAGCGGGATCAGCCGAACACGGATCCGACGGACTGGATGGACAAGACGGACTTCTGTGGTGGTTGGCGGCAGAACACCTGGGACCCGCGGTTCTACTATGCCATCGCCAAGAAGAACATCTGGGACCCGAACAAGGTGTATGCCTGCCCCGCCGGGTACCACTGGGCGAGCACCGCCGAAGTCAACGCCGCGTTCACGGCCGCGAACCCGGACGAGAGCCCCAACTACGCCTACTACAACCAGTGCGGGTGGAGCGGCTACTACTGGCAGGGCATCCAGCGGTACTACTTCCGGTTCTCGGACTCCAAGACCACCAACCGCTACAAGCACGCCGGCAACTGGGACCCCTACGCGGACTCCACGAGCGCGACGCTCACCGAGTTCGCCGGAATCATCTGTATGAAGGACAACGCGCCGACGTACCCGACCCCCAACACCACCGACTGGATGCTGACCGACGACGACTGCGGCGGCTTCCGGGAGTCCATGTGGACCTCGCGCATCCGCTACGCCGTGGCGCGCCAGAACGTGTGGAACAAGTCCTTCACTTACAAGTGCCCGGCCGGCTACCACTGGGGGTCGCAGTCCGAGGTGGCGGGCATGCTGACGAGCGCCATCAACCCGAGCTACTACCGGTACAACGGCCAGTGCGGCTGGAGCGGCTACTACTGGCACGCGCGCTATCGCGTCTACTTCCGCTTCTCGGACAGCGCCATCAACAACGGCTACCTGCACGCGGCGCACGGGGACCCCTACACCTTCGCGACGGACGCCAGCACGGCGAGCTTCGCCGGCATCGTCTGCGTGGCCGACCAGGCGTCGACGGACCCGACGGACTGGATGGACAAGACGGACAACTGCGAGGGTTTCCGGGAGTCGCAGTGGGACACGCGCGTGCGCTACGCCGTGTCGAAGGACTACTACTGGGACCAGAACAAGGTCTACGCCTGCCCCGCGGGCTACCACTGGATGAGCTACGCCGAGGCGCAGCAGGTGTTCCCAACCACGGCCTACAACGGCGGCGCCACCTACACCTACTACAGCCAGTGCGGCTGGAGCGGGTACAACTGGCACCAGCTCAGCAAGACCTACTTCCGCTTCAGCGACTCGAAGACCAACGGCATGTACAAGCACGCCGGCAACTACGACCCCTACCAGCCGCAGGGGCCCGACTTCACGACGAGCAGCTTCGCCGGCATCGTGTGCATGAAGAACGACCCGCCGGGACCCACGGACTGGATGGACACGTCGGACAACTGCGGCGGGTTCCGGCAGAGCCTGAGCGACCCGGACGTGTTCTACGCCGTGTCCAAGTCCAACATCTGGAACCCGAACCGCACCTACACCTGCCCGAGCGGCTACCACTGGGCGACCACGGCGGAGGGGCAGGCGCGCTTCAACAACGTCCCCGCGTGGAACACCAACACGTACCACGGGCAGTGCGGCTGGAGCGGCTACGACTGGAACCCGGCGTGGCAGTTCGGGTGCACGAGCTACGGGCAGGCGGGCTGCGGGTCGACCTACGCGTCGCCGAACCCGACCATGGCGCAGATGAAGACCGGCCAGTTCCAGAGCGGGTGCGACGAGTGCGACACCTGGTACGGCACCACCTGCTATGCGTCCGAGCTCACGTCGGGGGCCGCGGGCAAGTGCGGTGGCATCAACGAGGCCCACTGGCGCAACGACCAGCACATCAACCCGTGCTACTTCTCACCCAACAGCTTCGGCGGAAACCCCATCGGGGTGACGTCCGGGAGCCTGGGCGACCACTGCTACAACGGGGTGTGCTGCGGCGACAGCGTGATCCAGAACGTCAGCACCTACCGCAACTACTTCCGGTTCTCCGACTCGAAGACCACCGGCATGTACAAGCACGCGGGCAACAACGACAACTACAACGTGCAGGGGGCGGACATGACCCTGTACTACTTCGCGGGCATCGTCTGCATCAAGGACTGAGAGGAGGAGCGGGCGTGGTTGGCCACGCCTGCTCGATATCCCTCCCCGACCCCACCTGAGCTCACGAGTCGATGACGTCCCCCCGCGCCGACCGAGGGGCGAGTGGCTCACGCTCCACAATAGCGCCGCACCACCTCCCAGAAGGTCTCCAGGCCCCAGCGGAAGCCCTCCACAGGGATGCGCTCGTCGTGGCCGTGGTACAGCGACGCGAAGGGGAGGTCCGGCGGGAGGCGGATAGGCGTGAAGCCGTAGGTCTGGAGCCCAAGCTCCTGCCAGGCGATGGCGTCGGTGAAGCCCACGACCAGGTAGGGGGCGACGCGGCAGCCGGGGTCCCGCTCGCGCAGGACCGTCTCCAGCAGGCGGTACATCTCCGTGTCCCCGTCCGTCTCGCTGGGGGGCCCCTCCCGGAGCACCTCCAGCTCCACCTCGTCGCCGACCACGGCGCGCAGCTCGTCCATGAGCTGGGCCGTCGTGAAGCCCGGCAGCATGCGGCAGTCCAGGGTGGCGCTGGCGCTGCTCGGGACGACGTTCTCTTTGTAGCCGGCGGCAAGCCCCGTCGGGTTCGCCGTGTTGTGGAGGCTGGCCAGGAACACCTTGCGCCGCTCCGGGTCCGGCAAGAGCTTCTGCAGCACGAAGTTGGAGAGCGGCGCCGAGCGGGCGGCCTTGAGCACCAGGCTCGCGGGGAAGCCCAGGGCGCGGCCGGCCTCTTCCATGAAGCGGCTCATGACCGGGTGCAGGTGGAAGGGCAGCAGGCGCTCGTCCACCCGCTGGAGGGCCCTGGCGAGGCGCACGACGGCGTTCCTGTCGTGGGGCATGGAGCCGTGGCCGGGCTCCCCGCGCGCCGTCATGCGGACCCAGGCGAAGCCCTTGCACGCGAGCTGGATGGGGTACAGGCGCTCGCCGGCCAGGTGGATCGTGAAGCCACCGAGCTCGTTGAGGGCGTAGCGCCCGCGCAGCAGCTCCGGGTGGTGCTTCACGAGCCACCGGGAGCCCTCGAAGCAGCCCGCCTCCTCGTCGGCCACGCACACCAGCGCCAGGTCGTGGTGGAGCCGGAGCCCCGTCCGCTTCGCCAGGAGCAGGCTCATCAGGCCGTAGACCGCCATGTTCTTCATGTCGATGGCGCCGCGGCCCCACACGTAGCCGTCGGCCACCTCGGCGGCGAAGGGCGGGTGGGTCCAGCGCTCCGGCTCCGCGGGGACCACGTCCAGGTGCGCCGTGAGCAGCAGGGCGCCGTCCGGGTCACCCCCATCGAGGCGCGCCACCAGGTTGGCGCGACCGGGGCCGCTCTCTTTGATGATGGACGGGATGCCCTCGGCATCGAGGACACCCGCAACGTAGCGCGCAGCCTCGATCTCGTTACCCGGCGGGTTGGTGGTGTCGATGCGCAGCAGCGCCCGCAGGTGGCCCATGGCCTCCTCGTGCGTGCGGCCCCAGTCGATGCTCATGCGCCCTCCATGCGATGTGAGGGCACACCATAGAAGATGATGGGCTCCCGGGACAATGGTGTATGCTGCCCGCGGAGGTCGCCATGAACCGTATGATTTTCTGGATCGCCGCCCTGGGCCTCGTCGCGGCCTGCAAGCGCGAGGCGGCTGAGCCCGCCACCGAGAACGTCATCGTCCGCGAGTGCTACAAGCCCTTCTTCAACGCCGCGTCCGACGGCAACGTCTCGGAGCTGAAGGCCGTGCTGAGCCGCGAGACCATCCGCCACATGGAGGCGGACGTGTTTCGTGCCGGCGGCGTGATGGAGGGGTGGTCGGACTTCGCGCGGGTCTACAGCGACATGAAGATCAGCCAGTTCATCAAGGACGTGGAGATCACGGACGACCGCGCCGTGGTCAAGGACCCCGTCGGCGGGACCTTCAAGTGCATCCGGGAGGACGGCGCCTGGAAGGCCGACCTCAGCGACTACTGATCCCGCGAATCCATCCCCTGCCCTTGAAAGACGTGGCCACGGCGATTTGACGCAATGCGTCATCGCGCCTGGCACCCAAGGAAGAAACCCGACCGGAGGCAGCGCCGTGGCCGGTGCGTGCTTGCGCCGTGGGCACCGCGGGGCCCGACCGCCCGCGGAGGATCCCTGCGCAAACTTTGGAAACAACAGGAGAATCTATCGTTCGGCCTCAGTTGGCGCCGGATCCCGAGGGCACGCTCGCAGGGAGGCACGCGGAGCCCCGAAGCCCGACCGCCGGATCGGCCAGAGAATATGCGGGCATGACGCAGTAAAAAACCTTGACGGCCCCGAGAGACCGTTCCTATGATGGCCGCGTTCAGGAGCCTGGCGCGCGCAAGAGCGCATGGCACAAGGCTCCGAGGCCCATGCAACCCGCTTGAGGAGAAACAGACCATGACGAAGGCAGACCTGATCCAGCAGGTGCAGGTGACGAAGGGGCTCCCCCAGCTCAGCAAGAAGGACACGTCGCTCGTCGTCGACGCGGTGTTCGAGGCGCTGAAGGCGAGCCTCAAGAAGGAGCAGCGGTTCAGCTACCCCGGCTTTGGCACCTTCAACGTGAAGGAGCGCAAGGCGCGCACGGGCCGCAACCCCCGCACGGGCGACTCCATCGAGATCGGCGGGTCCAAGACGGTCAGCTTCAAGCCGTCGCCGACGTTCAAGGACGGACTCTAGGCCAGCCGCACCCGGTGGGCGCCACGTCTGGATTCGTAGGGGTGAGACCTGCGGGGCCCGATGTTGCGCCCACCGAACCGAATCTCCTCCACGTCGGCCAACCATGCGTACTCGCGGGCCGGTTGCGCCCTGATCCCCCACCTCCGACGCTTCGACGGTTGCCCCTGCGCGCTGCTTCGTGGTAGCAATGCCCGGCCTCGGGCGTTCGCCGAGGCCCACGATCACCGAGGAGCGGGCCCATGAACAAGGTCTATCCTGGCGCGACCGAGGCACTGTTCGACCTGTTCGACGGGGCGACGGTGCTCTCCGGCGGCTTCGGCCTGTGCGGCAACCCTGAGAACCTCATCCGCGCCGTCCTCGACAAGGGCACCCGCGGGCTGACGGTCGTCTCCAACAACTGCGGCACGGACTTCGAGGGCTTGGGCGTGCTGCTGAAGGCGCGCCAGATCAAGAAGATGGTGTCGTCCTACGTGGGCGAGAACAAGGAGTTCGAGCGCCAGTTCCTGTCCGGGGAGCTGGAGGTGGAGCTCGTGCCCCAGGGGACGCTCGCCGAGCGCATCCGGGCCGGTGGTGCGGGCATCCCCGCCTTCTACACGCCGACGGGGGTGGGCACGGTGGTCGCCGAGGGCAAGGAGACGCGGGTGTTCGACGGGCAGGAGGTCGTGCTGGAGCGGGCGATCACCGGCGACTTCGCGTTCGTGAAGGCGTGGCGGGGCGACCGCCACGGGAACCTCGTGTATCGGAAGACCGCGCGCAACTTCAACCCGATGATGGCCGCCGCCGGGAGGGTGACCATCGCGGAGGTGGAGGAGCTGGTCGAGCCGGGCGAGCTGCCCCCCGACGGCATTCATACGCCGGGGGTCTACGTCCAGCGCATCTTCCGCGGAGTCGACTACAAGAAGCCCATCGAGCGCCGCACGACGCGCCCCTGAGCGCCGGAGGACACATGCCACTGACACGGGACCAGATCGTGAAGCGGGTCGCGCAGGAGCTGCGCGACGGCGACTACGTGAACCTGGGCATCGGCATGCCGACGCTGGTCGCCAACCACATCCCCCCTGGGGTCGAGGTCGTGCTGCAGAGCGAGAACGGCATGCTCGGCATCGGGCCCTACCCGCGGGAGGGCGAAGAGGACCCGGACCTGATCAACGCGGGCAAGGAGACCATCTCCGAGATTCCCGGGAGCGCCTACTTCTCGTCGGCGGAGAGCTTCGGCATGATCCGGGGCGGCCACGTGGATCTGACGGTCCTCGGCGCCCTGGAGGTGTCCGCGGCCGGCGACCTCGCCAACTGGATGGTGCCCGGCAAGATGGTCAAGGGCATGGGCGGGGCCATGGACCTCGTCGCCGGGGCCCGCCGCGTCGTCGTCACCATGACGCACACGGCCAAGGACGGCACGTCCAAGATCCTCCCCGAGTGCACCCTGCCGCTGACGGGCAAGGGCGTCGTGGACATGATCGTCACGGAGCTGGGCGTGCTCCGCGTGGAGGACGGCGCCCTGGTGCTCGCCGAGATCGCCCCCGACGTCACGGTGGACCAGGTCATCGCCGCCACCGCCGCCCCGCTGCGCGTCGCCGCCGACCTGCGCACCGTCGCAGTCTGAGAGGCCGTGGCGTCCGCCGTGATCGCCGGCGTCCGGCGCCTGGTCCCCGCCGTCCACGAAGGCGAGGGCGTGGCGTTCTCGTGGCCCGTCGCCCTGCTCTCCACCGCCTGGCTCGCCGGGCTCACCTATGCCTGGTACGGCGCTCGCGGCGCGGCCTGGACCGCGACACCGCTGGTCCCGGCGCTGTTTGCAGGCGGGGCGGCGCTCTTCTTCCTGCTCGTGTGGATCTTCCGTGGCCGCGCCCCTTGGCAGCTACGCCGGGAGACCGTCGTGGTCGCCGTGACGGCGATCGCGCTCCTCGCCGTGCTGTGGCTCTGGGGCCGCGAGGGGACCTTCCGGCGCTGGGCCGCAGACCGTTCGTTCGAAGGCCAGCTCGCCCCGCTGTACCCCTTCTTCTACTTCGTGGCGAGCTGCGTGCTCTGGCGCAGCGTCCTGCCGCTCGCCATCGGGCGCGCGCTCGGCCGCCCGTCCTCGGACTACGGCTGGCGCTTCCGCGGCACCTTCGACCTGTGGTGGGTCTACCTGCTCGCCGTGCTCGCCGTCGTCCCCTTCGTGGTGTGGGCGAGCACGCAGGCGTCGTTCCTGGCGCGCTACCCCCTGTGCAACCCGATCATCCGCGATGAGTCGCTCGCCTGGGGGCACTTCCTCGCCTATCAGCTCAGCTACGGGCTCGTGTTCGCGTCCGGAGAGTCCTTCTGGCGCGGCTACATGCTGTTCGGGCTGGCCCGCGAGCTCGGCTACCTGTCGCTGTTCTTCATGGTCGGGCCGTACGTGATCTCGCACTTCGGCAAGCCCATGCCAGAGACGTTTGGCGCCATCGCCACTGGGCTGTTCCTCGGCTACCTGGCGCTGCGGCACCGCTCCTTCTGGCTCGGCGTGGCGGCCCACTGGTCCATCGCGCTGATGATGGACGTCTTTGCGCTGCTGCGGCGCGGAGTGACGCTCACGTGAGGCTCCTCGGCATCGATCACGGGGAGCGGCGCATCGGCCTGGCGCTCAGCGACCCGTCTGGAGTCGTGGCGACGCCGCTGGCGGTGCACGAGCGGCGCCAGCGGCGCAAGCAGGACCTCGTGGACCTGGAGCGCATCGCGCGGGAGCACGACTGCGTGGCCTTCGTCATCGGCATCCCGCTCGACGGGGACGGGCAGGCGGGCAAGAAGGCGCGGGAGGTGCAGCAGTTCGCCCAGGCGCTGCGCGAGGCGAGCGGCATGGAGGTCTACGAGATCGACGAACGGTTCACCACCGTGCGGGCGCATGACGCCCTGTCCACCATGGGAGTGCCCCAGGCGCGACGACGAGACCTGGTGGACAAGGTGGCCGCCGCGATCCTGCTCCAGGACTGGCTGGACTCCCGGGCGAGGGGCGATGCCGCGTAGGGGCCTGCTCATCGCCGGGGGCGTGGCCCTGGCCTTGACCATCGCCAGCACCTGGGTCGTGGTGCTCTACGAGGACTATCTCTCGTCGCCCATCGACCCCGCGAGCCGCGAGCGAGTGCTCGTGCGCGTCCGCCCGGGGTCCTTCGACGAGGTGGTCGAGTCTCTCGTCGCGCGGGGCCTGGTCAAGGACCCGACCTTCTTCAAGGTCTACGCCACGCTCACGGGCAAGCGGGACCACGTGAAGGCAGGCGCATTCCTGCTCGCGCGGAGCTGGACTCCGAGAGAGCTCCTCGACCACCTCATCGACGCGGATCCAGCCGACCGGGTGCGCCTGACCACGCCGGAGGGCCAGAGCGTGTGGCAGGTGGCCGACCGCATCGACGCGCTCGGGCTCGCCACGCGGGCGGAGGTCCTCGACGCGGCAGCAGATTGGGGCCTGGCGCAGGAGCTCGGCCTCCCGGCCCGGGCGCCCTCGGGGCTCGCCTTGACGGACCGCGGGCACGTCTACGCCTTCGAGGGCTATCTCTTCCCGAAGACCTACGAGCTGCCCGCCGAGTCGGACGCCCGCGCCCTGGTGAAGCGCATGGGCAGGCAGTTCCTCACCGAGTGGGCGGCGGTGAAGGCCGCGCACCGGGTCGGCTACGAGCGGGTGCGCCGGGAGCACGGCCTCGACGACCACGCGCTGGTCACGCTCGCGTCCCTCGTCGAGGAGGAGACCGCCAACGGCGCCGAGCGCGCGCTGATCGCCGGGGTCTTCTACAACCGCCTGCGCAAGCAGTGGCGCCTCCAGACGGACCCGACCCTCGTGTATCATCCCGAGCGCTACGGGAAGGTGCCGACCGTCGTCGACCGCAAGAACGACCGCAACCCCTGGAACACCTACGTGGTGCGGGGGCTCCCACCGGGGCCGATCTCCAGCCCGGGCGCGGCGGCCCTGGCGGCCGTGCTGGAGCCGGCGCGCACGGACATGCTCTTCTTCGTGGCGAAACGCGACGGCACGGGGACGCACCACTTCAGCAGGACGGCCAAGGAGCACGAGGACGCCGTGCGACGCTACCTCAAGTGACCATGAGCCGCTTTCAGCGAGGCGGCCTCACCCTCGGGCTCGTGGCCCTCGTAGCGGCCATGGCGCTCGCGCGCTGGCTCCCCGAGCTCCCGGCCGGGCTGACCCGCGAGGGCCTGATCCTCATCGGCGTGACGACCCTGATGGCGGCCTGGTGGGTGACCGAGGCGATCCCGCTCGCCGCCACCGCGCTCGTGCCGCTGGTCGCCTTCCCCCTGCTCGGGGTCGCAGGCATCGCCGACGTGGCCGGGTCCTACAGCGACCGGTTCATCCTGCTCCTGATGGGGGGCTTCTTCGTGGCGACCGGCATCGAGCGGTGGGGGCTCCACCGGCGCCTCGCGCTCTGGACGGTGGGGCGCGTCGGGCTCGCGCCACGGCGCCTCGTGCTGGGGTTCATGCTGGCGACCGCGGGGCTGTCCATGTGGATCTCCAACACCGCCACCGTCCTCATGATGCTGCCCATCGTCGCCGCGGTGGTCGAGCGGGCGAAGGAGCACGACCCCCGCGGAGCGCGCGCGCTGGCGACGACGCTGCTCCTGGGCATCGCCTACGCGTCGAGCATCGGCGGGCTCGGCACCCCCATCGGCACACCGCCCAACAACCTGTTCATGGGCATCTACCACGCGCGCTTCCCCGAGGCGCCGCGCATCTCCTTCTTCGGGTGGATGCAGCTCGGGGTGCCGGTCGTGGCCGTGATGCTCCCGCTCGTGTGGTGGTGGCTCGTCGCGCGGGTCGGGCGTCTGCCTCACGGCGGGGGCGAGGCGGGGCGCGCCGTCATCGACGCCGAGCGCCGGTCGCTGGGCCCCATGGCGCCCTCCGAGCGCCGCATCGCCTGGGTCTTCGCCTTGACGGCCGCCGCGTGGATCCTGCGGGAGCCCATCCCCCTCGGAGACTCGCTCACCCTCCCTGGCTGGTCCATGCTGCTGCCGAACCCGGCCTTTGCCGACGACTCCACCGTCGCCATGGCGTCCGCCCTCGCCATGTTCCTGATCCCGGCGGGGCGCTCCCAGGGGCCGCTGCTCGACTGGGAGACCGCCAGCCGCATCCCCTGGGGGCTCGTCCTGCTGTTCGGGGGCGGCATCGCCATCTCCGCCGGCTTCAAGGCGACGGGCTTGTTCGGCTTCGTCGGCTCGACCCTCGGGCTGCTCGGGTCCGTCCACCCGGTCCTCCTGACCGCCCTGGTCGCCCTGGTCGTCACCTTCCTGACCGAGGTGACCTCCAACACCGCGACCGCTGCCATCCTGCTGCCGATCCTCGCCTCCACGGCCGTCGCCAGCGGGCACCCTCCCCTCGCGCTGATGCTCGCCGGCACGCTCAGCGCCTCGTGCGCCTTCATGCTGCCGGTCGCCACCGCCCCCAACGCCATCGTGTTCAGCACGGGCGACGTGACCGTCGCCCAGATGGCGCGCGCGGGCTTCTGGATCAACCTGGCGGGCGTCGTCGTGATCACTGCCGCCGTGTGGGCGCTGGGCGTGCCGCTCTTGGGGTAGGGTACGTGGGGCGCTACGGGCAGCCCGTGATCAGCGAGCCGCAGACCTGGCACGCGTCCGGGCAGCACGTGCCCTTGGCCTTGCAGTCCACCTCGCAGGAGCACACCCCCAGGAGGTCGGTCTGGCCGCAGAACAGCACGAAGAGGCAGGTGCCCACCGCGGCCTCGCACTTGCCGGCCGTGCAGGTGTCCATCGGGGACGGGCAGGTCCCACAGGAGCCCCCGCACCCGTCGTCGCCGCACACCTTGCCCGCGCAGCTCGGGGTGCAGGTGATACACGCCCCGTTCTTGCACGCCTTGCCACCGGTGCAGGTGCCGCAGGAGCCGCCGCACCCGTCGTCGCCGCAGGTCTTGCCCGAGCAGCTCGGCTTGCAGCAGGCGCCGCTCGTGCAGGTGCTGCCCGCCGGGCACGTCCCGCAGGTGCCGCCGCACGGGTCCTTTCCGCAGGTGGCGCCCCCGCACAGCTTGCCCGCGCAGTGGGTGCACAGGTCGGCGCAGCAGTCCCCTTGGGCCGAGCACGCGGCGTCGCAGTAGCAGGTGCCCGTGGCGCTCTTGGCACCGCAGGAGTTGGCGCAGCTCCCCGCCGGCGCCGTCACGCACTGCTGGCTCGCGTTGCAGCTCTTGCCGCCCGTGCAGGTGCCACACACGCCCCCGCACCCGTCGCCGCCGCACTGCTTCCCGGCGCAGCTCGGCGTGCACACCGGCTTGCAGGCGCCGGCAGAGCAGGCGGTTCCGCCGGGGCAGGTGCCGCAGGAGCTCCCACAGGCGTCCGTGCCGCACTGCTTCCCCGTGCAGTCCGTCGCGCAGGAGCAGGTGTTGCCGTGGCAGGTCTCGCCGCCCGCGCAGGTGCCACAGGAGCCGCCGCAGCCGTCCGGGCCGCAGCCCTTGCCGGCGCAGTCGGGCTTGCAGACGCACGCCGAGCCCTTGCACTCCTCGCCCGACGGGCACGTGCCGCAGGAGCCCCCGCAGCCGTTGGGGCCGCACTCCTTGCCCGAGCACTGGGGCTGGCAGACACACTGGAAGCCCTGGCACAGCTCCGTCTCGCTGCACGTGCCGCACAGCGTCCCGCAGCCGTCGTCGCCGCACTGCTTGCCCTCGCAGTCGGGCTCGCAGTTGCAGGCTCCCTGCTTGCACGCCAGGCCCACGCCGCAGGTGCCGCAAGAGCCCCCGCAGCCGTCGGGCCCGCACTCCTTGCCCGAGCACTGGGGTGTGCAGCAGCTCCCTGCGGCGCAGGCCGACGGGCAGGTCAGGATCACCTTGGTCGTCTCGCCATCCGGGTTGCAGAGCACCACGTCGGGCCCGTCGCAGAGCGTCTCGCCGGGGGTGCAGCCCGACTTGACGTCCGGGGCGCTCGTGTCCGGGGCCGAGGCGTCCTTGCCGCTGGCTGTGTCCTTGGCGCTGGCGGCGTCCGTCCCGCCTCCACTGCCGCCCGCGTCCGTCCCGCCGCCTGCGCCGTCCTCTGCGGCGCCTCCCCCATCGCCACCCCCACCCCCGCCGAGGCCCGTGTAGCCGTCGTAGAACGGATAGTAGCGGGGTCGGTCGTCGCAGCCAGCCACGGCGGCCACGGCGGCAAGCATCAGGGTTGCGCTCTTGAGTCTCATCAGGCACCTCACCGGGCGGGTCGAGCAGGGCATCCTGCCACCTCAGCGCGGGAGGTTCAATGGGAGGAGGCTACTTGGAGCAAACGGGAGCGCCGAGCTGTCCGGTGACCGTGTGCGGGCCGCAGGTGCCCGGCTCGCTCCCAGGCCCCGGCTCCATGCCGAAAGACCAGGTGGCCGTGAGCCAGGTGTCCGTGTCTGGGCCCGTGAAACCGGTGATCAGCGCCGTCCCATCGACGATCTGGTAGTAGCAGGAGTCGCCCGTGGTCGCGTAGCCCCCCGTGATTGGGTTCTCCCCGGAGACAGGGTTCTCGATGGAGAACGAGACGTTGAGCGTGTCGCTGTAGAGGGCCGCGTTGAGCCGGTCATTCTCCCACGAGTAGGTGGCCGTGCCGCCGATGGAGTCAGTGGTGGTGGGCACGGGCTGGCCGTCCAGGTCAGCGCTGAGCACGCCATTCCACCAGGTGTCGTAGGTGTAGCCGACGAGGATGGACTGGTAGAGGCTGCACACCCAGCTCTGCAGCGCCACCGAGTCCTCGGTGAAGCTCGGGATCATGTCTTTCCCCCAGTCATAGTAGGTGACGGAGAACGTGCCCTTCAGGACGACCGACGAGGCCCGCGCCGCGCAGCGGGGCGCCAGAGTGACCTCGAACGCGCCGGTCACCACGTCGCCGTTCTTGGACGGGGCACTGTCGAACCGCACCCAACCGGCGCCGACGGGGGGCTCCGCCGTCATCGCCTCGAAGGTCTCGTTGCCCTGGCCCTTGTTGATGCCGTTGCGGGACCAGAGCTGGGCCCTGAGGGTCGGCTCCGTGGTCGAGTAGGGCTCGCCCGCCTCGATGGCGTAGGTCTTTGCGCCGGGCACGAACGGCAGGGTGAGGGTCAGCGTGGCGCTCGGGTCACCGAAGAGATCCGTGGTCGTGCCGCCGGGCACCAGGCCGATGTCCAGGTCGACCCGCACCGGCGACTCCGCATCCTGGGTCTCGCGGCGCGTCAGGACCGCCCAGCCCGCGCCCAGGCGGGAGATGTTCGGGTCGGCTCCGTTGAGCACCGGCGGGTCCAGGGTGACACCACCGACCTCCGTGAGGCACGGGCCGTAGTCCAGGTCCGAGCCAGAGCCCGAGGAGGGCGGCTTCAGCGTGATGGTCGGGGCCTCGCCGCAGTCCGGGCAGGCGCCAGGCTCCACCGGCGTGAAGGTCGCGCCCCCGGTCGCGCCGCCCCCCGCCGAGGCGACGATGGTCGCCACGGACCCGAGGGCCGCCGGTGAGCAGTACGCGCCGGCCTCGTCGGTCAGGCGCGTGATCGACGTCTTGCCCGTCGTGATCTCCACCTTCGCGAAGCTGATGGGGGCGCCGTCCTCCGTCAGCACCTTGCCCTTGACGCAGCCCTTGCACCCGGCGAACCAGGTGTCGTCGCAGTCGAGCTCGCTCTCTGCCGGTGTGCAGGGCAGCGTGATGGTCACCTCGGCGCAGGGGCCCGTGGCGCAGGTGCTCTCCACATCGGGCGTTGCGACGTCGGCGACGGCCACGAGCCGGTCCGCGCCCCAGCCGTGTGCTGCAAAGACCCGCACCTGCGAGGCGCGCCTCGCCGGAGCGCAGAAGGTCCCGTCGGTGCCCGCCCACGCGCTCGACGTGCCGTCGTAGTCCTGCCCGATGACCTGGATGTCCGCCCCCGACGCCGGCGTCCCGTCGCACTTCTTGACCACGCCGCTGACGCAGGTGGTCTCCATGGTCTTGTCGCAGTTCCACCAACTGAAGTGGCCCACGTCCGCGAAGAACGCCAGGCGCGCCGGGTCCTGGGTGGACGGCTTGATGGTGCCCGTGCCCTCCTCCACCCAGCGAGAGGCGTCCTGGTCGAAGTGCCATGCGGGCACGACGTCACCGTCCTTCAGCTCCGTGTCCGCGGGGAGCAGGATCTCGATGCCGACCTTCTCGCCCTCCTTGATGGCCAGTGGCTCGCCGCCCTCATCCGTCAGCAGGTACTCCGCCATGCCGAAGGTCTCGAGCTGGGCGGTGTCGCCCCCAGTCGTCGTCGCCGAGAAGTCGCCCGGCGCCGCGACGATCTCGGGGCCCGTGATGTCCACCGGCGTGACCCGGATGCGCGTGGCGGTCACCGCCTTGCCGTCCTTGTCCACCACCGCGCCGTCCGGCACGGTCACCGCGCCGCCGGGCACCGGAGTGACCGCGCCGGGGGTGACGGGGACGCTCGGAGAGCGGCGAGACAGGATCGCGTTGACGGTCACCCGCCCGTCCTCCAGGAGCGCGCCCGGCTGGCTGACGTCCGCGTAGCCCGCGGCCTGGAAGCGCACGACGATGCGCTCGGCGGCGGTGACCTCCAGCGCGTACAGGCCGTCGTAGTTGGTCGTCGTGGACTTGCCGCCCGCCGTGACGCTCACGCCCTCGATGGGCGCCCCGTCCGTGGAGACCACCTGCCCGATGATCGCGTTCTTCTCTGGGGGGGTGAAAGGCTCCAGGGTGTAGCCGCCCTGGATCGCGTCGCCTCCGCTCACCGTGTCCTTGCCGGCCACCGCGTCGCCCGACGCGCCGTCGCTGCCGCCGCAGGCCGCGAGCCACAGGGCCGCTGCAATCGCCCATCCTGCTCTCATTGCCGCCCTCACCATGTCCGTAGACCCCGTGCGTGCCCGCCGGGACATCCGGCGGGGGCGCGACGGATTGTCGCGCAGACGCACGGCGCGAATGTAGACAACCCAGCCGGGATGGCAAGCCGCCGCGGGGGTCCTGTGATCCGTGGCCCTTCTCCAAGGCTCACGACCCGAGGGGGAAGCGCCCCAGATCGACGTAGTGGGACCCCTGGGGCCCCAGCTCGCTCTGGAGCAGGAGCAGCTCACCGACGTGCGCCTCGCCAAAGGGCCCCGCGAGGTGTGCAAGGGCCTCCGCTGCGCTGAACATGACCTGCCGCTTCGCCCGCCCGACGGTCAGGTGCGGCGTGAAGGGATGGTCTGCCCGGTAGCCCAGGGCCTCCGACGCCTGGCGGACCGCCTCGGCAAGCTGCACGAGCCCCCCCTCCGGGTCCTCGACGCCGATCCACAGGACGCGCGCCCTGGACACGGAGGGGAAGGCGCCGCCGCCGGCGAGCGCGATGCGGAACGGGGGCACGTCGCGCGCCGCCCGGGCGAGGGCCGCGGCGAGAGCCGGCAGGGCCGCCTCCTCCACGTCGCCGTAGAACTGGATTGTCAGGTGGGCGTTCTCCGGGCGTACCCAGCGGGTGTCGCGCATGCCACGCTGGAGGACCTTCACCGCCTCCCCGATGGCCCGCTCCACCGCCGGCCCGACGGACACCGCCGCGAAGCTCCGTATTGCCATCCGGGCACCTCCGCGTCATTGACGCTCTGCCCCCCGCTCCCCTAGCATGCGCCCACCCGACGGAGTTGACCACGCCCTTGACGCCGCGCCATTGCAGCAAGTGGGTCCAGACTGGAGCAGCGCGCCACGCGTGGCTGGTGGCAGTGGCGCTCCTGGCGATCCCCCACCGCGCCATGGGGGCGACCTGGGAGTCCCTGTCCGACGTGGAGCTGGCCGCCGCGACCGCGGCGCTGGTGAGCCTGGACCGCGCCCCCGTGGAAGAGCCAGCCGGCCTCCCCATCGGCGCCGTCCACGTGTCGACCCGCGAGGTCTTCGAGGAGGACTCGGACCTGCTCCAGTGGGCCAACGTGTTCCACTGGACCACGCAGGACCACGTCATCGCGCGCGAGGTGCTGCTGCGGCCCGGCGACGTCTGGGACGACGACCTGGTGGCTGAGACCGAGCGCAACCTGCGGGACATGTCGCTGCGCTCCGTGGTCGCGGTGCTGCCGGTCACGTCGGACACTCCCGGCGCGGTCGACCTGCTCGTCGTGACGCGGGACATCTGGAGCCTGCGCGGCAACACGGAGTTCCAGACCACCGGCCCGGTGCTCAACTTCCTGTCGACCAGCTTGAGCGAGAACAACTTCCTCGGCCTCAACAAGAAGGTGGCGGCGACCTTCAAGCTCGACCAGGACACCTACGACCTCGGGGCCCTCTACAACGATCCGCGGGTCTACGGGAGCCCGCTGGCGCTCTATGTGGACGAGTCGTTCCTGGTAGGGCGCGCCGACGACGCCTTCGAGGGGGCGGTGGGGCTCCTGGATCTTCGGATGCCCCTGCGCAGCATCCGCCAGGAGTGGGGCTTCAACCTGGCCGTGTCGCACAACGTCCAGATCTATCGCGACTTTCGGGGCGAGAGCGTCCGCACCTGGGACGACCCGGAGACGCCCGAGGACGACGCGATCCCGCGCACCTTCGACTACGCGCGGGTGGCCCTCGAGGCGACCGGCACGAGGAGCTTTGGCGAGCGCGTCAAGACGAACCTGACGTTCGGCTACGGGCTGCGCTGGACGGACGCGGGCGCCCGAGACGGCTTCGCGACCGAGGAGCAGAAGGCGCGCTTCGAGGCGCAGCTCCTGCCCCGCCGTGAGACGGCGTCCTACGGCATCTTCAAGCTCGACTTCTTCCTCAACGACTTCGTGACCCTCTACGACGTGGAGACCTTCGCCCTGGCGGAGGAGCTGCGGCTGGGGCCGGTGGTGGGGGCGTCCGTCCGGTGGGGGTCTCGGGCGCTGTTCTTCAGCGAGCGGGAGTTTGCGGAGCTGTACGCGAGCGCCGCCTGGAGGGTGCACCTGGGGGACGGCGCGCTGCTCTACGTGGAGGGGGCGTGCTCGAGCCGCCTGGAGGGGCAGTTCGTGGACAGCGTGGGCTCGGCGGACGTGCGGATCTTCACGCCGGTGCTCGGCGGCGCGCTGCGGATCCACGCGCGGGCCTTCCTCGGGACGCAGTGGGACCTGACCCGGGAGGACCCGTACACCCTCGGCGGGGACAATGGGCTTCGAGGGCGGGAGTCTCGATCCCTGGCAGGGACGCACGTGGTCCGCACCAACCTGGAGCTGCGCACGCTGTCCCTCGGGTGGTGGATCTTCAAGGGCGGGCTCGTCGCCTTCTGGGACGCGGGCACGACCTTCGAGTCCTTCGACGACGTGGTGCCCATCCACACGGTGGGGCTCGGGGCGCGCATCCTGATCGTGCCCGTCAACCGCAACGTCCTGCGCCTGGACTACGGGGTGCCGCTCAACGGCCCGGTGGTCGGCTTCGAGCACGGCGTGTTCACGGCCGGCTTCGACCAGGCGTTCTGAGGGCGAACGCCGGACGTGACAAGGCTCCGGTGGATCCGTAAGATGTCGCGGTCCGTCCACCCGACCCCCTTTGGAGTGTCGACATGCACGCATCCTGGTCCCGCGCCTCGCTCATCGGGCTCGCGCTCGTCCTCGCCGCCTGCGGCGACGAGGGCCTGACCTCCGACCCCAACAACCCCTTCGACAACCCGGGCGCCGGCTACGACGGCTCCAGCTACGGCAGCGACGTGGCCCAAGAAGGCGACGTCCCGCTGGTCGGCGAGCAGGACGGCGGCAAGAAGCCCGACGGCGGTGGGCAGGTGGAGCCCCCCGAGGACATCAAGACCCCCGAGGGCTCCTGCGTGCTGGAGTTCGTGGAGGTCACCGGCGACGACGGCCAGCCGTGCAAGGGCACGTCGGCGTGCAACCTGACCCTGTTCTTCAGCGGCTCCCGCAGCGTCAAGGTGCGCTACCTCTGCGACGACGCGCCGGTCACGAGCGGCCTCGTGCTCTTCGATCTGATTGGAGAAGAGGCGCTCACCACGCTGGAGGCGCTCCCCAACGCCGGCTACACGGACGCGGACGGCACGGTCTCGACGACGGTCAACGTGGCCAACAACAACGCGGGCCTCTTCGAGCTGCGGGTGAGCCCGGGCGACGGGTCGGACGCCGAGCCCATCTCCTACTACCTGTCGGTGGAGTCCAAGATCGGGCCGCCCCTGACGGTCAAGTTCAACCCGCTCTATGACAAGACCCAGGTGAAGTTCGACAAGCTCGAGACCACCATCTACAAGCACACGGACTCCAACAAGTACGAGTGCGCGACCATCGACCCGGTGGAGGCGATCCCTGCCGGCGGGCTCGGGCTGCCCAAGGCGACCAAGGTGGAGGAGTCGGTGGTGGCCCCCACCCTGCCCAAGCTGGACGTGGAGCTTCACCAGAAGTGGACCGTCGTCGTGCTCGGCAAGACCAACGGCACTCCCGGGGCGCTGCGGGTCGTCGGCTGCAACGACACGGACGGCAAGGTGGAGTTCGCCAAGTCCACCATCGTGACGGTCGACCTGAACGCGGTGCCGCCGGACTACACGGGCGAGTACGAGGTGACGGCGTTCCTGGACCTCACGAGCGCGCTGCCGCCCAACATCAAGCTGATCTTCGACGTGATCTTCGGGCTGTTCCAGTCGCCGACCGGCGGACTGCTGATGCTGGTGTGCAGCCTCGACGGCGACTCCCTGGACACCATCTGCGAGATCGTCTTTGCGGACGCGGACAACCCCAAGCTCGGGGAGTGGGGCAGCTTCGGCGAGATCATCGTGAAGACGGCGGACGCGCTGCTCTTGGGGCTCATCGAGAAGAACCCCATCGCCAAGGACATCTTCCACACCGGCAAGGACCTCGGTCAGATCCTCCAGCACCTGGAGTTCCACAGCCGCATCATCATGAAGCCGCTGCCCCCGAAGAAGAAGGCCGTGCCCAACACGCAGGGGTGGTTCACGACGGACCAGTGCTCCCAGACCTGGGACGAGATCACCTTCACCTGGACCCTGAACTCCGGCTGCAACCCGAATGACCCGGGGTGCGGGCAGCAGATCTTCAACTTCAACCAGTTCTCGAAGGGCGCGCTGACCGCGACCTTCGAGGCGCAGGTCACGCCGACGTTCTACGACATGAACGTCTACGACCACGCGGTCAACCTGCAGTACGGCGCGCTGCTCAACGAGATCATCAAGCAGCTCCTGCTCCCGGCGGTGTTCGGGAACGGCTCGGACGGCTTCCCGAAGATCGACACCTACGAGGAGGTCATCCAGACCTTCCTCTGCGGCAAGGAGGGCATGATGCCCGGCAAGAACTGCTGCCAGATCTTCGCGGACAACATGGACATCGACGCCATCAAGGGCACGCTCAAGACGGCCTGCCAGTCGCTGATCCCGCTCGGGGTGAGCTACCTGGAGGGGCTGCTGACGGGCCTCGACGTGGACGTCGAGAACATGCACCTGTCCACCGCCGTGCCGTGCAAGCTCTACGACGTGGACGCCGACGGGCGCATCGACGCCTGGGGCACCGTGGACAAGCCGTGCTACTGGGCGCTCGACCTGGAGGTCTTCGGCTTCACGGCCAGCTTCGACGCCGAGTTCTTCGCCATCCGAAAGAACTGACCAGCGACTCCCACCGCGCCATGGCACCTGAGCACTGGATGGCGTGCCCCGAGCTCGTCGAGCCGGGGGACGTCCCCGCGTGGCTGGAGTCCAACCGGCACGAGGCGCCGGTTCGGCTCGGAGTGCTCAGCAACCCGGCCGCGCGGCAGAACCGGGTGCTGCCCATCCACCAGCACCTGACCCGCGCCATGGCGGACCCGGGGGCGGTCATCGAGACCCGGCGCCCGGGGGACCTGCGGCGCGCGCTCATCCACTTGCTGTTCCGGCGGCGGGCCAACGTCATCGCCGCCAACGGGGGCGACGGCACGCTGCACACCGTGGTCAACGCGCTGTGGGACCTGCTGGACGAGGTGGAGGCGCGCTTCGGGGTGGCGATGCCGTCGCCGCACGTGCTGTTCCTGAACGGCGGGACCATGAACATGGTCAGCCGGGCCATGAACACCCGAGAGAATGCCGTGCGCACGGTGCGGTGGTTCCTGCGGGAGTATGGGGGGCGCCCGCTGGGGGCGCTTCGTACACGGAGACAGCGCGTGCTCTGTGCCGAGAGGCCGGACCGCCCGGGGCGGTCGGTCGCACCCCGGCAGGTGGGCTTCATCTTCGGCAGCCAGCTCGTCTACAACGCGCTCTGGCTCTACGAGTACC
Source organism: Myxococcales bacterium (assembly GCA_045863395.1). Classification (GTDB taxonomy): domain Bacteria; phylum Myxococcota_A; class UBA9042; order JABWCM01; family BTVJ01; genus BTVJ01. The sequence continues at coordinate 155,613 of BTVJ01000010.1, forward strand.
TGGGCACCGGCTACGGGGCGCTCTTGCGCTTCCTGGGGCACGCCATGGTCGGCGTGCGGTGGCCGACCCCCCTGTGGCGGCGCTACGGGCACATGATCGACATGCCCAAGGGGGCGGCGATCATCGACGGCGTGGAGCACGCGCCCTACGCGGCGCTGGTCGCGAGCACCATCGACATGACGCTGCTGAAGGGGGTGGTCAGCGCGCTGCACGTCGCGGAGGGGAGCCCCGGGTTCCACGCGAAGCTCATCCTGGAGACCGACCGGGAGCGGCTCATCGGGATGATCCCCGAGCTGATGCGCGAGCGGCGGCACCCGCGGGTGCTGGACGTGGAGGGGGCGCAGGAGGTGACGGTGCGGGGGGACTATACCTTGGACGGGGAGCTGTATGCTGCGCATGGGGAGGAGCCCGACGAGCCAGTGTTGGTGACTGCGGCGTCGCGCGTCCTGCCCGCAATCCACAACGAGGACGACTGATGGGCGGGCTCCCCCGGCAGGCGGGGCTCTACATCCACTTCCCGTTCTGCCGCAAGCGCTGCCACTACTGCGACTTCAACACGTATGCGGTGCCGGAGATCCCCGCCGAGCCGTACACGCGGGCGGTGCTGCGGGAGCTCGAGGAGAGGCGGGGCGAGCTGGGCGAGGCGCGCCTGGTCAGCGTGTTCTTCGGGGGTGGGACGCCGGGGCTGTGGGGGGCCGGGGCGGTCGGGAGGGTGCTCCGGGCGGTGGAGGGGGCGTTCGGGGGTGTGGACGCGCTGGAGGTGACCATCGAGGTCAACCCGGGGGAGTGCGACGAGGCGATGCTGCGCGCGTATCGGGAGGTCGGGGTCAACCGGGTCAGCTTCGGGGTTCAGTCCCTCGACGACACGCTCCTCCTGGCCATGGACCGGATCCACACGGCGGACGAGGCCCGGGAGGCTCTGAGGGCGGTCGGGCGGGCGGGGTTTCGCCGCTGGAGCTGCGACCTGATGTTCGGGCTGCCGGGGCAGACGATCACGCGGTGGGAGCGGGACCTGGCGGAGGTCGTCGCGCTGGGGGCGAGCCACGTCTCGGCCTACAACCTGATGGTGGAGGAGGGGACGCCGCTGGCGCGCTTCGTGCGGGACGGCAAAGTGCGCTTGCCGCCCGAGTCCCGCCAGGTGCGCATGCTGGAGCGGGCGGTCGCGGTGCTGGGGGACGCTGGGCTGGGGAGATACGAGATCAGCAACTTCGCGCGCCCGGGTGAGGAGAGCGTACACAACCTGCTCTACTGGACGGGGCGGCCTTACTTGGGGATCGGGGCGGGGGCGCACAGCTTCGTGCCGGGTGTGGGGGTTGGGAATCTCGCGAGTCTCGGGAGACGCAGCACCAACGTGCGGAAGTTCGGCGAGTACATGGACGCGGTGGGTCGGACGGGGGTGGCGATCACATTCTCGGAAGACATCGACCCGGAGACTCACGTCCGAGAGCGGCTGATGACGGGGCTGCGGCTCGACCGGGGGCTCGACGTGGAGGACGTGCTAGCCGTGACCGGAATCGACGTGCGGGAGCGATTTGAGAGGGTGCTTCGCGGACTGATTCGGGACGGGCTGGTTGTGGATGATGGGAGGCTGCGCCTGACACCGCAGGCGGTGGCGGTGTCAGACTCGGTGTTTCGCCGGTTCTTCTGACCGTGATTCGCGGGGGTGCTGGCTGGGCTACTTGGGCGCCGGCATGTCACCCCACCCGGCCTCCATCATGGTCTTGCCCTTCCACTTGCCGTCGACCCGCGTCAGGATCACGTGGTTGTTGAACTTCGCCTTCTCCTTCCCGATGGTCATGGAGAGGGCCCCCTCGCAGGACGCGAGATCGTCGGACATCAGGAAGCACTTGTACTTGGACGTCATCTTCATGTCCTTCATCGCGTCCGGGTCCATGAAGGGCTGCATCATGGCGATCCACTGGGCCCGGTCGAGCTGCATCATGCCGAACTTCCCCGCCATGTTGTCGGACATCATGATGACGGGGAAGTCGATCATGTCGGCCATGCCCTCCACGTCGCACTTCATGCCGAGGGCCTCGTTTTTCTTGAACCACTCGGCGAGCTCCTTCTGCGTGGCCGCTTCGTTGGTCACGGTCTTGGCCATGGGACCCATCTTCGTCATGTCGGGCGCACCCTCGGGCGGGGCGTCCTGGGCCTGCGCCGGGGCGGCGAGGGCGAGCGCTGCTGCGATGACTGCACATCGGATCATGGGGAGTCCTCCTCTCGTGAGGGTGTGTGGGCGCGACTGTCGCGTCGGGCCCGATGATGGATCGAGACGGGGGTGGAGCGCAACCGGGTGCAGAGGTTCGCAGGGCTATCTCTTGAAGAAGCGCCGCCAGACGACCACGGCGAGATACAGCGGCGCATGCAGGACGGCCCCGAGGCTCAGGCCGAGGCTGGTGGCGACGTGGAGGCCCAGCGCCTCGCGGAAGGGGTCGTCGTCCACGAGGTAGGTCCAGGTGGAGGAGGGGCCCGCGGGGACGGCGGTGGGGTCTGCGGTTTGTGCGACGGCGGTCTCCAGGTCGCCCATCAGCACATCGAACGCCTCGGCCACGGCGCGCATGAAGGAGTCCAGGGGGTCGCGGCCGGCGAAGCGGACCAGATAGATCCCCTCCCGCAGCTCGTCCACGGCGGCCAGGTGGTCGGCCCAGAGGCGGTCGAGGCAGGCGGCGACGTGCGGCTGCGGTGGGGTCGCGTCCAGCGCGGCGTCGCGGCGCTCGCGGACGACGCGGCGCTGCGCCTCGACGATGGACGAGTAGCGCCACAGCGTGTGCCGCATGTCGAAGCCCTGCCCCTCGATGACACGCTGTGCCTGGTCGATGCGCCGCCGCACGAGCGGGTCGCCGACGGGGGCGAGCTGGTGGCGACGGGCGCGGCGCGGGAGGAGCTCATCGACGGAGTACCGGACGATGAGGTCGTCCTCCAGCGAGATGAAGAAGCGTGAGGTCCCCGGGTCCCCCTGGCGCCCTGCGCGGCCCCGGAGCTGCCGGTCGATGCGCCGGCTCTCGTGGCGGCTCGTGCCGATGACGTACAGGCCCCCGAGCGCCGCGACCCGCGCCCGCTCGCGCTCGTCGGCGCCCCCGAGGCGGATGTCGGTGCCACGCCCCGCCATGTTTGTAGAGATGGTGACGGCGCCGATGGCCCCGGCCTCGGCGACGATGCGCGCCTCGAGTGAGTCCGTCTTGGCGTTGAGCACGGCGCACGGAATCCCCCCGGCGGTGAGGCGCTGCGCCAGGGACTCGGAGTCTCGAACGCTGGCCGTGCCGACGAGGACGGGGCGCCCGCGGGCGGCGCGAATCTCTGCGACGACCGCCAGATCCCGGGCCTCGCGGTGAGTGTAGACGAGGTCTGGCAGATCCTCGCGGATGCACGGCCTGTTTGGGGGAAGGACCACCACGTCCAGGCCGTAGAGCTCCATGAGCTCGTCCTCGGCGGGCCGAGCGGTGGCGGTCATGCCGGAGAGGTGGGCGTAGGACGCGACGAAGTGCTGGATGGTGATCTGCCCGAGGACGCGGCCTTCGCGGCGAAAGCGCAGCCCCTCCTTGGCCTCCAGCGCGGTCTGGAGCCCGTCGGGCCAGCGGCGGTCCTCCACGACGCGGCCGGTGAACTCGTCCACCTGCACGATGGCGCCATCGCGGACGATGTAGTCCACGTCGCGCCGCAGCAGGTTTTCGGCGTGCAGCGCCAGATTGACCTCGGTGAGCCACCGAAGGTTGTCCGGCTCCTCGAGGCTGCCACACCCGAGAGCGGCCTCGACCCGCGCCATGCCGGCCTCGGTGAGGGACACGTTGAGACCCGCGGGGTCGGCCACGTAGTCCAGGGCTGGGTCGAGACTCCGCACGAGCGCCGCCACGCGGGTCGCGCTGTGGGCGCGCTCCTCGCGGTCTCCGGCGATGACCAGCGGGATGCGCGCCTCGTCGATCAACAGGGAGTCCGCCTCGTCGACGATGGCCACGTCGAAGCCGCGGTGGACGCGGTCTGTCGAGGTGGCGCAGAGGCCGTCCCGGAGGTGGTCGAAGCCCGCCTCCTTGGCGGTCACGTAGGTGACGTCGGCGCCGTAGGCGGCCCGGCGCTCGTGCGGAGAGAGGCCCGCGTGCACGGCGGCGACGTCCACCCCGAGGAAGTCGTAGAGCGGGCCCATCCATACGGCGTCGCGGCGGGCCAGGTAGTCGTTGAAGGTGAGCACATGGGTCCGGCGTCCGCTCAGGGCGGCGTGGACGGCGGCGAGAGCGGCGACGAGGGTCTTCCCCTCCCCGGTCTCCATCTCGAGGACGCGCCCCTCGATGAGCACCATGGCCCCGACGAGCTGCACGTCGAAGGGTCGCATGCCCAGCGTCCGGCGCGCCACCTCGGCGGCGAGGGCAAGGATCTGTGGGGGGGATGCGGCGCGGAGGCGCTCGGCGTGGGCGCGGAGGCGCTCGGCGTGGGCGCGGAGGCGCTCGGCGTGGGCGCGGAGCGCAGCGTCGGGCGCGCCGAGGAGCTGCGTCTCCAGGGCGCGCGCCGCAGCGAGGCGCCCGAGGTAGGGGGTCGGGTCAAAGGTCAGGGGGCGAGCCCGCACACGGTCCAGCAGCCGGCCGAAGGGGCCGGGCGCGTCGCGGGCGCGGCCGATGGATGGCGTCATGCTCCTCCCAGGGCGCTCCAGGGCGTCCCGGGTGTACCATAGCACCAGGGATGGGACGGAGCACCCTGGAGCGGAGGTCAGGCCGGAGTCTCCTCCGTGGGGCGGCTTCGGCGAATGGAGCGCTTGAAGCGAGTGAGCTCCTTCATGATGATCGGGTCCTTGCGGAAGGCCCCCCGGGCGGCGTTCAGGGCAGCGGCGAAGCGGCTGTACCGAGCCTCCTGATCCCGGATGAAGGTCTCCCGCACGCGGGTGTACTCCAGCTCCAGGAGGTCGTGCTGAGTCCGCTGCTCACGCTGCGCGGGGGCGTCCGCCAGCAGCGTCGCCGTCTCGACACCGGAGAAGCTCCACCCCTTGGCCTTGAAGAGGTCAGCGAACGCCGCCAGGTCGTCGTCGAACGTCTTCGGAGGAAAGGACACCTTCTTGGCCATCTCCTGCTCCCACTGCGGAGGCTGCACGCGGCGAGGCAACTTGCCTCACCGCAACTGCGATGCCATTTGTTCGCTACGGCAGGATCGGTCGACCGACTGGGGTCAACATCGGGGTTGGCTTCTCTGCTGGCGTCGGTGGCGCCGTGGTGATTGTTGGATCGGAGCTGGTCCCTTGTGCATTGCGTCTGGTACGTGATTCCATGTGACTGCATGTATGCTGCATTCGTTTGGCATCATCGGTGCATCCACGATGCATATCGGCTGGTATTCAGTGGTATGCGCCTGTATTTGCGGTACACCGCTATGCATCGTCGATGGTAGTGTCTTGCACTTGCGCTGTGTGGCAATTGCTGTCGATGTGCTCTGTGCAGCTCTCTTGCGGTATGTCGCGTGCATTGGCCTTGATTTGTACATGCCACCATGCTGCTGGGCGCATCCGAGTCGGTGCTGCTCGCTCTGGTGTGAGTGTTTCGTGCTGTCGCCGACTTGCTCCTCGCTGCTGCCTGTGTTGAACACCTTGCATCGCGACGCTCGAGGACGGCGGCGGGACCTCAGCGTCGTCCATCGGCCTCAACCTCGCCGAGGCGGCGGTGGCGCACTCTCGGGGGACAGCGGCTGCTGTCGACCTGTTGGGGAGCGCTGGAGTGGCGTACACGCGGGCAGGTCGAGCAGGGGCGCGGAGCACGGCGCGCGGCCGCAGCACCCCCGCAGTGAGCGCCAGAGACGCAGGTAGCGGTGCCACGCGCGACCATGGCAGTCGGTAGTCAAGCGGCGCGGCTGTGCCCGGGTGGCTGCGTGCGGCCATGGAAGCAGTGCGAACTGGAGTGAACGACGATTCCTCTCTCTCACCGGTTTCCTTTTCGCTAGACACGCCCAACCCGCTTCCCTTATCGTCGCCAAGTGCAATGAGGAGAGGCGCCCAAGTGGCACCCACGACGTCGGCATCAAGGAGCTGCCCGACCCAGGGGGACGCAGAAGTGACGCGACCGCGAGCCTCACACCGTTCCAGGCACCGCGACGGCCGACCACCCTCGCGTCGAGACAGGGTGTCGTGCAGGACTCGCCGTGGTGCTTGCCGCCAGCGACCGCCGGGCCTCATGAGCCTCAGGCCGCCGTGGGAGCGCGACGGTTCGGGCGACGGCGGCGTGGGTGGAAGCCAGCGCTCCTGCCCAACGTGCGTCAGAGACGCCCCGCGATGTCGATCAGCAGCGACCGTGTGCCCGGCCGCCAGCGCCCACGCCCGGGCAGAGGTACGGCGCCTCACGGCACCCCGGAACGTATCGTGTCTGGGCCCTGGGAGAGTGGGTGCCTCGGTGCGCCGGGACTCCTCCGGGCGGGGCGCCCAAACTCCCTCGGACAATGCGCTTCGGCCGGCCGCCGCGAGGACGACCAGCGAGCATCGCGGTAGCCCCGCTGCGCACATCGCGGTACAACAACCCGAGGAGCCCCCGGGCAATCACTGCGGCGCGGCAGTACAAGTCCTACACCGAGGCTCCTCCGGGAAGATGCCCGGTCTGCGGACTGCAGCCATCGCCGGCGGCGCGTCGGGCGTATGGACGAAGGCCTCAACCACGACGAACCGCGAGGACCCCGACTCGAGCATCATCGCAGTGGAAGCCACAGAACCCCCGGCCAACCACTGCGACCCGGCAGCACAAGCACCATGCGCGTGCCACCCGACCAGCTCGTCGCGGCAGCCGCACGCCGCGCTTGGAGTGGTCGCCTCGGTCGAAACGCGCCACGCCGCGGCCACCGAAAACGGCGACGAACGCAATCGCGCCGCCAGCTACGACGCAGCACGACCAACGCGGCCCCGACGCGACGGCCGCCGTCCCGCAGCACAGACGTCAACCGGAGGTCCGGGGTCACCTGGGCGGCAGTCCCCAACGCCCCGGACCGACAGCCAGAGCGCGACCGCCCCGAGGAGCATCTCGAGTGGGCGCCCGACCGCACCGGAAGAGGAGGCGCACCGTCCTTGGGGTAACGCTGACGCTCACGAACCTCGGGCGTCGGTTTGCACTGCAAGCTCGCAGCCCCCGCTCCTCCCGCGACCCCACCGGAGTGACCGCCCTTCCCAAGCTGCACGGGCCCCGCAGCGCACAGCCCACGGCGCACACCGATTTGGTTCTACTGCGGGGGGCGCAGCATATAGCATAGTTCGGTCCCTAACCGCGACGGAATGGTGGCGTTGCGACATACCGCGCTTCGG